>JAUIIS010000096.1 GCA_030431575.1 Acidimicrobiia bacterium | reverse complement strand
TGGATCACGTGATCGAAGCCACGCAGATCCGTCACCCCGCAGTGGGAGACCAGGCCCGAAGCCTCAGGTACCGGACCTTCGACGAGCCGATCATTGAGGCAACCCGCACCAACGTGATGACCACCATGGCCCGACACCTCGAAGCCATCGCTGCTGGCGACCCCACCGCTGCCGACGCTCGCAAAGCGCTGACATCGTGTCCCTATCCCCTCGTTGGCCTTCTCGGTGTGCACGAGGCTGGCACACCATTCGATGGGCACAGGGCGTTGCTAGAAGTCCTCACCGAGCGCAATTACCAGATCAGAGACATTGAAGAAACTACCGAGTCTTCGTTGGATGGCAGGCCAATCCTGACTGCGCGGTATCGGGTCCCACAAGCGGATCGACTCCTCCATTCGGTGGCCACGTTGGCCGATGCCGATCAACTCGACCAGGCCATGGCCGACCTCGGACGGACTGCAAGCCAGATCGAAACCACAGGCCGGGTGGTGGCCGACATCTATGTCAGCCTGGATGCGACGTGCCAGGAGGCCGATGCTTTGGCTCAGCGAGCCGAACGTGCTGTCGGCGAGGCAGCACTCCCGCGTCATCTCGACCGCATTGCCTTCTCGGCCATCAACAATGACGGGGTCAACGTCGGCTTGACGTTCCGCCGAGACAACACCGGTTGGCGAGAAGACCGAGCGGTGCGCGGCATTCATCCAATGATCGCTGTCCGCTTGGGACTGTGGCGCTTACGCGAGCACTTCGACATCGAACCATTGCCAGCGTCAAGAGGCACACATCTCTTTCGTGCTGTGGCGAAAGGCAACCCGCGCGACGAGCGCATCATTGCAGCTGCAGAAGTACGAGACCTGGCAAGCGAATTTGACAACGAGGGGCTGCTCAGCGGGCTCCCTGGCCTAGAACACGTCTACACCGCGTGTATCGATGGCCTAAGGAGAACCCAAGCCGACCGCCCCGACAACCGGCGCCTGTACTGGAACCGCATCTTCATTTATGTCTGGGAACCAGCCGACTTTGGTATTCACGAAGCCAACGTTGTTGTTGAGCTACTCGAACCGCTCGGCCAGGGGTTGGGTCTTGAGGAGGTCAACATCCAGGCGAAGCTCGGCGATGGGTCCGGAACCTACGACGAGGTCATGGTCCGGATAGCACCCCAGCCCGGCTCTCGCTCCACGCTGCAACTGTCGGCCTTACCCCAGACCACCCTTCAACCACTCAACGACTACGAACGCAAGGTGGTGTCTTCGCGCCAACGCGGGACCGTCTACCCCTACGAGCTCATCCCAACCATTAGGGGCGCCGAGGGATCCTTCAGCGAGTACGACTTCACGGGCCCGGACAAGTTTGCTCCCGTAAACCGAGACCCCGGCCTTAACACGGCCGGCATCGTGGCAGGGGTCGCGAGCACCCCCACGGAGCGCTATCCCGAAGGAATGCGACGGGTTGTCCTCCTGGGCGATCCCACCAAATCACTCGGCTCGCTTGCCGAAGCCGAATGCAAGATCGTAATTGCAGCGCTCGACTTAGCTGCGGAGGAGAAGCTACCTGTGGAGTGGTATGCCTTGTCGTCGGGCGCCAGAATTGCCATGGATAGCGGGACCGAAAACATGGACTGGATCGCCGCGGCGCTCCGGCGCATTGTTGACTTCACCCAAGCGGGTGGCGAAATCAACGTGGTCGTGACCGGCATCAACGTAGGCGCCCAGCCCTACTGGAATGCCGAGGCCACCATGTTGCAACACACCAAAGGCATCTTGGTCATGACCCCCGACAGCGCCATGGTGCTCACCGGCAAACAAGCACTCGACATCTCGGGCGGTGTCTCGGCCGAAGACAACTTCGGTATTGGCGGCCACGACCGCATCATGGGACCAAACGGTCAAGCCCAGTACTGGGCCCCGGATTTGGCTGGCGCCTGCGAAGTGCTCTTTGGGCACTACGAGGTTGCCTACCGGGCCCCCGGAGAACGTTTCGCTCGGCGCGCCAGAACCACCGACCCTACGAACCGCGACGTGTGCGCATCGCCCCATGTGGTCGAAGGGTGCGACTTCACCACCGTTGGCGACATTTGGTCGGACACCGCCAATCCTGGGCGCAAGAAGCCCTTCGACATTCGGACGTTGATGCGTGCCGTTGCTGACCAAGACCATCGGGCGGTGGAGCGTTGGGCGGCCATGCGAGATGCTGAGACCTCAGCGGTCATGGACGCGATGCTAGGTGGCATCCCAATCTCAATCATTGGGGTCGAGTCCAGGCCAGTACCACGCCATGGGGTCCTCCCCGCCGACGGACCCGACCAGTGGACGGCGGGCACGCTGTTCCCGCGCTCCTCCAAGAAGGTTGCCCGAGGCATCAACGCGGCAAGCGGCAACCGACCGCTCGTGCTGTTGGCCAACCTCAGCGGATTCGATGGTTCGCCCGAGAGCCTTCGCGAGCTACAACTCGAATATGGTGCCGAGATTGGCCGGGCCATTGTCAACTTTGATGGCCCCATCGTGTTCTGCGTGGTGTCGCGCTATCACGGTGGCGCCTTCGTTGTGTTCTCCGGCTCCCTCAACGACAACATGACTGTGCTCGCAGTGGAGGGCACGTATGCCTCGGTACTCGGTGGCGCCCCTGCAGCGGCGGTGGTGTTTGCTGCCGAAGTACGCACAAGAGTGGCCGCCGACCAGCAGGTCACCGCTCTTTCGGAGGCACTCAAGGAAGCCGATGGAGCGTCGCGTGCCGCGTTAGCCGAACAGCTCAGGCAGGTGACCGAAGCTGTTCGATCCACGGTGCTGGGCGAGGTGGCCACAGAATTCGACGCCGTCCATAGCATCGAGCGTGCGCAACAAGTCGGTTCGGTGCACCACATCATCAAACCCAGCGAGCTTCGGCCACGCCTCATCGACGCGGTTGAGGCAGGGATCACCCGCGCCCAGGCCAACGCTGCCTCCTAGTGGAGTGTCTGCACGGCACCGTTAGCCGTGCTTGACTAGCACCATGTTGTACGGAGCCACAATCTTCCCGACCGCCTATGCAATGCATCCTTCAGAGTTAGGCAAGGCGCTCGAGGAGCGCAACTTTGAATCTTTGTGGGTTGCTGAGCACTCCCACATTCCTGTGGGCAGCGAGGGCTTATGGCCCGGCGACGGCGGGCTGCCCCAGATGTACTACGACACGATGGACCCCTTCGTTGCCCTAGCAGCGGCGTCGGCAACCACAAGCAGCTTGAAGCTGGGCACAGGTATCGCTCTGGTGATCCAACGCGACCCCATCCACACGGCCAAAGAGGTTGCAAGCCTCGATGTGTTGTCCAACGGCCGTGTCGCCCTTGGCATCGGTGCGGGGTGGAACATCCCCGAAATGTCGGACCACGGCACCGACCCGGCGCGCCGGTTTGGACGCATGCGAGAAAGCGTCGAGGCCATGCGCCAGATCTGGGCCAACGACATTGCTGAGTACCACGGCGAACAGATCGACTTTGACCCAATGCATTGCAATCCAAAGCCAGTGCAACATGGAGGACCCCCAATCCACGTTGGCGGCGTCTATCCCGGTGGGCTGAAGCGAGCGGTCGCCTACGCAGACGGCTGGATCCCTATTGGGGGCCGCGGCGACACTGACCTTCCTGCTCAGCTCGCCGAGGCAGAACGGTTGTGTGCTGAAGCCGGGCGCGACCGTTCTAGCTTCGAGGTCTCTATCTACGGGTCGCCTACCAAACGAGACCAGCTAGACCAGCTCGAAGATATGGGCGTGGACCGGGTGGTGTTTTTTCTCCCACCCAGCCCCGCCGATGACTTGTTACCTCGTTTAGACACGCTGGGCAGCCTAATTTCCTGACCGTTGGGCGATCCCGCGCCGCCGGGTTCGGGCTAGTGGCCAGCCACTCGCGGTTCTTTGGGTAGCCCAAGCACCATTTCACCCAAGATGTTCCGCTGGACCTGTGACGTACCGGCGTAGATCGTGCCAGCACGAGCGTTGTAGAACGCGCCAATCCACGAAGCGCTGAGGTTTGGCGCGCCAGGACTGTCGGTGTGGAACGCCGTGCTGGCGCGTGAACCTGTTTCGACGGTGGCTGCTGGCCCCAAGATGTCAATAGCGAGCTCGGTGACCCTTTGGTGGTAGGACGACCAGTAGAGCTTGAATGCTGATTCACCAGGCCCCGGCTTCTTGCCAGCCACGAAACCGGTGAGGGTGCGCATGCCCAGAAGCCGCATGATCTCGACCTCGCTGTACACCTGAGCGAGGCGTTGTCGAATGACCGGGTCGTTGTTCACGCCGTGTTCGCGGGCCAGATCCATGAGCTTGTCGGCTTCGGCACGGAACATGATGGGCATGGTGGCAGCTGCTTCGCCACGTTCGTAACCAAGGAGCGTCATGGCCACCGCCCAACCCGCGTTGACTTCACCAACGACGTTTTCTTTGGCTGTCCGAGCATCGGTGAAGAAGGTCTCGTTGAACTCGGATTCACCCGACATCATGGCGATTGGCCGCAGCTCTACGCCGGGCTGATCTACTGGGCACAACAAGAAGCTGATCCCTTTGTGCTTCGGTGCGTCGAGGTCGGTACGGCAAAGCACGAAGATCCAGTTGGCGTTCTGGCCCGCTGAGGTCCAGATCTTTTGACCGTTGATGATCCATTCGTCCCCATCGAGCACGGCTCGGCAACCAAGGCCTGCGAGGTCAGATCCTGCGTCGGGCTCGGAATAGCCCTGACACCAGATGTCTTCGCCCGAGATGATGCGGGGCAGGAAATGTGCCTTTTGCTCGTCGGTACCCCACATCAAGATGGTGTTGCCCACCATTTGGATGCTGAAAGCATCGTTGTCGCCACCCGATGGCACGCCCGCTCGTTGGAACTCTTCGGCGAGAATGACCTTCTCGAGAGCGGTCAGACCGCCGCCGCCGTATTCGACGGGCCAGGATGGAGCCAGGTAGCGCTGTTCGGCCAGCAGGGTGCGCCATTGGGCTTTGAAGGTCGTTTGCTCTTCTTGGCTGAGTGCCCCGATACCAGACCAGTTGGCGGGTAGGTGCTCTGCTAGGAAGGCCTGCGCCTTCTCTCGGAAGGCCTCGGCTTCAGCGGAATAGGTAGGATCCATGGCCGCCAGCTTACGACGTAATCTTGCGTCAGCCCTACTCCAAGATGGCGTCCACACCGCCAGCTTGCACCTCGAGTTCGGCTGCGATTTCAGCGGGCAGGTCACCCCGGCCCACAAAGTGCAGCTGCTGAACGGCGCGGGTGAGGGCCACAAACAACGGGCGCCAGCCGCCGCCGTATACATCGTGCATTTCCGCTGCCTCGACCACCAGCACAGCATCGAACTCGAGCCCTTTTGCCTCGACCGGAGCAAGCACGTCGATCTCGGCCCCAACCTGGCCGGCGGTGCGCAAGCGGCGCTGATGGTTGCTATCGATAATGGCAACGCTGGCCCACCTCGTACCGAGTGTGGCTGCAATGTCAACAATGGCAGGTTCGAGCGCGTCGGCTGCAACAACGTGGTTAACGGGCGGGTGGCTCGCCGGCCGCACCGACGTGGTCGGGGCAAGATTGGGTGCGATGGATGGCAGCAGCGCGTTGGCCAGATCGATGAAGTCACCTGGGACGCGATACCCAACGGTGAGTTCAGCCATCTCGACGTTGGCGGCACTAGTGGTGAGAGCAGCCAACGGCACCTCCCAACCGTCGTAGTGCCAGTCGCCGCTGCACTGCGCAACGTCGCCCAAGATGGTGAAGGACTGGTTGAGGGCTCGCCGGGCAACCATCCGCAGCGCCATGGGTGACAGATCCTGCGCCTCGTCAAGGATGACGTGGCCGTATTGCACGAAGCGCTGCCCGAGTTGGTAGTTGGCTTCGTCGATGAGGGGCCGGTCGATTTCGCAGAGCGAGTCTCGCTTGGGGCGCCGCTGAAGAATCTCCGCTTGGGTGGCCGAGATGCCAGCTGCGGCCAAAGCGCGCTCGTCGTTGACGGCATCACGCCACACGGCTCGAACCACAGCCTTCGCGTTCAATGGGGGCCAGTGCTCTTTGACAAACGCTTTGAATTCTTTGGACTTGCGCACCGCAGCGGCGAACTCGGATGCTGTGGCCATGGTGCCGCCGCGGTGGAGGCCGCGGCTGAGGGTTCGCAAGTCACCAATCATGCGTGTCATCCATAGCTCGCGGGCTGGGCCAACGCGATCTACTTCGGCCAAGACCGCTGCCATGTGCGCCGCGGCCGACTCGCTCGACACCGTCATGTTGCCCAGGGTGGTCCTCACCCGGACGTCGCTTGAGGGTGGAATGGGCAGACCACGCACGTAGGCATCGACCAGTTTCGCCATGCCAATGTCGCCAGCTAGGCGCCGGATCTCGGGGTCGAGGTGGCTGGCGGGCGGCAGGTCGAGGTCGCCCAGGTCGCTTGGCACCACCTGGCGGCTGCTGCGCTCTCCCAGCGAGGGCAGCACGTCGCTGATGTATTCGAGGAACCGCCGGTTCGGGCCTACCACCAAGACCCCGTCGCGGCGCAGTTCCTCTCGGTGCTCGAACAACAGATAGGCGGCCCGATGCAGGCCAACGGCCGTCTTGCCTGTACCGGGCCCCCCTTGCACCACCAGGGTTGTGGCCAATGGCGCGCGCACAACGCGGTCCTGTTCGGCCTGAATGGTGGCCACGATCTCGCGCATCGACCCGGTTCGGCTGCGATTGATCTCGGCCAACAACGGGTCTGGCACTCCACTACCGGCCGCTGGGTCGGTGAGGTCTGTGTCGTAGATGTCGACGAGGTCGTCGGCCTCGAGCACGAACTGTCGGCGGCGCTCGACCCCCATGGGCTCGAGTGCTGTGGCCCGGTAGAACGGTTCAGCAGCTCTGGTGCGCCAGTCGATGACCAGGGGGTTCTGGTCTGGATCGGCTATGTGTTGGCGCCCGATGTAGAGCACCTCGTTGTCTTCGTCGTCTAGCCGCGCAAAACATGGGGCTTGCCGGCCCGCATCTCGGAGTTGCGCGCGCCTGATCGCCAAGTTTGCGCTTAGCGCTTGCGCATCGGGGTTGTGTTTGTCGGTGCGAGCGGCTCGAAACAGTGTGTCAACGTGGCGCACTGCCTGGTCGAGGGCAGCACGTGCTTGGAGCACGTATGCCTGTTCGGTGTCGTGATCGGGATGGCGCGACGGATCCATGATGTGCTCTCCCCCAGCAAATCGCGACGCCTCGGCCGAGGCGGCCTGTCACCCTATCGGCACGACGAGGCGTTACCCGATCACGCCACTGTCTCGCAGCGCAGCGATGTCCGCAGGACTGCGACCCAGGCTTGCCAGGATCTCGTCGTTGTCTTGCCCAATGGTTGAGGCACTAGCCGCCAGTTTGGCCGGCGTCTTGGCGAAACGTACGGGTGGACGGGGTTGGCGGATGCGGCCCGCATCGGGGTGGTCCCACTCGACCAACGTCTCGTTGTGCACAATCTGCGGGTCGACCACCGCCTCTTCGGCGGTGAGCACCGGGCCAACCGGGACATCGCATTCCACCAGGGACGCAATGGCCTCGGCGCAGGTCATTTCACGGAACGCGTCGGCCAGAAGCCCACCAAGAACCACAAAGTTCTCAGGTTTCGCAGCGAGAGCAGCCATCGAAGAGAACCGTTCATCTTCTGCCCATTCTGGGTGCCCGACACCCCGACATACGCCCGCACGCTGGGCGTCGGTGGCTGCGAAGTACACGATCTTGCCATCGCTGCATTCGGTGAGGTTGTACACGGTGGCCAGGCGGATACCCCCAACCGCATCGTCATCGAGCACGGTGAGGTCCATCATGCCGTCGGGCCAAAAGAAGTACATGCACGCGTCGACCATTGGGATCTCCAGGAGTTGGCCGCCTTCGCCGCGTTCGCGCGCGAACAGCGCTGCGGTGATGGCTTGGGCCACGGTGAGCGCAGTTGACTTGTCGGCATAAAGATTGCGCACCATGTCAGGGAACGGAATCTCGGGGTTGACTTGGCGGTCAATGACACCGCAGATGCCTTGGATCACAGGGTCGAGCACCGGGCGATCTGCGTACGGGCCGGTTGGACCGAATCCCGAGATCGAGACATAGATAACGTCGGGGTTGACGGCGACAGCGTCGTCGTAGCCCAGGCCCAGACGCTCGATGGCACCGGGCCTGAAATTCTGGACAACAACGTCTGCATCCGCGATGAGTTCCCGCACCAGTGCTTTGCCTTCGTCCCCGCTGAGGTCGACCGAAAGCGAACGTTTCCCACGGTTGTTGTTCACATAGAACGCGCTGATACCGCCCTTGGTGAACGAAGGCAGCCGGCTGACATCGCCCATGCCGGTGCAGGGCTCGATCTTGATCACGTCGGCGCCCTGGTCGGCCAACACCATGGTGGCAAATGGTCCTGAAACAACCTGCGAGAGGTCGACTACCTTGATGCCATCTAAAGGTCCTGCCATGGTTCCCCCTGGGGTTTGGTGTGCGAGGCACATGGTGGCATGTTTATGTCCCACCTGCGCCGTTCCTGTGTCTCAACTACCGTAGGGAAATTGCGCGCGATACCTCGCCGCGCCACAAACCGCGGGAGACCTTCCATGGCCGACGCCACCACGACCGGATCCGAGTCCAGCGAAACCATCGTTGGGATCAGCAGGGCTAAAGCGCCCGAGCCACCCCTAAGCGACAAACCCATCACTGGCGACCGCTACTACTCCACCGAGTTCGCTCAAAAAGAGTGGGATCACCTGTGGACCCGGGTCTGGCAAGTGGCCGGACGTGTCGATCAACTCCCCGAACCCGGCGACTACATCACCTATCAGGTGGGCCACGAGTCCATCATCTGTGTGCGCGGCGAAGACCAGCGCATCCGTGCATTTTACAACGTCTGCCAGCACCGTGGCAACCAACTCGTTACCGCCGAGATGGGTTCGTTGGCCGGTGGCGAATTCCAGTGCGCATATCACGGCTGGCGATTCTCCGACACCGGGGTTCTCAACTGGGTCTATTGCGAGGAAGATTTCCCTCAAGGCAACCCGTGCGGCAAACGAAACTTGGTCGAAATCCCGTCCGATACCTGGGCTGGGTTCGTCTGGTTCAACATGGATCAAGGGTGCGAGAGTCTCAGCGATTGGCTCGCTCCGATTGCCAACCAGCTTGATGGCTACCGCATGGAGAACATGAAGCGCACCCACTGGGTCACCGTCATAGGCGACTGGAACTGGAAATGCGTGCAAGACAACTTCAACGAGAGCTACCACCTGCCGTTCGTGCATCCCGAGACGGTTGCCTCCATGAACGAGCACTACGAAGGTTGCCAGTTCGATCTCTATGACGGCACAGGTCACGCCCGCATGCTGATGCCCGGCGGTGGGCCCGGACCCAACTACCAGGGCAACGTCGAACGGACCTTCAAGTCGCTCGGACAAGACTTTGCATTCTGGGACTTCGACCCCGAGCCCTACCGCGACGACATGGCGGCACTGCGTTTGGCGCTCCAGGCCCGCAAGCGCGAACTCGGGGCCTCAAAGGGATATGACTTCTCGTCCTATAACGACGACCAACTCACCGATCACTACCACTACACGGTGTTCCCCAACATCTCATTCAGCATGAAGCCCGATGGTTGCATTTGGCTCCGCTCTGCCCCGCACCCAACAGATCCCAACAAGTGCGTGTTCGATATGTGGTACCTCACCATGTTCCCCGAGGGCGTCTCCGAGTACTACTCCAACTCCATGCGCGACTGGGTGTCGGTAGATCACCAGGCCGAGCACCAAACCGGGCACCATTCCGAGGTGTCATGCGGACCCGGCATCGACCAAGATGTAGCCATCTGGACAACCCAGCACGCGGGCCTGCGGTCCCGCGGCTACCGAGGCGACTATATGCCGTATCAAGAGCGACGCATCCGCTACTTCCACGACAACATCGATCGATTCTTGGCCATGCCGCCAACGCCACGATGAGCGAACCCGAGTCCTTCGACCTTGGCGATCTCAGCGGGCTCGCCGACGGCGACAAGACCTTCGTCGACGTCGGCGAATACGGCATCGTTGTGTGCCGGGTAAAGGGCGAGCTCTTTGCGTTGGAAGACAACTGCAGCCATGCCGACACACCGTTGAGCGAGGGCAGGCTACGCGGCTACAACCTGACGTGTCCGCTTCATGGCACATCATTCGACGTGCGCGACGGGACCCACAGTGGTCCACCTGCCTACACCGGGGTGCCCTGCTACAAGGTCGAAGAACGCGACGGCGTCGCGGTTGCCATTGGATCGAGCAGCGACGATACCGATGCAGACGGCTTCGGTGAGGTCGGCGGCATGTTCCGCACCCGCTGATAGCCGTGACCACATCCAATATCCCGGTCATCAGTCTGGCTGGGACGCCCCAAGAGGTGGGGCCCGCGATCGATGCCGCCTGCCGCGAGCACGGCTTTTTTGCGATCGTCGAACACGGCGTCAGCGAGGCAGTCGTCGACAATGCTTGGATTGCCACGCGTCAGTTCTTCGATTTGCCCGTGGAGGCAAAGCTTGCAGCGCGCCACCCCGACCCGGGGCACCCGTACGGGTACTTCCCCGCAGGCAAAGAGGCGCTCGCTGCCTCCCGAGGCGAGATCACCCCGCCCGACATCAAAGAGAGCTTCAACCTGGCCCCGCCACCCCACCACCGCGACGGGACGGGGCGCTTCGGCGGTGTCGCCCGTATCTGGCCAGCGGCTCCCGCAGGTTTTGCGGCGGCCTGGACTGCGTACTACGACGAACTATTCGCGCTTTCGCAACGTCTCCTCAGCCTGTTTGCTGTTGGGCTTGGGGTTGCGCCCGATCTCTTCTTGTCTCGTACCACCGAGCACCTCAGTGCGCTGCGTGGCCTGAACTACCCGCCGTTGATGCAGCCCGCAGCTGCGGGGCAGCTCCGTGCTGGCGCGCACAGCGACTACGGGACACTCACGGTGCTGTTGCCCGGCTCGGGCCTTGGCGGCCTCGAGGTACAAGACCGCAACGGGCGCTGGATGCCGGTGCAGCCCGTGACGGGCGCGTTCGTAGTGAACGTCGGTGACATGATGCAACGCTGGACCAACGACCAATGGCGTTCCACGCTACATCGCGTGGTAGTGCCACCCGATGCACAAGAGCGGCGGCAGTCCATGGCCTTCTTCCACCAACCCAACTGGGATGCCAAGATCTCGACCATCGAAACCTGCATCGACGCCAACCACCCGGCGCGGTACGACACGGTCCTTGCTGGCCCTTGGTTAGAGGCCAAGTTCGATGCGGCGTCAAACGGCTCGTCCTCCTAGCCCTTCCAAACAGACGCCACGCCCATGGTGACAGCGGCTAGGTGATATCGACCGGGAGCGACCAGCATGTGTGCATCTCACCGAGGCGCAGGCTGTGCAATGAGGGCGTTGCCCCTTCGGCGAGCCTCGAAAGTCGTTGCAGGCCAGTCACCCCCTTCGAGTGAAGTATCGGATCTCACCGATGCGCTTCCGTTTCTTCAGGGGAACGCCGAGTTCTCGTCGAAACACCCGACTCCTCGATACGAGTGCGCCACGGCTCCCAAACGATGTAGAGCAGGCGACATTCTGATCTCAGTCCGAGCGCCGGTGGGGGCGCTCAACCTGGCCGACCGGGAGTACGGGATCGGTCGTGGACTGGCTGCTGTCCGTGCCGACGAGAGGTTGCTCGATCAGCGG
>JAUIIS010000476.1 GCA_030431575.1 Acidimicrobiia bacterium | reverse complement strand
GGAGCGCTTGGACACCCTGTCGTTCCATGTGCGTTCGGGCCAGATCCAATCGTTGCGCAAACATGGACCCAGGCTACTGGCGAGGGTGCCTGGGGCTGTGGTCCTTGGGGTTGTTTGCCAATTTGGGCCTCCGCAGATGCCCTTGCTTCGTCGAACCCTGAGATAACGGGTGTCCACTTACGGCTGTAAACCTAGGTACTTTCGCCTATGTCATTGGGACTATCGATTTACTTAGCTGATGACAGATCCACCGCCAGTTATTTTGGTGGTCGTAACAACCGCCATCCCGCCGGCGGTTGTTGCGCGTCCGGACACAGCTTTGTGGACGTCACGACCCCTTCGAGCCGGCGCCCAAGGCGACCCGTCCTGGCACTGTGTGGGTGAGCTAGCGGCGCGCTGATGACTCGGCTTGTTTGGCGTGATAGCTACTGCGCGTGAGGGGACTGGCCTCGACGTGGCTGAGACCCAGCTCGTGGCCAATGGCGGCCAGCCGTTGGAATTCGTTGGGGTGCCACCAGCGAGCAATGGGCACGTGATTGGTGGTTGGACGCAGGTACTGCCCAATGGTCACGATGTCCACGCCCACAGATGCAAGGTCGGTCATGGTGGCGATGACCTCGTCGAACGTCTCGCCCATGCCGACAATGATCGAGGTCTTGGTCACCAGGCCCGCCTGCGATGCCCGGGCCAACACCGCCAGACTTCTGGCGTAGCTGGCCGATGGCCGCACCGCTCGTTGGAGACGAGACACGGTCTCTATGTTGTGGTTCAAGACGTCGGGGGCACAGTCGAACACAGTGGCCAACGAATCGGGGTCGCCTTTGAGGTCTGAGATCAGCACTTCGACTCGGGTTTGGGGGTTCTTGGCCCTGATGGCTTCGACGGTCCGGGCCACAGCTTGGGCTCCCCCGTCGTCGAGATCGTCGCGAGCGACCATGGTCACCACGGCGTACTCGAGCGCCATCTTTTGGACGGCTTCGGCGACTCGGCTTGGTTCGTCGGCGCTGGGTGGCTCGGGTTTGCGGGTGTCGACCAGGCAGAAGCCGCACTTGCGCGTGCAGCGCTCGCCCAAGATCATGAACGTGGCAGTGCCGTCGTTCCAGCAGTCGAAGATGTTGGGGCAGCCGGCCTCTTCGCACACCGTCACCAGGTCTAGCTCGCGCATGACTCCTTTGAGGCGGCGGTACTGGGGACCCATGTCGGCTTTGACCCGCATCCATTCGGGCTTGCGTTCGGTGATGTCCATCCCTGCCGAGACCCCGGCTTCGGCCAGGCGACCAAGCAATCGGACGGGCGAGCCCTCACTACTGGGCTGGGCTGGGGGCGCAACGGGTTGTGCGGGCTGACCTACCTTAGGGATTTCGCCCGGACCTTCGCCGCGCGTGAATGCGGAGAGGTCTTGGGGCCTTACCTTCCACGACACATCGGCGCGGACCTCGTGGCCACTGCCCCATTGCGTTGCTGCGAGGGCGCTCACAGCGTCGACAACCTCACGCATGGTTGCGTCGACACCCTCTTCTTTGAGTGAGGTCACACCAAATTGGCTGATCCCGCACGGGACGATGGCATCGAAGTACGCCATGTCTGGGGCCACGTTGAGAGCAAAACCGTGCATGGATCGACCACGGCTCAAGCGGACCCCAATAGCAGCGATCTTTCGTGGCGTTGCCCCTTGGGGGTCGACCCACACGCCTGGATAGTCGTCCAAGCGGCCGCAGCCCGACAGGCCCAACTGGGCCAGCGTGTCGATGATGAGCTGCTCGACGCTGTGCACATAGGCAGCGGTGTCTGCCATGCCACCGCCGCGCTTGCCCGGGACCGTCAGGATCGGGTAGCCCACTAGCTGGCCGGGCCCGTGGTAGGTGACGTCGCCGCCGCGATCTACCTTTATGACGTCGGCTCCTAAAGCCTCTGGATCGCCCACGATGTTGGATTGGTCGCCGCGTGCTCCAAGGGTGAACACATGGGGGTGTTCGAGCAAGAGCAGATGGTTGCGGTCACTGTTGGAGAACAGTGCATGCTGAAGCGCGTGCGCGTCTGGATACGACACGCGTCCTAGCCACCTGGTGTTGAGCGGCGCGGCCGCCTGTGAGGGCGAGACCGTGGCCGCTGGAGCGGGCCGCACGCCCACAGCCATCAGGTGATCTCCGTCTCCCAGTCGCGGGTTTCGATG
>JAUIIS010000095.1 GCA_030431575.1 Acidimicrobiia bacterium | reverse complement strand
CTTCATCTGGCTCGCCGTCATCGGCACCGGCCTTGCCTACGCAAACTGGTTCCGCGGCGTCCAAGCCCTCCCCGTCGCCATCACTAGCTCGCTCGGCTTGCTCAGCCCACTGGTGGCAACCATTGCCGGCTGGGTCGTGCTCGGCCAGAGCCTCACACCCGCCCAGCTGGCCGGAGCAGTGATCGTCATGGGCGGCGTCATCGCCCCACAGCTCCCAACCGGGGGCACCCAACGACGAACCGCGCCCACTCACCACGCCATATCGCACCGAGGTGTGGTTTCCTAGAGGCCAGCCCGGAACGACCCGGCTGACATTTGGAAGGCACGCAATGACCACACCAGACCCATTTGTTCTCGCCGTTCTGGTCGAAGCCGCCCCAGAAGACAGCTTTGTCGACACCGTGACCGAGGCCGCCCCAAGCGTGGAAGTGGTCTGGACCCCCTACACCGAAAGCGAAGAGCTCCGCTCGGCCCGCGGCCAGCAGTCCGGTCGAAACACCACAAGGCTAGAAACCCCGCCAATCACCGAAGACATGCGGCAGCATTGGCAACGAGCCCACATGCTGGTGGCCATCGACCTCCCCGACAACCTCGACACCCTGGCCCCAAACCTGCAATGGATCCAGAGCATCACCGCGGGCTACGACAAATACGACCTCGAAGCCATCGCCGCGCAAGGCGTCCGCCTTACTACTGCCAGCGGCGTCGGCGCAGCCAGCATCTCCGAGTTCGTCATGGCCCGCCTGCTCCAGGTGTGGAAGAACTTCCGCATCTTCGACCAGCAACAAACCGACCACGAATGGCAGGGCAGGTTCGGGACTGAGCTAACCGGCCGAACGATTGGCATCATTGGTCTGGGTGCCATCGGGCGCCAGGTAGCCAAACGCGCCCGAGCCTTTGGCATGGTCACCTTGGCCACCCGCGCCAGCGCCCGACCCGGCGACACCGACCCAGATGTCGATGAGCTACACCCCGCAGCCGACCTCGACAGCGTCCTGGCCCGATGCGACGCCGTGGTTGCCGCCATGCCATCCAACCCCACCACCATTGGCCTGTTCAACAAAGCTCGATTCGACGCCACGAAACCCGGCGCCATCTTTGTCAACGTAGGTCGCGGGGCCCACGTCATCCAACAAGATCTCATTGCTGCGCTGGAATCCGGCCACCTACAAGCCGCCGCCCTCGACGTAACCACACCCGAACCGCTCCCCGCCGATGACCCCCTGTGGGACGCCCCAAACCTCTACCTTTCGCCCCACTCGTCGGTGTCGGTAGACCGCTACATGGCCAACATAGAAGCCCTGGTAGCCGATAATCTGCGCCGCTACTTCGCGGGCGAACCCCTCATAAACGAAGTCGACACGAAGCCGTAATATCACCGACAGACCCATGCATTACCCTCGGTAAGGCTCGGGCGTTCACCGCGGACTACGGTCGCCCCGAGTCAAAACGTAGTGAGGGAGCACCAATGGCCTTGGCCGACGCTGTAGTTCAAACCCGCGATTGGGTGGTTGGGCATCGCCTCTCGGACCTCCCACGACCCCGAGTCACCCCCGTCCTGGCCGCCAAATGGATGGTGGACGAATGGGCACTCCAAGTCGAGTCCGGCAGCGCCCGCCTGCGCGCCCCCTCAATCGACTTTCGACGCCGACTCCGAAACGAGCTCGGCGATGGCGTCGAAATGTTCAACGACAAGGGCTGGGTAGACAACCCTCGCAGCTACCACCGCGAGCCAACCGCGATCAGCCGCCCCAAATTCGAACGCAAGACCGCTATGGGCTTGAGCTACGAGCACATGTCTATGAACAGCGCGTACGAACCCCACACAGGCGAACCCGGACGCGACCGCTGGCTCGGCTACGAACCCAACCGCAAAGCGCATGCCTGGGTATTGCGCCACTCTGGCGAACCGCGCCCCTGGCTGATCTGCATCAACGGCTACCGCACTGGCAACGCTCGTGTTGACTTCCCTGCCTTCCACGCAGCACGCCTCCATCACAAACTGGGCTTGAACCTCGCGTTCCCTGTCACTCCCCTCCACGGCCCCAGGGCCGAGGGGGCCTCGGGCGACCGCGTGCTATTCGGCGGCGCTATGAACACGGTGCACACCGCAGCCCAAGCCATCTGGGACATCCGCCGGCTGAAACAGTGGATAGTCGACACCCAGGACGCGCCCGCGGTGGGTGCCAGCGGCATCTCGCTTGGCGGCTACTTCACCTCGCTCCTCGCATGCTTCGAAGACGACCTCGCCGTGGCCATTGCTGGCGTCCCTGAAGCCGACCTGGTGCGTGGCATGCGCCGCAACGTCGAAGCGCTCCTACCACCGTGGTACGAACAATGGGGCCTGAGCTGGCGTTCACTCGAACGCGTCAACCGCGTCGTGTCCCCATTGGCCATGGAACCCGTCATCCCCAAAGAGGCCCGCTTCATCTTCGGGGGCCTCGTCGACCGCTGGGTGCGCCCGGGCAACGTCCACGCACTCTGGGAACACTGGGGCCAGCCCGACATGTGCTGGTACGAAGGTAGCCACCTGTCGTTCCCCATAGAACCCACCGTCCAGAAGTACGTCAACGACGCACTGACCACCCAGTTCGATCTGTCACGCTGAACGGGCACAACAGCTCGGCAGAGGCGGTGGTTGCGTGCCGCCCTGTGCGTGAGTTGCACCCCAACCCTGACAAACTGGGCTGGTGACGACCCCGACCACAATCACCGCAGCACACGTCGTGACGCCCCAGCGCCCGTTAAAAAACGCTGCAGTCACAATGGTCGACGGGCGCATCACCGCAATCGCGCCGTGCGCAACCGCTCCGCGGTACTACCTGGTCACGGCTGGCTTCGTGGACATCCAAGTCAATGGGCACGCCGACGTTGACGTCGCCACCATGACTCCTGCCGACTGGCCCCGCATCAACTCGATACTGCTTAGCCAAGGTGTCACGGCTTGGTGCCCAACCCTGATCACCTCAACACCTCAGCACTACGCCGAACGGTTGGCGCTGGTCCAACGTCTTGCTGAAACAGGTGGTCCGGGCCCACGAGTGCTCGGTGTCCACCTCGAAGGGCCCTACCTGGGCGCCCGACACGGGGCTCACATTGGCGTACCCGACGGACCCATCGACCTTGCGTGGTTGGCCGACCTCCCCGACATCGTCCGCATCATGACCCTCGGCCCCGAACGCCCCAATGCAACCGAAGCCATCAGGCTTCTTTGCGACAAGGGCGTCACCGTTGCCCTTGGCCACACCGCCGCGACCTATGAACAAGCCCTTGGGGCCATCGAAGCCGGAGCCACCCTGTTTACACACTGCTTCAACGCCACAGCCGGGTTGCATCACCGCCAACCCGGCCCCATCGGCGCCGCCCTCACCGATGACCGGATAGCGGTAAGCATCATCGCCGACGGGGTGCACCTGCACCCTGCCATCGTGCAGCTTGTATTTGCCGCAAAGCCCGACGACAAGACGGTTCTGGTCACCGATGCATCGGGATGGCAAACCAGCAAGCTCAGTGGTGCAAACGTCACCCACCGAGACGGGGGGCCTCGTCTGGACGACGGCACGCTCGCAGGCAGCAGCCTCACCATGGACAAAGCGGTCCAGAACACCGTGGCGCACTCGGCAGTTGCGTTGCCAAGGGCGTTACAGGCTGCAAGCTCTGCGCCCGCAAAGGTCGTTGGTAGGCCCGAACTTGGCCGCCTAGAGGTCGGCGCTCCAGCGGATCTAGTGGCTTTGAACTCCGACGGCTCTACCTGCGCTACTTGGGTAGACGGACGACTTCTTCATGACGTGCCCGACAACGAGTCCTGACAGGAACCTCCGGTCGACCTGACCCCGTACCGCATCGCCACACATGCCACACTGACCGCAATGCCGAAATCCAAGACGTCACCATCATTGCCCGAAGGGTCACGACTCCTTCTGGTTGGCCTTGTCGCTGCACTGGCCCTGCTTGCCGCTTCGTGTGGCAACAGCGCCGAACCCGAACCCGAACCCGAACCAACGGTTAGCGAAGCCACCGAACAGGCCGAGCCAACCGTCGAGCCCAAACCCGAACCTGAGCAGCCGGAGCCAGCCGAAGAAACCCCCGAGGCCACTGAAGATGCAAGTCCGACCGGGGAATCAGCCGAACAACAGCAAGCACGCGGCATCGACATTGTCTTGGCCGACACCCCAGGCCCGTATGCGGTTGGCGTGCAAACCGTTACCGTGGCCGACCAATCCGGCGGACCCAGGGATCTTACCGTCGACGTGTGGTTCCCCCTGGACCCGGCCAACACAGACGGCTTGGCTCCCCAGCAATACACGTTCCTCCCCGGCACCTACTACGAGTCGCCACACGCGCTCGCAGCTACAAGCGCGGCCCTCGCCACGGATCAGTCATTCCCACTCGTGATCTACTCGCACGGAAGCGGTGGGCTTCGCTACATCCACAGTAACTACACCGAAGCCTTGGCCAGCTATGGCTACATCGTGGCCGCGCCCGACCACACCGGCAACACAGCCATCGACCAAATCTCGGGCACCGAGACCGACTTGGCCGAGACCGCAATCAACAGACCTACTGACGTCAGCGCCGTCATCGATGCGTTCCTCGACCCGAGCAACGAAGAGACAGGCCCCTTCGCGGCCATCATCAACGCCGACCAGGTTGCGGTGACCGGCCACTCCTTTGGTGGCTTCACCTCCTACGCCGTGGTCGGCGGGTACTCGGGGCCAAGTGGCACCTACGAACCCGACAGCCGAGTCGACGCCATTATCACGCTGGCCCCTGCCACCAGCGAAGCCCTGCTTACCGACGACCAGCTGGGCACCATAAACGTTCCGGCCCTGGTTATGACTGGTACCGATGACAAGAGCACCCCAATAGAACCCAACACCACGCGACCATGGGAGCTCAGCTCCAGCTCACCGTCGTACCGTGTCGATCTCGTCGCCGCCGAACACCAAACGTTCACCGACGTCTGCGACTACCAAGACTTCCTCTCCGAACTCGAGAACCCGCTTCAGATTGTGGTGGACCTGGTGAACGACTTCGCCGAACAAGGGTGTGCCCCCGGCGACATGCCCGCCGAGCGGGCCCAAGCCATCACCAACACCTTCGCCGTCACGTTCCTGGATTCGGTCTTCCGCGACGGGCAAGCTATTAGCCAAGATCAAGTCGACGAGCAAGACGACCTGATCTATCTGGTCAAGGAGTAGCCACCATTCCTGATGGTCGCTAGCGGTGTGTTGCGTGGATCGCGACCGCGGGCGCCCACCAGTAATCGAAGACCGGCGTCGTTGTGACTGACAAGTAGCCCGCGCGCTTGCACTGCGCAACCCAGTCACTCACAGGCTGCTCATGGGTGTGCCTGGGACGTCCTGGCTGCAATTGCCCAACCAATACCGGCATCAAGAACCCGCTGATCACATCGGGATAGTCGCCATACTCCTGAACCCCAAGTTCATAGCGATCCGCGAGGTAGTCGATGTATCCCGGCGAAGTTGGATCGGGAGCGTCGAACTCGACAACAACGAGATGGTCGGTGCGCTCGGCCAGGGAAGACAGGACCTCGTGTCGCGCGTCGGGGGCCACGTTGTGCAGCGCAAATGTGCTTTGCACAACGTCCCATCGGACTCCGGGCTTCAGCTTCGCCAAGAAGTCTTCAATGCCGTTCGCATGACTTTCCACAACTCGACCCGTGGCACCAACGGCGCCAACCGCGGTGGCGAGCATCGCCTCTGACGGATCGACGAGGTCGAGCCTTGCAGTAGAGGCCACGACCGCTGCCGCTACCCGCCCGTCGCCACAACCGACATCCAGCACGGACTCGGGCGCAACCTGCCGATGGAGGTCGCCAAGATAGGCAACCGTCGCCTCATACAAGTCAGGGTTAGTGCCGTTGTCTATGAACGCCTCAAACGCCGAAGGCTCGCTATACACGTCGCCCGAATGGTTGGCCCGCAAATACTCACGAAGGGCAACAGTCAACGACGAGCTGGTACCACCCGAAACCAACGCGTCAAGCATTGCTTGAGCAGCATCAGTATCGCCCGCAGACAAATGATCCAATGCATCAGCGTTACTCACCCCACGAGTCTGACACGCGCGAGTCCTCTGGCCAGCCAGCTCCTTAGCTGATGGGTTGAACTAGCGTGCCCAACCATGGAAGCAACTGACATTGGCAGCTACGGCGACGTCCACCTCAGCGTCACCGACGACTACGTAGTGACCGCACAAATCCGGCGCCCACCCAACAACTTCTTTGACCTCGACCTCATCGAGTCGCTTGCCCAAGCCTTTGCCGCCGTTGATGAGGACCGCAGAGGACGAGCCATCGTGCTGTGCTCGGAAGGCAAACACTTCTGTGCGGGGGCCAATTTCGCGGCACCAGGCCCCGATGTGCTCGAACCCACCAACCCCGATGGCACCCCCCGGCACCTCTATGACGCCGCCGTCGACCTGTTCTCTACCAAGACGCCAGTGGTCGCCGCGGTCCAGGGCGCAGCCATCGGCGGTGGGCTGGGCGTTGCGTGTTTCGCCGACTTTCGGGTCGCGGCACCCGAGGCCCGATTTAGCGCAAACTTTGCCCGCCTTGGGTTTCACCACGGCTTTGGGTTGTCGACCACATTGCCCCGGATCATTGGACAACAAGCCACCCTCGAGCTGCTCTACACCGGGCGCCGCATCAGTGGCGACGAAGCAGGCGCCATTGGCTTGGCCGACAAAGTGGTCCCGTTGGTCGACCTCAAGAGTGCCGTCCACAATTTCGCCGCCGAGATAGCGGGTTCGGCCCCCCTCGCGGTGGCATCCATCCGCGAAACCATGCGCGGCGACCTCCCCGCCCTTGTGCGATCAGCTACCGACCGCGAAAAGGCCGAACAAGACCGGCTACGCAAAACCTCCGACTGGGCCGAAGGGGTCAAGGCCATGAGCGAACGGCGTCCCCCCAACTTCACCGCAAGATAACCAATGTCGAGGGCCTGTCACCGCTACTCGCTACCGTGGCGGCGATGATTGGATGCGGACACTGCGGAGGCCAACACGCAACGGTTGCCGAGGTGCGCGCCTGCTCAAGCAACAGTGCACCAGCATCGCCAGCACCCGCAGAGCCCCTGTTCAGCGACGAAGCCCCGCCCCACACCGACCAAGACGCCGCGCCGCCAACCCGCCCCAGAACAGCACGGAAAACCGCCGTCGTACCAGACGCACCCAACGTGGCACTGCCTCCTGTCTGGGCCCGCTTGGCTGGCCCAGACGCGCTAGGACGCAGCCTGGTGGTCAGCCCCGGACATACTGCTCCCGAGCCTTGGGCCAATGCGCCACGCGTGGTCCTAGACGACAACCCCGAAGCCGTCGCCGCGCTCACAAAAGCGCGCACCAATCGCCAACGACTTGTCATTGAGGTTCACGGCCAGCTGCCAACGCCCAACTCAGTGCTCGAGGTCGACTACTGGCACCTCTCACCCGAAACCGACCTCGACGGCGACGTGCTTCGCCACCTCGTGCTCGACCACGCCGTCGACGCCCGCAACCCCCAAGAACCCACCATTCGTGCGGTTTCGCTGGCGCTCAGCGCCGGAGCCACGCTGGCCACGGAAGGGCCAGGCGACGTGGTCACCCCCCACGGCCCTGCATGGTGCGATGGGGGTCCGCTTGCCTGGCCGGAGCTCGATGCTGGCCTGATCCCCATGGTGCACCTGGCTGCGGGATCACTAGCCACACTGCGAGACAAACAACCCTCAGCTGATCTAGCCCCCGACCAGCTAGAAGCGGTGTCGCACAGTGGTGGCGGGGCGCGCATTATTGCCCCAGCCGGGTCCGGAAAAACACGCGTGCTTACCGAACGGGCGCGGCATCTGGTCAGCGACCGCGGCCTCGATCCCTCGGTCATATGCATGGTTGCCTTCAACGTCCGCGCACGCGAAGAAATGCAAGACCGCACCAAAGATCTACCAGGCCTTGAGATCCGAACACTCAACTCGCTGGCGCTGGCCATCTTGTCGGGGCGGGCACCCTTTGCCTCGCCAAGCGGGCGCAAACCCCCTTCGGTCATAGACGAACGCCAGGTCCGCAACATCCTCGACGACTTGGTAGGTGGCCGGCGCCAAGCCATGTCCGACCCGTTCGCTACCTGGATAGAAGCGCTCACCTCCACCCGTCTTGGGCTGCGCTCGCCTGCGGCCGTCGAGCGAGAATTTGCACCGGACGTCAAAGAATTTCCACGCGTGGTCGGCGAATACCGCGAGCGCTTGCGGCGATCAAACGCGGTCGACTTCGACGAACAAATCCTTGGCGCTATCGAAGTGCTGGCCACCGATCCCGCAGCGCGGGCCGCGGCCCGCAGTGCTTGTGGGGTGCTACTGGTCGACGAGTTCCAGGACCTCACGCCCGCCCACGTGCTGCTACTACGACTGCTCTGCGGACCCCGAGCCGAAGTCTTTGGCGTCGGAGACGACGACCAAACCATCTATGGCTACTCCGGCGCGTCCCCAGCGTGGCTCATCGACTTTGCCGACCTCTTTGCTGGTGCACAGACCCACGACCTCACCATCAATTACCGCTGCCCCCCGGCAGTAGTTGCCGCTGCCGACACGCTCCTCACCCACAACCGCCGCCGCATTGCCAAGGCCATAAACCCAGCGCCAGGTCGAGCAGACACCGACGACGACCTCACCGTTGTACCCACCCAAGATGCGCTCAACGAAGTTGTCGCCCGCGTGGAAGCCCTGGTGCAACGCGGTGTCCGCCCGGCAAACATCGCGATCCTTACCCGTGTCAATGCCACCCTGCTAGGCCCCATGTTGGTCCTAGAGGAGCATGGCATTGCCACCAACGCCCCGGTACACGCCAACTTCGTCGAACGCACCGGTGTGGCAGGCGCGCTGGCATGGCTGGCAGTGGCCACCGCGCCAGAACAGCGCCTCGCCGCGGGTGCCCTTGAAACCGCTATCCGACGACCACCTCGTGGTCTCAGCGCTCGCGTTGCTGGCTGGGCGGGCGAACAAGGCAGCGTCAAAGGTATTCGCGGGCTTGCTGGCCGCATGAAGAACGAGCGCGACCAAAACAAGATCATGAGCTTCGCCAACGACGTGGCCTCCTTACGGTCGCTGGCGGAACAAGGCGGCACGACAGCCGAGCTTCTCGCCGCGGTGCGAGACAATGTGGGACTGGGGTCGGCCCTCGACAACCGCCTCGACGCCAGCCGCCGATCCGTCGACCGCTCGGCCCACGGCGACGACCTCAGCGCCCTCCTCGCTGTGGCCGCACACCAACCCGACCCAGCGCTTTTTGGTGACTGGGTCAGAACCCGTTTAGGCGAGATTGCGTCAAACCCCTCCGGGGTCCGCCTCGCCACCATCCACCGGGTGAAAGGTCGCGAATGGCCCCACGTGTTCGTGTTTGAAGCCACTGCTGGCCTCATGCCGCACCGGCTTGCGTCCGACCGCGAAGAGGAGCGCCGCATCTTCCATGTTGGTGTCACCCGCGGAAGCGAATCGGTCACGGTGATCGCTGGCGTGCCCCCTTCGCCGTTTGTGGCCCAACTCCATACCCGACGCGACCCCAACGCCAACCCGGAGCCAGAGCTCGAACCCCGCGCCGGCACAAACGCGACCACAGGGGCAGCCAAGGCACCGCGCCCCAAACGCGAGGTACCCAAGGCCTCCAGCCTTACCGAAGCCAGCCTCCGCGAGAAGCTTCGCACGTGGCGTGCTGCTCGAGCCAAGGCCGATGCCGTCCCCGCCTACGTTGTCTTCAACGACACCACCCTGTTCGAGCTAGCTCGCCTTCGGCCAACCACGCCAGACGCGCTGCTCGACATCACCGGCATCGGCCCGGTCAAGGTAGAAAAGTATGGGGACGACATCGTAGAAATGGTCAACGCAGCACTCGCCGCCGAGTAGGCGCACCGGCCGCCCAGTCTCGTGACAGCGCGATGTCAACGACATCGGACAGTTCCTAGCCGGGCCTCAGGGGCGGCTACTTCGCGTGGCAGGGGGCCAGTTCGGTAATGGAGAGATACCGATTTTGGACCGCATGCGTGTCGCTGCCGTCGAAGCTGTCGAACGGGCCGTTGCGCTCAAACCCGACCGCAAACACGCCCGGCTCGTGCTCGGTCATTGTGGGCGAATGCAAACTGTAGGGAATGCGGTTGCTCAATAACGTTCGCTTTGTGCCCAGCACTTCGTGACTCGCCACGTTTGGCACGTTGAGGTTCAGCAGCCGCGGTGTGGCCACAACGTCTGCAACAAGATCTGCGGCCGCGTCAGCTGCAGTCTGCCAATGCTGGCGATCGCCAGCGGTGGGTTGGCTGGTGGCCACTGCCCCAATGCCATAGATGCTGGCGGTGATCCCCGCGCCCACGGTCCCCGAAAAATGCACTGCGTGGCCCACGTTCCAACCGGGGTTGATCCCCGACATCACCACATCGGGCAGTTCACCAAGGATGCCCCGGCAGGCAAGCAAGGATGCCAACGCTGGTGGTCCATCGATGTGATAGCAGGCCGCGACATCGGGCATTTCAGCTCGATCTACTCGATGTATGTCCGGGACGCCTGCCCCCAGGTGACCAATGGCAGCCCCGGCCCCGGAGTACTCGCCTGATGGGGCGAACACCGTCACGTCGCCTAGCTGGGTGAGTCGTTGGGCCAGCACGTGAAGCCCGGTCGAATCGATGCCGTCGTCGTTAGTCACCAAAATGCGCACACCGCATTGTGCCGCAGAGGCTAGGGCAACCTTCCGCATTTCCTAGGAAATGCCGCGGTCTGTACAGCAGGACCAACCAAGACAAGACTGGACCAAACACAGGAGGTCCCCCAGTGCCCAAGCAGAGCTATGACCTGACCGACAGATACCTGGCAGAATCGGGAACTGTGCTGCTCAGCGGGATCCAGGCACTGGCCCGGCTCCCCATCGAGCAACTTCGACGAGACATCAAACAAGGTCTCAACACCGCCGCCTTCCTCTCCGGGTACCCGGGTTCGCCGCTTGGAGGCCTAGACCAAGAGATCGCGCGCGCCACCAAACTTGTCCCCGGCTTGCCAATCGTTCATCAGCCCGCCGTCAACGAAGAACTTGGCGCTACCGGCGTCATGGGCTCTCAGCTCACCGCCAGTAGGCCCGACGCTTTGTACCAAGGCGTCACTGGCTACTGGTACGGCAAAGCACCGGGCCTCGACCGCGCTGGTGACGCACTGCGCCACGGTGTTTTTGCAGGGGCCAGCCCGCATGGCGGCGCCGTCGTGATGGTTGGCGACGACCCAGACTGCAAGTCATCCACAATGCCTTCGTCGTCTGACGCCACCTTGGTTGACCTTCACATGCCGGTGCTTTATCCCGGCACCATCGCAGAATGCATCGAGTTGGGCTTGCATGCGGTGGCGCTCTCTCGCGCCTCAGGGCTGTGGTCTGCCATGAAGATCGTCACTCCTGTGGCTGATGGGTCAGGCACCGTCCACCTCCCCGTCCTCGAGGGGGCACTGCCTCGCCCCACTGTTGACATCGACGGGGTTACTTGGCAGTGCCAGCCGTCGGCCAAGTTCCTTGGTCAACGCATGCTGGCCGTCGAGCGAGAGTTCCGAGAAGTCCGCATTCCGCTCGCCCAGCAGTACGGGATCCAAACTGGCCTCAACCGCGTAAGCGTCAACCCCGCCGACGCGTGGATAGGGCTCGTCGCAACCGGCTTCACCTACTATGAGATGCTTGATGCCTTGCGG
>JAUIIS010000475.1 GCA_030431575.1 Acidimicrobiia bacterium | reverse complement strand
TCGTCTAGCTACATCCAGTCAGCCTTCGAGGCCGCAGCGGACCTCGGGGTGTTGACCCACGCCCACTGCAACGAAGGCGTACACGAGGGGCAGTGGTGCCAAGAACACCACCACATGAGCACGCTGGAGTTCTACGACAGCCTTGGGGTGGCCAGCCCACAGTTTCTGGCCAGCCAGTGCGTACAGATGACCCAACGCGACATCGAGATCATTGCTAACACCGGGATGCGGGTCACCCACATGCCTTTGGCCAACTGCGAGGTAGGCGGCGGCATAGCTCCGGTCCCCGAATACCTCGACGCCGGCGTGACCGTCGGCCTGGGCAGCGACGGCTACATCAACGACTTCTTCGAGGTCATGCGTGGCGCCTTCTTGTTACACAAGGCCCGCCTGCTAGACCCAGGCGCCATGCCAGCCGCCACCGTGTTGCAGATGGCCACCGAAGGGGGAGCCACCGCGTTGGGTCTCGACAATGTGGGCCGGCTCGAGCCCGGCTGGGCCGGCGACCTCCAGCTGGTAGACGCCAGCTTCCCCACGCCGGTCACCTCGCACAACCTCTACGAGCAGGTGGTGCTGTGGCGCAACCACACCCACGTCAGCGACGTGATGGTGGCGGGCCAATGGCGGGTGCGTAACCACGAGGTCCAAGACGCAGACATCGGTCAGCTTCGAGCTGCTACCCAACGCCAAGCGCAGCGGCTGTGGGCATGAGCGACATTCATGCAGAGCTCCTGGCCGCGCAGGCCAGACGCCAACCCGTTGCTCTGGCCATCATTGTCGACTCCGCGCGCTCGGTCCCGCGGCGGCCCGGTGCCAAGATGCTCGTCTACGTCGACGGCACCACCTCGGGCACCGTTGGTGGGGGCGAGATGGAAGCTCGCACCATCGCCGAGTGCCTAGATGCCCTGACCGTTGGCAAGCCTCGACGTCTCTCTTATGCCCTTGTCGACCCAACCTCTGGTGACCCAGGGGTCTGTGGTGGCGAGGTCGAAATCTATGTGGAGCCCTACATGCCTCAACGCACCCTGTTCGTCATTGGCGCCGGCCACGTTGGCGCCGCCGTAGCGCACCTGGCCACGTGGCTTGGGCATCGGGTCGTGGTCTGGGATGACCGCGAAGGTATTGCAGAAACCATCGATGACCTCGACGATGCCGTGGTCTTGGGCGGATCGTTGGCCCAGGCACTCGAAACCGAGCCCATCGACGAGCACACCCAAGTAGTTATGGTCACCCGAAACGTGGCACTCGATGTGGAGATCCTGCCCCACGTGTTGGCGACGAAATCGCCCTACATCGGGCTTATGGGCAGCAACCGGCGTTGGGAAACCACCCGGGCACAGTTGGTCGAGGCCGGCCACAGCGACGAGGAACTCGACCGAGTTGTGTCGCCAATCGGCCTGGAGATTCACGCCGAAACACCCGCCGAGATCGCAGTGTCCATCATGGCCGAGATCATCGGCACCGCCAATGACGGCTGAGCACCTTTGCCTCATCCGGGGCGGCGGAGACCTGGCCACCGGCGTGGCTTGGCGGCTGAGTCGAGCTGGCTTTCCCGTGGTCGTCACCGAACTGGCTCAACCCCTCACGGTGCGGCGCACGGTGGCGCTATCTAGCGCCGTGCATGAACGCAAGGTCAGCATCGAAGGCATGGTCGGCCGCTTAGCTCGCACCCCCCAAGAAGCCGTGCACGTTGCCTTCAGCGGCGATGTCGGGGTTGCTGTGTGCCCAGAGCTGGCCCCAATCGGCGCCGACGTTGTCATTGACGCCCGCCTGGCCAAACGCAACATCGACACCACGAGTAACGACGCCCCGCTGGTTATTGGCATGGGTCCAGGATTTACCGCAGGCATCGACTGCCACGCAGTCCTCGAAACAAAACGCGGCCACAGGCTAGGCCGGGTTATCTGGGACGGCGCTGCTGCGCCCAACACTGGCACGCCGGGCATCATTGCCGGACATGGCGCCGAGCGGGTACTGCGGGCGCCAGCCGCTGGCCGCGTGAGCTGGCAGGTGCGGATCGGTGACACTGTCACCAAAGGCCAACAGCTGGGCCTCGTGGCCGGACAGGCGGTGACCGCCCCATTCGGGGGCCTGGTCCGAGGCCTCATCCGCGACCACCAAGAAGTGCCGAAACGCCTCAAGATTGGTGACATCGACCCCAGGCCCGACGCTCGGTGCGACGAG
>JAUIIS010000474.1 GCA_030431575.1 Acidimicrobiia bacterium | reverse complement strand
CAGCCGTCTCGGGGACCGTCGGCTACTTCCTAAATACGCTCCCCATCCGGATCGACATGGGGAGCTCTGCGACGCTTCGAACATCGGGGGTCGAGGCTGGCCAGGTCCTCGCTCGTTGCCTGGCCCACCGCTCCTACCCCTACGCTCGGATCAGGGCAGATCGGCGACAACGCCAGTGGGCACCACTGGAGCTGAACATTTTGTTGGCCTATGAAGAGTTCGCCGATCACGTTTTTGAAGGCAGGGCCGTGTCCCATTCGGTGATGTCGAACGGTATTGCGGTCACTGACCTCACCTTTTTTGTACAAGTTGCCGGAGACTCGGTGACCCTGGCCGTCGAGTACAGCGGCTCCCGGGTCGGCAGCAGCATGGCTTCCCAGCTTCTAGCTGACCTAGAAACCGTTATGGCAACAAGCATCACCGACCCAAGCACTGTGGTGGAGTCCGTGGAGCTCCCCAGTCAAACAGGGTCGGTCCTCGTTGGGCCACCACTAAAGAGCCCCGACAGCGTCATCCCCGAGATCCTGGCCAACGCCCGGGCCAAACCCGACGAGCTCGCAGTAGTTTGCGGCGCCGAGTCGGCGACTTGGAGTGAACTCATCGGACGTGTTCACGACCTCGCCAGAGAGATCGAACGTGCCTTGTCGGGCGAAGCCCCCAGCGTTGTCGTCTCGATGGAGCGCTCCGTGGGCTTTGTCGTGTCGATGTTGGCCACCATGGCCGCCGGTGCCACATACGTGCCCATCGACCCAGCTCTGCCTCTGAGCCGCAAACAACGCATCGCTGACTCATCTGGCGCATCTGTGTCCATCACTGACCAAGACATCCCCGGCCTGGCTGTCTCAAGCTTTGTGGTATCGCGGGCAGGTACAGCCACAGATGGGCCACGTACAACGCACCAGAGGGCGCAACGTTCCGAGAATCGCTCAGAGCCAAGGGAACCACCTGCCTACATAATCTTCACGTCAGGCTCAACCGGAACGCCCCGCGGTGTCCCCGTGTCGCACCGCCAACTCGCAGCGAGCAACGCTGCCCGGCGCATCGCTTACCCATCCATGCCAGAGCGCTTCGTGATGGTCTCCAGCTTCGGCTTCGACAGCTCGATGGCCGGGTTGTTCTGGACCCTCGTGGGCGGAGGAACCATCGTGTTGCCAACCGAGCGCGAAGCTGTTGACGTAGACGCTCTCGGTTCCCTGCTATCTGAACCCGGCGTCACGCACACGCTGATGGTGCCTTCGTTGTATGGCCCTCTTCTCGAGCGATTCGGCGACGCAACTTCTTGGCCTTCCCAAGTAATTGTTGCTGGTGAAGCTTGTCCAGCGTCCCTTGTCGACCGCCACTTTGAGCTTCATCCGGGCAGCCTCTTAGCAAACGAGTACGGGCCAACCGAAGCGACGGTGTGGTCAACCGTTCATCCCTGTGAAGCCCACCAGAATCCGGTCCCGATAGGGCAACCGATCCCGGGAAGCTGGGTTGCCGCGGTTAACCGGGACCTTGTACCGGTTCCTGCCGGTACCTCTGGCGAGCTAGTAATCGGCGGGGCCGGGGTCACCAACGGCTATCTCGACGACCCTGACGAAACGCGCCGTCGCTTTGTTCTTGCACCGCACGCCGGTTCGGGACGGGTCTTCCGTACCGGTGACCGCGTCTCGATAAGCGACGGTGTCGTGCACTTCTTGGGCCGGGTCGACAATCAACTAAACGTCGGCGGTGTTCGGGTTGAACCCGAAGAAATCGAGCAAGCGCTTACGCTGCCAGGCGTCACCGCTGTAGTAGTCGTCAGCGCAGACGTTCGCCCCATCGAGGAAGTCGTGTTGTCCCTCTCTGCCAGCGACATTGCCGACGCGGCCGCGATAGCCGGCCGGCAGAGCCACCCTGGTCAGGCGATTCTCAGCGAATTCCGACGCCGCGGGCCAGAACAGCACCTGGTAGCGCACGTCGAAACTGCGACGGACCTAGCCGAGGCAGACTTCCGAGCACAGGCCGACTCTGTATTGGCCAAAGCGGCCCGCCCGCGTCATTACGTTTTTCATGACCAGTTGGCACGCACGCCAAATGGGAAAGTCGACCGCCGTACAGCTCAGGCGTTGCCCATTCCGGCCAGCGTACCTGAGAACCCATCCTCGACTCTTGGCCAGACGACACTGCTCCAGCAAGCCATCAGCTGCTATGCAGATCACCTCGACACCGGCGCC
>JAUIIS010000001.1 GCA_030431575.1 Acidimicrobiia bacterium | reverse complement strand
CTGCGGGTAGCGGCAAGGTGACCGCTTTGCCGTTGTGTTCGAGGCGTTCGCGAGCCCAGACTTTGCGGCAAATGTCGATGACGTCTCGTGTGGTGCCGATGGGCTTGGAGTAGGGGACACCGTGCCAGCCTTCGATGACCTGGGGTCCCGAAGTCCCTAGACCAAGGATGAATCGACCACCGGACAGCGCGTCGATGGTGGCTGCGGTTTGGGCAATAAGGGCGGGCGAGCGCGAGTACAGGGGCATGATGCCGGGCATCAGTTCGACCGTTGTGGTTTGCCCGGCTAGGTAGCCAAGCGTGGACACGAGGTCGAAACCGTAGATCTCGGGGGTGACAATGACGTCGACCCCGGCGGCTTCGAGGTCTTTGATGTGGCTCGTCATCTTGGCCGGGTCGCCGGTAAAGGAAAAAGTGGAGGCGAGTTTCATGGGGGGAAGTCCTTGCGTGGTTGGGAGTCTTGCGTGGTTGAGGGTCTTGGGTGGTTGGGGGTCTTGCGTGGTTGGGGGTCTGGCGTGGCTTCGGTGCCGGAGCTTACTTGGCCTGCTTGTTTGCTCGCTGGGTGACAAGCGGACCAGGGTCTGTGACGCTGCGGGTCCAGGACTGTGCAGCTGAAAGGTAGGGTGCACGCCATGTCCCCCTTGGCACTCAGGCTTTTGCTTGTGCTCACCGTTTCGGTGTTGGTGTCTTGCAGTACAGATGTGGCAATCGAGGTTGTGAGCCCCGACGGCATGGCGCAGGCGGATCAGCCACCTGCGCCTCAAACGCCCGCTCCAGATGCTTCGACACCCGAAGGCTCAGGTGGAACCGAAGGGGAACGCGACGAGGCCCCAGCGAACCCCGACGAACAAGGTGGGAAAGTCCCCGACGCCGAGCCGCCGCGGGGGATTGGCTCCGAGATTGCTGAGCCCTTGACGTCGGTGGGTGCGTGCTACACGGCCGACCAGCTTCTGTTGGTTGGGGGCTCCACGGTGGATTGCGACAGCCCCCACATTGGTGAGGTGTTTGCGGTCACGCTGCTGAGCGACCCGGCTGGCGCTCCGCTGCCTAGCGAGGAAGCCCTGCAAATGCAAGCTTCCGATTACTGCAACGATGCCCTAGCCGAGGTCACCGGCGTGGCGGGCCAAACCAGTGCCATTCCGGTGCGATTCTTTAGGCCAACACCAGAGTCTTGGATCCAAGGCGACCGTGAGATCGCCTGTTTCGTGGAGTATCCGGAGCCAACCGACAGGCCGCTGAGTGACATCGACCCGCTTCGTGACCTTGGCCTGGTGTCGGTGTATGCGCTGGCGCCTGGCGACTGTGTGGCCAACGAGACTTTGGCCGACGTTGTGTCTTTGGATTTGGTCGACTGTGCGCAGCCGCATTGGTACGAAGCATTCGCAACCACGTCGCTCGACGGCGACAATTTCCCCGGCGACGATGCGGTCGAGGATGTGGCGGGGGGTTACTGCCAGGGTCAGTTCGCCACCTATTCCAGCTCAGACGATTCTTCGTTGTTGCTGGAGTCTGCGGGCCCAACCGAGTTCACCTGGACAGAGCTTGGCGACCGGCTGTTGGTGTGCCTGGTCACTTCATCCAGCGAGCGCACTGGTTCTGTCTCCGACGGCTAGTGATCTGACAGGGACAGAGGAGCGTTGGTCGTCGGGATTGGCGCATCGAGTTTCAGCACTTCTTAGAGGGTCTTGCCGTAGTCAACGCCAAGCCAGCGCTGCGGCGTCATACGGACCACAACGCTGTCTGATCCGCTGTTCGCCGAGTACTGCTTGCCAAGCTCTTCGCCGAGGTAGCGCACGGCCATGGGTTCTTGCTCGTCGGTGGCGGGTTCGATAGAGGTCACGGCGCCTTCGGCGGTGACGTACTTGTAGGGCAGCGCTTCTTGTTGTGCGCACATGCTTATTTGGGTGCCGACTTCAAGGTATTTGGCCTTCACCGACTGAGGGCCAATGATGAACCAGAGGTCGCCACCGGGCTCGTAGTCGTACCAAACCGGCACCGTCAGCGGGGCACGGTCTGGGCGTTGGAGGCTGAGAACACCGACGTGGAGGTCGGCTAGGAATTGCTGCTTTTCGTCGCTGGACATCTTGGTCATGGCTCCGACGCTACCGCGTTCGGCACACGGGCATTGGTGGGCTTGGTCAGCGCGAGAGGCTACGCTCCAAACGTATGTTCGACGCACTGAATGAACAACAGAGCCTCGCCGTAAGCCATCGTGGTTCGCCGCTCCTAGTTGTGGCGGGTGCCGGAACCGGCAAGACCAAGACGCTCGCTGCTCGGGTGGCCAGCTTGTTGGACGAGGGTGTCGACCCAAACCGGGTGCTGTTGTTGACCTTCACGCGGCGTGCCGCGGCCGAGATGGTCAGCCGGGTGGGTGCCACTAGCACCGAGCGCTTGGCCACCCAGGTGTGGGGTGGAACGTTCCATTCCATTGCCAACCGTTTGCTACGTAACTTTGGGCAGGCGGCGGGGTTGTCGCCCAGCTTCACAGTGCTCGACAGCGCCGACACCGTTGACCTCATGGGCCTTGTCCGCACCGAGGAGGGGTTTGGTGAGCGCGGGAAGCGTTTCCCGCGCAAGGAGACGGTTGCCAACATCTACAGCCGTATGGTTGCTACCCAAGCGAAGCTTGACGACGTCCTGGAGACTGACTTTCCGTGGTGTGCCGATCATGGCGATGACCTCCGGGTCATCTTTGGCGCATACACCAACCAAAAACGCGCCCACGAAGTGCTGGACTACGAGGACTTGTTGCTGTTTTGGCGGGCACTAACGACCAGCCGCGTGGGCGACAAGATGCGCCAGCTTTTTGATCACATCCTTGTCGACGAATACCAAGACACCAACACGGTGCAAGCCGACATCATCAGGGGCATGTGTTCGCCCACAACACAGGTGTGCGCTGTGGGCGACGACGCACAAGCGATCTATGGCTTCAGGGCAGCCACAGTGGACAACATGTGGAACTTTGGCGACCACTTCCCTGGTGCCACCCAAATCACCCTGGAGCAGAACTATCGCTCTACGATGCCCATCTTGGCCGTTGCCAACGGCGTCCTGGCTCAATCCGATGTCCACATCGCCAAAGAGCTGTGGTCGAGCCGCCAGGGCGGAACCAGGCCCGTCCTGTGCACCCACTACGACGAGGGGGCACAGAGCACGTTTGTGGCCGAGTCGGTGCTAGATGCCCGAGAGCGCGGTGTAGATCTTCAAGCTCAGGCGGTGCTGTTTCGGGCAGGCCATCACTCGGCAGGACTCGAGCTTGAGCTCACTCGACGAGACATTCCCTTCGTGAAGTTTGGGGGCCTCAAATATCTCGAGTCTGGGCACGTCAAGGACTTGCTGGCGTTGTTGCGCATGCTCGAGAACCCGTCGGATCAACTGGCTTGGCACCGGGTCTTGGCCACCCTCGACGGGGTGGGCCCGGCCACCGTTCGCCGGGTCTGTGACGAGCTTGGGGTGGCTTCTGAGGATCACGACGCGGTGACCCGGCTTGTCGATGGCGCTGGCCGCTTCCCAACCGCAGCCGAGGCCCAAGTGGCCGAACTTCGTCGCTCCATGGGTGTGTGCCTGGGGCACGCGGGTCCTGTTGGCGCGTCGCTGGCTCCTGCACAGCAGATCGACGTGTTGCGCGGTTTCTGCGAGCTGGTGTTCCCCAACCGCTACGACAACGCGGCCGCCCGCATTGCTGACATCGACGAACTGGCTGCAACCGCCGGGTCCTACAGCAGCCGCAGCCAGTTCCTTGCTGAGCTCACCTTGGATCCACCAGGCAAGACAAGCGACCGGGCCGGCCCGCCGCATCTCGACGACGACTGGCTGACGTTGTCCACCATCCATTCGGCCAAGGGCCTGGAATGGAACGCAGTGCACGTGCTGCACGCGGCCGACGGCAACCTTCCGTCGGACATGGCGTTGGGCGACAAAGCCGGCATGGCCGAGGAGCTTCGCCTCATGTACGTGGCGTTGACCCGCGCCAAAGACGAGCTCACTGTCAACTTCCCGCTGCGTTTCCACGTGCACCGTCACGCCAACGACGACCGACACGTCTACGCGCAGATCAGCCGCTTCATCGAACCAGTGCGCCACCTCTTCGACGAACAGGCCGTAGACCTCGACGCCCCGTTGGAACCACACGTCGACCTCGACCTAGTCGGCGCCGCAGTCACCGACGAAGTCGACGCCATGCTCACCGCCCTCTGGGACTAACCTTTTGCAGAGGGGTCGGGTGTGGTGCATTTCATTTCGGAACCGTGTTCGTGGTCAATGGGGTCTTACCGAAATGAAATGCACCACACCCGACCCCGTTGGTAAGCCACGCGCAAGACGCCCTTGGTGAGGCCAGCCCCGCCTTGAATGCTTGGCAAGCCCGACACAAACCCCACTCGTTGGCACGCAGAGGAAACGACGTGGCAGTTTGGGTCTGGGTCCAGGTACGATCTCTGGGCTGCTACGGGTAGTGGCGCAGCTTGGTAGCGCGCCTCGTTCGGGACGAGGAGGTCGTGGGTTCAAATCCCGCCTACCCGACCAAATATCGAACGTTCGAGCGGGAGACAACGGATCCTGCATGGAACGTGGTTCAGAGCGCAGCGGGACGTCTGCTAGCCGTGGCTGGCGTCGACGACACAGAACCTGTTGCCCTCGGTATCGGCCATGACGATGAAGTCGGGAGAGTCCGGATAGGAGTCCCACTGCACCTGGTGGCCCCCGAGGGCCTCTAGGCGGGCCACCTCGGATCGTTGCTCGGTGGCGCTGTCTACGATGAGGTCCATATGGACGCGGGGATGAACTTCGGCCGGGTTATCGGCCGCTTGGATGGCGACGCGGGTCCCTTCGCCGGATGGGGGACGCAGGATTGTGAACCCGTTCTCGGGATTGTCGAAGCGGACAATCTCGTAGTCCAGTGTGGCGGCCCAGAAGGCCACAGCACGCTCGACGTCCTCGGCTCCCATCACAACGCTTCCTAGTCGCAGCATGACTTCAAGCTTGCCAGGTGAGTGGACGCGTTGCGTCTATTTGATCTGGCTCGGACATGAGCAATGCGAACACGAGATAGGCGAACCCAACCAGCACCGGGACGCTAATCCCGGCAACGGCCGCGGTTGGGCAACGGGTCTTTTCGCTCGTCGACGTCCAACTGTGTGTCGTTCAGCTAGTCCGTGACCACGGATCGCTATTCGTCTCGGGTGGGGTGGACGTGGCAGGATACTGGGGATGCGGGACTTGCCAAGTGGCACGGTGACGTTGCTGTTCAGCGATATCGAGGGCAGCTCACGTCGCTGGGAACAAGATCAAAACCTGATGCGTGAGGCGTTGACCGCGCACGACAAGATTTCGGTAGACGCGGTCGAAAAGAACGGGGGATTGGTCTTCAAACACACCGGTGATGGTATTGCGGCGGCATTCTCGGCTGCTTCGGCTGCAGCTGAAGCAGCCGTGGCCATCCAAGCCGGACTGCAGGCCCATCATTGGCAGGACGGCGAAGCCCTCAAGGTTCGGATCGGGCTGCATTCAGGCGACGCCGAACCCACGGAGGGCGACTACTTTGGCCCGGCTCCCAACCGGACTGCTCGCGTGATGGACGTTGCCAACGGTGATCAGATTGCGTGTTCCAGCGCAGCAGCAGGGCTGCTGAGCGGACTCGACCTCCGGAGCCGTGGCAATCACGAGTTGCGTGGTATCGGCGTTGAAGAAGTCTTCTTGCTTTCTGATCCACGCTTTGTCTCGTCCGAGCTGCCGTTTCGCCAATCCGTAGAACCGTCGAATCTTCCACGAATCTTCACCTCGTTTCTCGGACGCGACGATGAGATCGACAGCATCAAGAACCTGCTCTCGTCTGAGTCGGGTTTGGTGACGTTGGTGGGCCCCGGCGGCGTCGGCAAGACGCGGCTCGCGATTGAAGTGGCCACGAGCCTCAAGGATCGGCACGCCGACGGGGTGTACTACTGCGAACTAGCGTCGGTGTCGGATCCAAGCGCGGTGGCCGATTCGGTGGCCGATGTGATCGGCGCTCGACGCCAACCTGGCATGTCGCTCATCGAGAGCATCGTCGACTACGTGGCTGGCCAACGCATGCTGATCTTGCTTGACAATGCCGAACATGTCGTTGAGGCGGTTCGCGACCTTGTCGAACCGCTCCATGCGCTGCCTGACACCGTCGTCTTGGTTACTGGCCGTGAAGGCTTAGCTCTACCTGGCGAACGCGTCGTCTTGGTCACGCCACTCGATGTCTCCACAACCGGCGTATCGCTTTTTGAGGAGCGAGCACGCGAGCGTGATCCGCAGTTCGCTGTTGACGAAACAAATCGCGATGCCGTCGAGGAGATTGTCCGAAGCCTCGACGGTATCCCTCTCGCCATCGAGTTGGCTGCGGCGTGGACTCGGGTGATGTCGGCACCAGAGATCTTGAGCCGGCTTTCGGATCGGTTCCGCCTCTTGCGAGGCGGTCGACAGGGCGACCGTCATCAGACCTTGCTCGAGACCGTCAATTGGTCCTATGACCTCCTCAGTGAGTCTGAGGCGGCGTTGTTTTCCAGGCTTTGCGTCTTTGCTGGAGGGTTCTCGCTCGAGGCCGCGGAGGCGGTCTGTTCCGACACCACACTCATCGCTGAACAAGACGTGGCTGACACGCTAATGGCGCTGGTCGACAAGTCGATGTTGGTAACGAACACGGGCGGAATCTCGGTTCGATTCGCCATGCTGGAGACGCTTCGGCAGTTTGGGGAAGATGTCCTTGCCGCTTCGGAGACTGAGGGTACGTATCGCCGGCGTCACGCAGATCACTATCTTCACGTGGCTGCAGAGCAGGCAGACCGCGTCTTCACCCGCGCTGAATCCGATGCCTGGCGCGTTCTCGATCGCGAGTGGGACAACCTTCGCGTCGCGTTGGAAAGCTACAAGCGCCACGATGATCTCGCTTCCGCGGGCGAGCTGGTGTTGCACCTCGCCTGGTTTGCCGCGTATTCGCTGCGCTTCGAACTCTTCACTTGGGCCGAGGAACTCCTGGTCCTCCCTGGCGCAAACCAAGACAGCCACTACACGAGCCTTTGTGGGGCGGCAGCACTCGGCGCATACTTCACCGTTGATGAAGCATCTGTTGGGTTGGCCGAGCAGGGGCTCGCACACGACCCTTCTGACCCGTTGGGGCTGTGTCGTACAGCGCTTGCAGCGGTGTACCTCAACAACACCCATACTCCCGAAGATAGTGAGAGGCTCACCACCGAGTGGTTGGCTTCGAAGCCACAGGGCATCAGTAACCGCATGTGGGCAGATGGTTTTCGGGTATTTCACCTCTGTACGTATGCCCCCTCAGCCGAGGCAGCGGAGTTGGTCAACGAAGTAGCGCGGATCGCCCATGAATCGGGTAGTCCAACAGCGTTGGCCCTCGCGGCATGGGCCGAAGGCCAAGTAGTGGCCGTCACCGACCGCGAGGCAGCCATCGCTATTTGGCAAAAGGGTCTGGAGTGGCCACGATCGTTGCCGGGACATCACCTCATCGAGTCGCTTCTCACCGGCCTGATACTGCATTTCGAAGCCCGACGTGGAGACCTATCTACCATCCTCGCTGAGTCGAGAGCTGCGCTGAAGTGGGCGGCTCAAGAACACTACCTGGCTGGCGCCAGCCACCTCTTTGGTGTCACCGCGATCGGTTTGACGCGCGCTGGACGGCCCGAGATGGGTGCGAAACTGTTGGGAGCCATGGTGGCCAACGGCCATCGACCTCGGATGAACGCGCTCCGCGTATTGCAGGCGGCCCTTGGCGATGATCTCGAGGCCAACATGGACGAGGGTAGGGTACTGACCGTCAAAGATGCTTCTACCCTCGCTATGGAACAGCTCTCCGAGTGCCTAGAGGAGCTCACAATGGCTTCGGACGCTGATGTCTGAAGAGACGCTGCATATTGGACCGCCGTCGGGCTACAGCGCGATGAGCGCGGTCCAAAAACTCGATGTTGTGTGGGAGGACATGATTCTGCCCACGAAGCACCTGTTGACCGAACTCCCATCGCAACGCTTGCCGTTCCAAGAAAAGCCACTCGTCGCGGCGCAGGTCATCCTCAAACGCGACGAGCTCGAGAAGGCGCTGACGAGAACCGACGATTTCATGGAGCCAGGACGACCAAAGATCATTCATGGCGTTGGTAGCACGGCGAAAGTCGAACTCGAGATCAACCCGGATAGTCCGTTCACCGGGTTATTGGGCCCGTCATCGCACCAGCGCGCTATCGGCCTCCTCCGCATGTCGCTTGTTGGCGCAGTGGGCCCTCGCATGGCGTACACGCCGGCCCTCGCGTTGAAGCTGTTCGTCGACGGCCAACCCAGCTGCGACTTGCTGGCCATGAATCACACCGTTGGGCAAGGGCGGGACCACAACATGTTCTCGAACACCATGACTACTGACCTCACCCACGCGCACAACGAGTTGCGGCCGCCGCAAAAGGTGATGAAGATCTTCTTCAACCGAGTCAGCCACGAACCGCGACGACTCACCGTTGACCATTTCTGCCGACAAGGTCGCGACGGAGCGCTGGTCGATACAGCGATCGCTCCCGACCGGTTGATCTTCTCCCCCAAGCAGGGTCCAAGCGCCGCGTTCGTGAAGCAGGAAGGTGTGGACTTCCGCAGAGTGTTGGGCAGCCTCGAGCCTGGAACCGTGTTGTATGACGTCCTGGCAGTGTCGGGCAGCGACGCGGTGCCATTGGGTGAGCTCAGAACAGCCAGTCGCTTTGTCTCCTCAGATGCTGGTGACCGTCTCTACTTCCGTCACGTGCAGCGTCCCAAAGATCGCAAGCACTAGCAGTCCCTCCGCGGTCCGCTAGAAGCTGATCGATGCTTCCCAATGACGGGGGAACATGCGAGCGAACGTCACGGCTCGGTGTTTGTTGCGCTCGACAAGGACTTGTTGAACCTCGATGAGCGTTCCTTGGAGGCTCTTCACCGCGCCAGCCAACCGAGGATCATCGATAAAGCGAAACGGCTCTATCTCGAGCAGGCCGTTGCCGGTGACGTTGAACCGACTTACGTAGGACGCCTGGTCTAACAAGAACACGTCGCTCATGCTCGCCGGCTCTGTCGGCTCGGTCACCCCACCTGTCTCGAGAGCCGAGCGCAGCTTCTGGAGGTTGATCGTCGCTTTGTCGGCGGGATCTTCTGAGCCCAGGATCGGCGACAGATCGCCACAGATCTCGTGCACGACGTTGTTGTAGATCAGGCGAGTCAACAGGTCTGTGAGGCGCTCTAGGGTGAGCGGCTCGTTGTGGTCAGTGTTTGGCAGGCCCCGCATGAGGGTCAGGTACCAGATGCTCAGATCATGGTCGGCGGAAATACTCGCGTCGTCTATGCCGACGTCTGCGAGATGCTGGCGCACAAAGTCGGCAAGGACCGGCCAGACAAGCGTTGCGTCTTCCACGTACGGGTTGATTGGATCGCTTTCCTGATCGGCGCTCCCGGTCAGGCCGCGGACGCTGAGATCAGCAGGAACGTTCCAGGTGTCGAAATCGAATGCCTCAACAGCATTGTGAAACAGCACGCGTACGTCTTCGGGCGCCAGGAAGCCAGACATGATGAAGTAGCTCTTTGGCGTAAGCAAAGCCTGATAGGCAGTCTCGTTGACCTCCAGCGTGCCATAAGTGAAGAATTGCAGGAACGGTCGCAACACGTGCGAGGGCGACAGCGCATAGGTGGACAACGCGTATGCCTGACCGACAATCAGGTGCGTGTACAGGAGGTGGCTCACAAATGCGCTGTATCGAGCATCGAGCGCGTTGGCGATCCGCTTTGCTTGTTCCCACCCAGGATCACCGGGCGTAAAGGTGTCGGGGCCAACGGTGATGGCGGTGGCGACGAGCTTCGCTTCGTGTGTGTCGAAACGGCACACCACGTCTGCAAACATGCCACTGAAGTACGGCCGATAGTCGACCTCGAAGGAGCGGGAGCCACCTTCGGGCTTCAAGCGGCGCAACAGCCAGGGATTCGGTCCTTGCAGGCGCAACAACGCAAAGCTCTCGTCGCTGGTTGGACGTTCCCAGCCGTCTTGGGTTGGCGGGAAGGCGTTGTTCCAATCGAAGCTTGGGTCCCATTCGACATCGGAGGACATTGGGTTCTTGTAATACGCCGTCCACACCGCCTTGCTCAACCCGTAGTAGGGGTAGAAGTACCCTTTGGGCAGACGGCTTTCTTTGGGGAGCTTGGTAGGCACAACCAACTGAGGGGGAAGCCAAGACAGATTCCGGTATTTCGAAGCGGCCGGGACCACAGCCGGCATTCCGTTCGTGGGGACATGGCGGCGTCGGAAGCTCTTCTTACTTGCCTCGTGCAGTGTGTGATGGTGCTTCTCCCGCATCCATCGAAGGCTGGTAATCCAACGCTTGTCCCACTCGGTTGGCACCTGGTTCATCTGTCCCGCTTTGTCCGAAGACTCTTGTGGCGCAGCGATTGCGCCTCACCTGCCAGCACCTGGCAGAGCACTTTGGTACCACAGCATGTGCGAGGAAGACAGGCCGAGTTGACAACAACGCCGTTGTCGACTGCGGTTTCAGTGAGAGACTGGCCGTATACGCGGCTTCTCCAGAGGGTGGGGTCTTGTGCGTGAGATAATGGAGTTGGTTCCGGACGCAAGAGTCGCGGGCCAAAGGCGTCTGCTGGCGCTGGACGGTGGTGGGATCCGAGGCGTGTTAAGCCTCGAGGTGTTGTCAGCGCTCGAAACCAAACTCCGGGCCAAGTACAAGAAACCTGACCTCGTCCTTTCGGACTACTTCGACTATTTTGCTGGTACATCAACGGGCGCAATGATTGCTTCGGGCCTGGCCCTTGGATGGCCGGTGGAGCGGCTGATGCGGATCTACACCGAGCGTGGGCCCGAGATGTTCGAGACGCTCCCGTTCCACAAGAGAGTGCGAACGCTACTTGGCTACAGGTTCCCGAGCGCCAAGCTGGCCGCCGGGATGCGAGAGGAATATGGAGCTGACACGTACTTTGGGGACGCGGACTTCAAGTCACTGCTGCTTGTTGTGATGCACAATGCAAACACCGATTCCGCCTGGCCGCTGAGCAACAACCCGTTGGCCAAGTACAACGCTGCGTCCCGCGACGACTGCAATCTTCGTCTGCCGCTTTGGGAGGTTGTCAGAGCAAGCACGGCCGCACCATTGATCTACCCCCCCGAACCGGTGACATTGGGTGGGCGAGATTTTGTGTTCGTAGACGGGGCAATCACGCCCTACAACAACCCGGCTTTCCAGCTCTATACCCAGGCCACACTGCCCGAGTACCGGCTGTGCTGGCCTACCGGCGTCGACAAGATGCTCGTGGTGTCTGTCGGGACGGGGATGACGCCCAACGTTCAGCCAGAACTTCGAGCGAGAGACATGCACGCGCTCTACACACTCAAGACGTTGCCGGGCACCTTGTTGGGTGGAGCAGTGCAACACCAAGACCTGTCGTGTCGAACGGTTGGACACTGCGTCCATGGAGCGCCGCTGGACCGCGAGATCGGCAACCTCTCAGAAGGAGCCGGTGCCGAAGACCGCAAGTTCACCTATGCCCGGTACAACGCCACGCTCACTATTGGTGGGCTTGAAGAGCTGGGTCTCAGCCACCTGAGCGGCCGCAAGACCCTCGCTGGACTCCACCGAGTGGCAGGGATGAGCCACATCAATGAGCTCCGCGAAGTGGGGCGAGCCGTTGGCCGCCAGGTGTCACTTGATGCGTTCAGCAACTTCGAAGGAGTTGCGACGTCGAGCTAGAGATCAGCCACGCGCTTACTGGTCGATCACCTGGCCCCAGATGTCGTTCTGCACAGCCAGGATCTGCTCTACCTCAACCACAAGCTGCCGATCGGTTTCCGGGGAGCTTCCATGCGTGCGTTGGCGTTGCATGGCCAGTTCAATCCGGCTCGCAGTGTTGAGATACGAAAATGACACCTGCTCGTGCTGCACTGAACCAGCATGCGTCGTCAGTGCTGCTGTTGCTGCCGAGAAGGCCGCTATCCAGGTGGCCAGCCTCGCTGTCTCGAAGACGCCGCCAAGGCCAGCAAGGACTGCGCCGATTGCTGTGAGAACCGCCACCGCGCTCTTGAGGCGCCGTCCCCGTTTGCGCTCGAGCGCTCCGTTCTCGCGGTGCCAGTTCAGCTGCCCCTGGGCCCGCCCAGCCACGTAATCTTCGGCAAGGTGGTTTGGGCGCACTTTCGGGAGCTCTCGCAGCGACACAGGGTCGGAACGCGTGGCCTCCGCAGAAGCCCTGCGCTCGACATCTTCGACAAGCTCGAACAACTGTGCGTCGCGCTCGGCCTCGGTGTCTCGGTGAAACGGCGGTGCCTCACACAAGTAGAGCCAAACGGCGGCCTTGAGCCTCTCCGACGCTTGACGGGCAGAGGTCCACCCTCGCGTTCTCGCCGGGGTTGCATAGAGGGTCTCGATGGCGCCGGCCCCGGCGAGCGAAACTGCCGCCGCAATACCCCAGAAGCGCTGCCAGGTGGCATCGCTGACCCAGTCTTGGTCCTGCGCCGTCACTGCCCCGAACACCGCCGCAGAAACCAGCAGGACTAGGCTCGCGGTGCGGGCACGAGTGATCTCTGCCTTGATCCGGTCTGCCGCCTCGGACCAGCCGCGGTGGATCTGCCACGCAGATTGCAGCGTTGACGAGGGTTCCGGGGCCGGCCTCATAACCCCAGACACTTGAGCTGATCCGCAGTGGGAAGCACGATCGACGGCGCAACCGGATACAGGGTTGCCGGGTCGAGAATCTCTCTCGACCAGACCACGTCAAAGGACAGGCCGATGACATCCATGGTGTAGAGGGGTACCCCCACCGGGATGTCCGCCCAATTCGGATCGAGGCTGTTGCCGGTGGCTGGGTTCGGAAACACGAAAGCTTCCCAAGACCATCCCAGGCCCGCGAGCACTAGGCCGCCGCCATTTTCGACGAACGTCCCAATTTCCACGTACTCGGCGGACGACAGGTACTCCCAACTGTTGCCAATGACCAAGACATCAATGCCTGAGAGATCCCGCAAATCCTCGACGTCCTCGCTGCTGTACCCGAGCGTCGCAATCTCGGCTTCGAGACCCGGCGACGTGGCCGACGTTGTCCAGGCGAAACCATTGGCAGCAAAGGCCACGCGGGCGTTGTCCTTGCCCACCCACCTCAAGATGTTGCTGACAAGTCGGGCGTTGTCGGCATGCTCAATCTCTGAGCTCAACAGCGCGTCGTGGCCAATGGCGACTACTCGACCATCGCCAAACTCCTGGGCCATCACAAAAAGGCAGTCGACCTCGTTGGTTTGCACAGCAACAACGGGGAACCACTGCTGGAGTCCGCGGGCCTCGACCCCTCCAGGGGCGGCTTCAACGAACTCCACGGCCTCGACGCCCTCGAGGAGGGGTCTGGTGTCAACCACCACATCAGCGGTCAGTAAGTCCTGTGCCAGGACGATGTCGTCGCTGGTTGGGTCGTCCTCGGTTGCCGCGCTGAACACCGTGGCCTGCACGGGAGCGGCTTGCAGGAGGCCCAACGGTTGCAAGTCGAGGTGAACCTCGTCGTCGAACTCCGCAGGGAGCGCGCATTGGACAACGACGAATGACCCGTCAGCAGGTAATTGGGTGCACGCAAGCCCATCGCTTGTGAGGAACTCGAATTCATCGTCGGAGAAGCCAACCTCGAGCGTGGCATTAGTGGCGCGCTGAGCGGTGACGGCAACATCGACCCTGAATGGTTGGTCGACGAATCCGGTTACCGCCTGAACGCCATCAATGTCCATCATGCTGTCGGGCAATGGGTCCTCAGGACCTCCACCGATCTCAACAGTTCCTTCTGGGCCGGGTACCGGCGTGGGAACCGCGACCGCCGTATCGGAGTCTGCAAGAAAACCGATCCAGATCCCAACCGCGGTCAACAGCACCGCAGCGACGCCGCCTGCGATCAGGAGACGTTTCAAAAAGCGGTCCTTCGCCGCTTCTCTCGCCGCGAGATTGCTCTCCTGGATCGGCCCGATGAGGCGGTCGTGGGTGAGCTCGAACCAGCGTGCTCCCGAGCGAAGCTCAGGCCGAAGCAGCCGGTTAGCTTCCAATGAGGCGATGACGTCAGCCATCTCGTCCGCATCCTCGTCCAGGATGGGGTTGCGTGTCCCCAAGCTTGTGATCAGCGAGTTGTCTACCCAACGACGAATCTTGGCTTCAGGCATGTCGGCGGCCTGGGCAGCCTTGGTAATCGCACGCTCATAGTGGTTTGTCAGCGCCCGATCTACATTGCCGGCTCGAGCGAAGTGCTCCTTTGTCAGCACCTGGGCATCGTGTGGCAGCCCATCCCAGAGATCGCGACAGACCACTTGCAGCTGCACCGCTTCGACGAACTCGCCCGGTACGTCGCGCACGATGCCATCTGCATCAAGCGATTTTGTTTCAGCTAGCCCAACAACGAGCGAATCGGCCGCTCCGGGTTCGCATTCCTTACCCACTGAGCGCAACGGTTTGATGATCGCGTCGGTCGCAGCAGCAGGACTAAGTCGACGCAGCCGGAATCGGGCGCGTATTCCCCCTTGAAGCAGAGCCGCATAGGGATCGACTCTCGCAAGAAAGTCTTCGCGCACCACAAACACCAACCGAAGCAGCGGGTCATCTTCGAGGATCGCCCGGATTTGGGTGAAGAACTCGCGGCGATGCGCTGTGGTGTCGTCCGTGATGATCGTGAACAGTTCTTCGAACTGGTCGAAGACGAGAAGGCTCAAGCCCGTCGAGTAGCCGGCCGCTGAGCGCTTGAGAGCCATGGCCTGGTTGAGGTGTGCGTCGGGCGCCAAGTCGAGGCCGAGTGACTCAATAACGGCTCGGACATATGGGTTACCTTCGCTACCCGACGCGTACTTTCGGGCTGTCTGGAAGCGCGCCACCGGAAGCACCTCGACACCGCGTTCTCGCAAGATGGGCAGTACCGCAGCCTTCATCAGCGAAGACTTGCCTGCGCCAGACGCGGCGTACAGCAACAGCGTCTGTTGGGTGAGGATAAGCGATGTGACCTCGGCCGTCTCTAGGTCGCGGCCAAAGAATCGCGCACGATCCTGGGGGGTGTCCTCGAATGGCCGCGGGCCAACGAAGGGGTTCCGAATGCCGCTCGTCGGGCCCGATGGCTCGCCATTGGCGTCGGTCATGAGTTGAGACTCTTACCTAGCCGCTGTTCGAGGTCGGCGGTAAAGGACTGGGCACTCCCGACATAGGCACGAACATCAACAGCACGACCGGAGGTGAAGTACCGCTCGACGAAGCCCGAGACCGTACTCTCATCATGGCCGTCAGGGATGTCCTCCGGATCAACTTGCACCACCGCAATGCTTGAGATTCCGGTATCGGCGAGCTGCGCGCCAAACCCACGAAGGAGCAGCCTGAAGCGCCAATCATCTAGTCGGAAGCCAACAAAGAGCAGCGATGAGGTGGCGAGTTGGCTGCGGACAGCGGGATCAAAGAATCCCTGTTCACGGCTCATTCGAACGAGGAGGTCGAAGAAGTCATCTTCAGTCACCGTCATCTGGCCTGGGTTGTCGTAGCGGCCGAAGAGGTGCACCACGGTTGGTTCTTTGACATCGAGGCTGAGCGGCGGGGCTTCGAGTGCCAGCCCGATGCCCCCGTCGAGGCGACTTTGTCGTGCGGGTTCGACCATGCGCGCAGGGCGCTCGCGTTTCCCGAGGGAGATCGCCAACTCGTTGCTGTAACTGGTCGTGAGATAGAGCGGCACATTGAGCCGCGCGAAGGGTTCACACCCGTCGCGTTCAGGGGTGGCCTGGTTCGCTTGGTCTTGATGAGCGCTGGTGAGAGCTTGGCGTACAAACGCGCGGTCGACGCCCACCGTCACCGCCTGGGCAACGCGAGGTAGCTCGGTGTCGCCGATGAGGCTTGCTGGAACCGTGCGAGCCCGTGAGAGCAGGCTTTGTAGTTGCGGTTCAACGTCGGGGCTGACCGCCGGGCCCAAGACTGGGACGCAGGCGCCGGACTCAACACGAGCGATGAGCGAAGCCCAGCCCGCCGCATCCAAGATGGTCTTGACTCCCCGGTTGGTTTGGCCACCTCTTGCCTGGTCGATTGCGTCCGCGGCCAACGCGTCCTCCATCTCTTCGACAAGTCCATCGACATCGCGGCCATAGGCCGAACCCCGAACTTCGAAGTAGTGCAAGTTGTGGAGGTGGCCGATGCTTTCAGGGAGGTCGCTGGCCGAGGGCATTGAGGCCTTGTCAACTATCACGGGAACCACTCTGGTTCCGCGCTTGAAGGCTGTTTCGATCTCGTGGACCACCCAGTCCCGTTGCCCCAAAGCGGAACGCTCGCGCACCTCCTGACTCCAGCGCGGACCCATCAACACAATGACGACGCGAGCCGAGTCGAGCGCATCGGCCAGCCTCGTCGGGAATGCATCGCCGGGTTCGATGCCGTCGCTGTCCATGAAGACAACGCCATCGCCCAGCGCCTGGCTGAGCCGCTGGAACAAGGCGACTGCCCAACCGGCTACGTCGGATCGCCGGTAGCTAATGAAGATCTCAGGTTCCCCCCTTGGCATGCTGGCATCCTAGGTCAGGTGCGGCTGGAGCGGGGTTGGGCTCGTCAAGCCCGGCAGTTGGTGACTTGGGCTGCTAAGGCCCAAGTCGCTCCTGGAGCGCCGTTGTCTTCAACTGGGAATACTCACGAGGCCGACGTTGGGCCGAGCAGCGACCTCTGGCCACAGCAGGATGGTGCGGTCACCGATCGCGGCGAGTGTTCGCAGGGCCGATACCGGGTTCGTACGGGCCAGTGCGGCGAACGTGTCTGCGATGACTTCTTCGCTGCCTGCAGCGACGTCAGAGCCAAGCAGTTCAGTCAGATCGCGAGCGTTCGCCGCGGTCACGGCCACGCCGAACTGCTCGACTGCGCCGAGGTGCCCCAGGTACGCAGTGATCGACCGGGCGCGCTCTTGGGCCATCGGGTCGTCGATAGCAGGGAGTACGACCTCAATGAGATCACCGTGCATTGTGTTGAGGATGGGTGTCATCCCGAGTAGCTGCTCGTCGGCGACCGGCGGCGAGTCGTCGAGAGTCACGCCGACGAGCCGGCTCAACGACTGTGGGAGGAGCGCGCCCATCAGCGGGATCAGTCGGTTGTGAACCGATCGATCGATGGCGGGTCCGCCGGTCTCGACGGTCGCGATCGCACTGACCAGCCATCGCAGCATCACGAAGGCGCGGTAGTACTCGATTGCGTTTGGGTCGGGGGTCAGACCAGTTGTTCTCGCCCAACGTTGGAGTTGTGCGCGCAGGTCGCCGACATCGCCAGCCATGTCGTGGCCGCGGAAGACCCACCAAGCGAGATCGTCCATGGGGTCGCCGATGTGCGCGAACTCCCAGTCGACAAGGGCCGTGACACCACCGTCGGCATGGAGGAAGTTGCCTGGGCCGACATCGCCGTGACACACAACCGTCCGCTGTACGGCCGGCGGAGCGAGCTCGTGAAGCAGGGCGAAGGAGAAATCGACGATCGGATGACGGCGCTGTCGGCGGGCTTCATAGACGCGCCGCCAGATGGCGAGCTCGTTACGGGCATGATCCTCCGGGACGGTCGGCCGGCCGATCCCCGGGAGATCGAAGGCGCCAATGTCGAGGTTGTGCAGCTGGGCCAGCGCGTCCATGTAGTCGTCGAGCACCGCGTCACGTTCGCTTGACCCGGGGGCCGGTAGCTCGTGGGTGCCTGGGGCCCGTTCCATGAGCATCGTCGTAGCGCCATCGTTGAGGGTGACGAGCCTCGGCGAGCGGACGTCGTGATTTGCGAGAGCGTCGAGGAAGCCGGCCTGGCGCTGCAGGTCCAGCTCGGTGCCAGCGGTGGGGCCGTGTCCGGTGTCGACTCGGGCCACCCACTCGCGCCCGTCTGCCAGGGTGACGAACGACGTGAGGTTAGACGAGCCATAGCCCACCGGTTCGATTGAGGCGACATCGACGCCGGCCACCGATTCAACCCACGCCTTCAGTTCAATCGGTTCCACTTCATGCCTCCAGGTCGGCTTCGAGCCCGCGGAGGTGGCGACCGAGCATGTCGGGTGTCCATACCTCTTGATCTTGGCCGAACACCACGCCGTCGTCGGTATCCCATTCGAACATGCTCATCCAGGCAAAGGACCCCGGTGTGGCGTGGTTCGCAAAGGTGTTCCGGGATCGACCTCGGGCCTCGAACGATCGCCCGGCTTGATCTGTGCCAGAAACCTCGAGCTCCAAGGGCGCCCCATTGTGGCGGGAGAGAACTCGACGCGACGCCGATTCGAGAGGGCTGGCTTCGCCGTCACGAACCAAGTAGCCGCGGAAGACACCCTCGGTGTGGGCGCCGTGGTTGCCGTCCAAACTCGTCAGCATGAGGAATTGGCTGTCGGCGGACCCAATGCCGTAGGTATAGCCGGTGCCGCCCCCACGCCGGTTGTCGGAGCGGGGCGACCATGTGCGGTCGCGCATGCCGAGGCAATCGATGTCGATGGTCTCATCACCAAGGCGAACCGTGCCGACCACCGAGCACGGCTGATCGGTGTGCCCGCCCTTGGGATGGTCGGACGCAATCCACAGTTCCCGCAAGCCTGTGTACTCGAGATCGACGGCGAGCTCGTCGCCATCGTCGTACATTACGTGATAGCGCCGGTCGGGCTCCAGGCAGTCGTACCGCAACCCTTCGAGCTCGAGTTCGGTGAGGTCGGTGTCTGGCATAGCCAGGTGCCAGAGGAATCGTCGGTACCGGATGCGCCACGGCTCGTGCGCCGAAGCGTCCCACAGGTAGACGGCCAACGAGCAAACCCCCAGGTTCGGCCGAAACAGAGGATAGAAGGTTGCTGACAGATCGTGTCCGGGCTGGTCGAAGCTGAACCAACACGTTTCGGTCCACCAACGGTCGTCGGTTGCGGGCTCGTGGAATCGGTCGAGTGACGAGGAGTTAGCGGTCATTGGTGTGCTCTTTGGTCGGGCGCTGGCGCTTGGGTCTTGGCTCGGTCCAGTCTCCCGGATCGATCGCAACCGAGCGAACGGCGAGTTGTGCGATGGTTTGGGCGTCGACCGAGCCCGTCTCGTGATGGAGTTGCAGCGCAGCGGACACGAGTCCAGACAGTGTGGCGACGGCGAGGTTTGGCTCGATCGCGAGGAACGCGCTGGCCTCGACGCCGTCGTGCAACACAGCTTCGAGTGCCGCTCGCCATGCGCGGACGTGTGCGACAAGTGCCGGATGATTACGCGCCTCGGCATCTGACACGCCGATGACGAACCAAAGGTCGTATGGGCTCGAGGTGAGGTGGGTCACGTGGCGGGCAAGGAGCTGATGAAGGCGGGCGGCTGGGGGCGCGGATGCATCGGCGTCGCATGAGAACGCGTCGGTTTCTTCGATCACGTAATCCAGGAGCGCAGCCACGATGTCGTCGCGGCCAGCGAAGTGGTAGTAGATCGCGGCTGGTGTCACGTTGACCGCTCGGGCGATGTCGCTCAGGCTGGTTGCGCCGACGCCTTGGGCGGAGAACAACACCGACGCCTGCCGCAGGATCTCCTCGCGCGGCTCTAGTGTCGTTCGTGGTTGAGACCGACGCGGACGGCCGGGTCGGCGGCGTGTGGGAGTGTTGGTAGCAGTGGTCATCTCGGTGCCATTCTCCTGGTGGTGGCTGCTGCTGCTGGGGACCAACGGGTTGCGGACCAAGCATGACCGATATTAATATCATCGTCAATATTAATGAGAGTGCGCTCCCAAGGAGGCAACGTGAACCTCGATGTGTTCGATCCCGAGTTCATCCGCTGCCCGTTCCCCGCGTACGATCAGCTGCGCAAAACAGGTGCTGCCGCGTACGTGAGCGAGGGCAAGGGTTTCTGGCTGGTGACCGGGCACGAGCACGTGCGTGAGGTCATCGGCGATGTCGAGACTTTCTCCTCACAATCGGGTCCGCTGGCCACGACCGTTCCGTCGGACGCGGCGTTGGCTCGGATAGCGGAGTTGACCCCTCCTGGTGGCCTTCGTGGGCGTGTCAACACCCTGTTGACGCTCGATCCGCCCGGGCACACCAGGAACCGAAAGCTCATCTCCCGTGCCTTCACGCCTTCATCGGTCAAGCGATACGAGGACCTAACGCGGCAGATCTGCCGTGAGCTGATCGACCGCTGGGCCGATGGTGAGGAAATCGACTTCGTTGCCGAGTTCGCGGTGCCGCTACCGGTTCGCGTCATCGCCGCCGCTCTCGACGTCTCTGACGACCGGATCGATGACTTTAAGCGCTGGTCCGACGCCTCGGTCAGCGGTATCGGTGCGGACCTAAGCGATGACGAAGTTGTCGACGCGTACCAGCAGATGGTGGAGCTGGCCGATTTCACCCAGGCGCAGATTGAGCGCAAGCGCGCCGCGGGGCCAGCAGAAGACATCATGTCCGTCTTGGTTCATGCCCGCCTCGATCAGGCTGACCAAGCGGCCCTGGGCGACCAAGCCGCGGCCCAGTTGACCGACGACGAGATCCACAGCATCGTTCGCCAACTCCTCGTCGCTGGCAACGAGACAACCACCAACCTGCTCACGCAGTCCATGGTTCTGCTGCACGGCCGGCGCGACTGGTGGACCAAAATGCAGGCCGATCCGACCGTGATCCCGGCGGTCGTCGAGGAAGCGCTTCGTTGCACCTCGCCCAGCGCTGTGAACCAGCGCGCCTGTACCCGTGACATCAACTTCCACGGTGCAGAGATGTCGGAGGGCGACATCGTGCTCGTCGGATACCTCGCCGCCGATCACGATCCTGGCGTGTTCCCCAACCCCGAAAGTTTCGACCCCGAGCGCAACAACCTCGGTGACCTACTGGCCTTCGGCCGGGGCATCCACTACTGCCCTGGCGCGTCGCTCGCCCGAATGGAAGCTCGCGTTGCCTTCGAGGAGCTGACGGCCGCGCTGGACAGCTATTCGATCCCTGACGAAAACGAGCTCGAGTGGAACTCGTCGTTCCAGCTCCGAGCGATTCGCAGACTGAAATGCATACCGGTAACGAAGAGGCGTCGATGATGGCGTTGGTGTGATGCACCCTGTCAAAATCGTTCACGTCGAACGTGAGCTTGTGGTGTCTCCGGCACCGTAGGGGTCAGTGCCCACAACGCGGAGCGCGAACGCTGACGCAGGCTTCTGGTTGGCTACGCCTCTGCGTTGTAGCCGCTGGCGTCGTAGACGAGGCGGACAGCCCCATTGGAGAAGGCAAAGGTTTCCAGCACCCGCAGGTGGCCTTCGAAGGGGCTGGTGAACAGCGGGATGCCTTCGCCGATCGCCTCGGGCACGATGGTGATGTCGAGCGTGTCGACAACGCCCCCCACCAGGGCCTCAGTAACGACGCTGCCGCCACCAAATACCCACAACCGGCCTGGCGTGCGTTTCGCGAAACTGGCGATTGCCGCAACGGTCGGTTCTGCGCTGAAAGCTATGTTGGCGCCGTCGGGTGCCGCCAGGTGGGTGGCGTTGGTGAGCACCAGGGTTGGCCGGTCGCCCCACATCCAACCCCAACCAACAGCTTGCTCGTAGCTGGTTCGCCCCATGACCAGGGCACCGATCCGGTCTGCCCACGCGTCGAAGTCGAATTCCTCGATGGGGTACTTGTCCAGATAGTCGACGGCGCCATCGGGTCTGCAAATGTACCCGTCCATGGTGACCGCGAGGCTGGCAACAATGTCGTTTGCTCGCTTGCCCTCGGGTACGAGTGGTGCGTCGGTCATCGTGGATTCTCCGGCTGTGTGCAGTTGGGCAGCGGACCTGGCCTGCGCTGTTCATTGGCAAGGTAGTGGTCGCGTGCCCGTCCCGCTGGAGCGAAGCGTTACTTCCTCTGGCACGAGCGCTTGAGGGCTCCTGGCCGTTAGGGCACCAAGTTCTGAGGGGCTGGCGGAGCCAAGAGCGCTTCGACGGCCTTACGCAGCTGGAACGAGTTGACTGGTTTGACCAACTCGGCGTCCGCCTTTGCTTCTTTGGCGATCCATTTGTCGACTTCGCGGTCCAACAACATGAGGATCCGGGTGTCGGGCACACGTCCGGCTTCGGCCTCGAAGCGGAGGTCAAGGCTGGCTGCCACGCCGCCCATGTTGCCGATTTGCAGGTCCAAAATGACCGCGTCGGGTGCGAGCTTGGACACCGCCACCCGAACGTCGGCGCCAGCGCGTACGCGACTGACCTTGGTTTCGTCGTCTGCCAAGGCGGCAAATACCTCTTCGGCGACTGAGTCTGCGTCTGTAGCTACAAGAACGTGCTGCACAGCAATGATGGTAATCCACCCGATATGCTCCGCGACACACCGCGGGAGGAACCCTGTGCTTGAAATCAATATCGAGAACGGCAACGACTACACGCTGTGCCGCCCAGTGGGCGAGCTTGATGCGTACACCGTCGGACAGTTTCGCGAGGCCCTCACGGGTCTCACCGAACACGCGCGCGTCCTGATCGATCTCTCTGAAGTGCCATTTATGGACTCCGCCGGTCTCGGCGCGCTCATTGGCGGCATACGACGGGCCCGTGAATCAGACGGCGAAGTCGTGGTTGCGTGCAGCCGACCCACCCTTACTCGGCTCCTGCACACCACCGGGTTCGACCGGATCGTGCCAGTGACCGAAAGCATCGAAGATGCTGAAGCCGCCTTTGGGCAGGCCAACGAATAACCCACCCCAGTCTCCGCCGCCCGACCAGGCGAAGTAGCCGAAACCGCCGATAGAATCTCCTGCTTAGCAATTTTGGGAATCTGCGGATTCATCTGGGCAACGGAGGACACCCCCCATCCATCCTGAGTTCGACGCCGAACAGGCGTACATCGTCAATGCGCATGCCGTGTTAGAAGCCGCGCAAGAAAAGGCGAAGAAGCTCCACACCATGGTGGAGTCCGGTGCCGGTGGCACCCACCAGGCGCGCTTTGAGCGCGACGTCATCAACGAACAAGTCAACAATCGTGTCGAACAACTCGAAATCGGCGACGCCTCGCTGGTGTTCGGCCGTATCGACCTCGCCGACGAACGCACCGGAGAAGCCTTCTACATAGGTCGAGTTGCGGTCTGGGACGAAGACCAAGAGCCCATTACCGTCGACTGGCGGGCCCCAATTGCCGAACCCTTCTACCGGGCCACCGGCCGTGAAACCATGGGCCTGGCCCGTCGCCGTCACTTCGCCACCAGAGCCAAAACCCTTTTGGGTATCGAAGACGAATACTTCGGCGACGGCATCAACGACCAGGCTGCCGGTCTAGGCCTCAAAGGCGCTGCCACCCTCGCCATCACCATGGAACAGGCCCGCACGGGCCGCCTCGGCGACATCATCGCCACCATCCAAGGCGAACAAGACGAAATCATCAGGGCCCCCATGCCAGGCATCCTCGTCTGCCAAGGTGGACCAGGTACAGGCAAGACCGTGGTGGCGTTGCACCGAGCCGCATACCTGCTCTACACGCACCGCTTTCCTCTCGAAGGCCAAGGCGTCCTTGTCATTGGGCCAAACCGGCTCTTCCTCACCTACATAGAACAGGTACTGCCAAGCCTCGGCGAAGCTGGCGTCCAAATGGCAGTGCTCAGCGACCTCGTTCCGAGGGTCCGTGTCCGCGGATTCGACAACGAAGACGTTGCCCGTATCAAAGGCGACCCGGCGTGGTCACACATCTTGCGCGCCGCGGTCCGAGACCGCGAGCGCCCGCTTCGCGAAGACCTTGTTGTGGGTTACGGTCTGCAGCGCCTGCGGTGCAGTGTCGCCGACTCAGAACGAATAATCACCGAGGCCCGACGCCGGTACAACAAGCACAACGCTGCCCGAAAATTCGTTCGAGAGCAGTTGTTCGAAACCTTGGCCGCAAGCGGACGAGACGAGCTTGTCCCAGGCGTGGTGGCCGACCGTCTTGGCCCCGACACCGCAGTGCGTGCCGCGCTGGAATGGATGTGGCCAGTCCTCAGCCCCGAACACCTCCTCCACGACCTCTACGGCTCTATCCCTCTGCTGCGCAGTGCTGGCAAAGGCTGGCTCAGCCAAAACGACGCGCACCTCCTTCATCGGCCTCGCTCTGCCCACGCATCACATGTTGTGTGGACTGCCCACGACATCCCACTCCTCGACGAAGCGCGCGCTGTCCTTGGCCCTAGGCCACGTCACAAGGCCGAAGACGAGCTACGCACCTACGGCCACATCGTGGTCGACGAGGCCCAAGACCTCTCGCCCATGCAGCTACGCATGCTGCGACGCCGTTCGCTCAACGGGTCTATGACTCTGGTCGGCGACATTGCCCAAGCCACCGGAGCTTGGGCGCACGACGACTGGCACTCTGTCCTCGAAGAGCTGCCCATCAAACGCGATCCGCGCTTCGCCGAGCTCACGGTTGGATACCGCCTTCCCCAGCCCACCATGGATGTCGCTGCCCGCGTGCTTCGAGTGGCTGCTCCTGGGCTGGCACCACCCACCGCAGTGCGCCAAGACGGCGAAGACCCACGCTTCGTGCCGGTTGCCACCCCAGCGCTATTGGGCGCCACTGTCACCGCGCTTGTCCGGCCCGAACTCGAGGCCGTGGGCTCGGGCAACCTGGCCGTCATCGCCCCGGACTCGCTCATCGAGCGTGTTGCAGATTCCATGACCGCTGCTGGCATCCCGTTTGGCCGCATCTATGAGGGCGGCCTCAACAGCGCAGTCACCCTAGTGCCTGTCAGCTTGGTCAAGGGTCTCGAACTCGACGCTGCGGTGGTCGTCGAGCCAGCACGCATCGTTGCCGACGAACGCAACGGCCTTCGAGCCTTGTATGTGGCACTCACCCGGGCCACGCGGCGCCTCACCGTGGTTCATGCCGAACCGCTACCCGAAGCCCTTCTCGACCCAGCAGTGTCAGAGTACGCTTAGCGAAGTGACCCTCGACGGCTTTTCGCCGGCCGTTGCGGCCTGGTTCTCCACCACGTTCAAAGAGCCCACGCCCGCTCAGGCCCAAGCTTGGCCAGCTATCGCGGGCGGCGGACACACACTGGTGCTGGCCCCAACAGGGTCTGGAAAGACGCTCGCCGCGTTCTTGTGGGCCTTAAACCAGGTAATGACCCAACCTCCGCCCGAGGACGACAAACAACGCACCCGTGTGTTGTACATCTCACCGTTGCGGGCCCTGGCCGTGGATGTCGAGAAGAACCTCCAATCGCCACTCCGAGGCATCGAACTGGCTGCGGAGCGCTTGGGCGAAGATGTGCACCCTCTACGGGTGGCGATCCGCAGTGGCGATACGCCCGCCGATGAGCGTCGCAAACTTGTGCGTCACCCACCCGACGTGCTCATCACTACGCCCGAATCCCTGTACCTCATGCTCACTTCCGCCGCGCGCGAAACTCTGGCATCGGTCGAGCACGTCATCGTCGACGAGATCCATGCCATGGCGGGCACCAAACGCGGCGCCCACCTGTCGCTGTCGCTGGAACGCCTGGTCGAGGTCACGAAGACCCCACCTCAGCGGATCGGGCTATCCGCAACACAGCGGCCACTCGAAGAGATTGCCAGGTTCTTGGGTGGCTACAACGAGGGAACGCCACGGCCCGTCAACATCGTCGACGCCGGTATTCGCAAACCGCTCGACCTCGAAGTGGTCGTGCCGGTTGAAGATATGGGGGCGCTGGGCGAGCAGGCCGCACCACCAGAAGACAACCCGTTCGCGCCGCCCCCGCCGCGGCGTTCTATCTGGCCGTCCATGCACCCGCGGTTGCTAGAGCTCATCAACTCCCACCGCTCAACGCTCATCTTTGTGAACTCGCGGCGGTTGGCCGAACGTCTATCCATTCGGCTCAACGAACTCGAAGCCGAACAGCAGGAACGGCGACGCATCGAAGCTCTACCTGCTGCTGAACGCCAAGGCGAACTTGAGCGCATCGAAGAGGTGGGGCTGCCCATCGTCGACCTGGTGCGGGCGCATCACGGCTCGCTCAGCCGGATTAAGCGGCTCGAAATCGAAGATCGCCTCAAACGAGGCGACTTGGCCGGCCTGGTGTGCACGAGCTCGTTAGAGCTCGGCATCGATATGGGCGCCGTAGATTTGGTCATCCAGGTCGAGTCGCCGCGGTCGGTTGCCAGTGGCCTCCAGCGGGTGGGGCGCGCCGGGCACCAGGTGGGGGAATCCTCAACAGGCAAAGTCTTCCCCAAGCACCGCAGCGACTTGGTAGAAGCCACCGTGGTAGCCCGCCAAATGGACCTTGGGGCTATCGAACACACCAGCTACCCCCGAAACCCGCTCGATGTGCTGGCCCAGCAAGTCGTGGCCATGTGCGCCCTAGACGACTGGCCAATCGCCACCCTCAAAGCAGTGGTACGGCGCTCAGCCAACTTCGCTGAAGTATCCGACGAAGTTTTCGACAACGTGCTCGACTTGCTGTCGGGACGCTACCCATCCGAAGCGTTTGCCGAGCTCCGGCCACGCGTCGTGTGGGACCGCGTAGAAGACGTCATCCGTGGCCGCTCGGGTACCCAACGTCTAGCAGTCACAAGCGGCGGCACCATCCCAGACCGTGGCCTGTTTGGCGTGTTCCTTCCCGACGGCACCCGCGTTGGCGAGCTAGACGAAGAAATGGTCTACGAAAGTCGCCCAGGCGAGACCTTCTTGTTGGGGGCCAGCACATGGCGCATCGAAGAGATCACCTTCGAACGCGTCATTGTCACCCCGGCGCCCGGCGAACCCGGCCGAATGCCGTTCTGGCATGGAGACGGCCCGGGCCGGCCCTACGAGCTCGGCGCCGCAGTAGGCGAATTCCTGCGCACTATTCGGGGCCCCGACGCTCAACAAACCCTCATGGAGAACTACCGGCTCGACAAACTGGCAGCCGAAAACGTCGTCGGCTATCTCGACGACCAGATCGAAGCATCAGGTGTGCTGCCCGACGACCGCACTATCGTCGTCGAGCGATTCCCGGACGAAATCGGCGACTGGCGAGTGTGCATCTTGTCGCCCTTCGGGGCCCAGGTGCACGCCCCGTGGGCCATGGCCCTGCGAGCGTCGCTGTCTGAGGAGCTAGGTCGAGACCTCGAGGTCTTGTGGTCAGACGACGGCATTGTGCTGCGGCTGCCCGAAGCCATCGACAACATCGCCGTCGAACGCCTGGTGCCGGACCCCGACGCAATCGACCAGCTCGTCATCAACGAACTACCCAGCACCGCAATGTTTAGTGCCCGGTTCCGAGAATGCGCTGCCCGATCTTTGCTGTTACCGCGGCGACGCCCGGACAAACGAACCCCGCTTTGGCAACAGCGCCAGCGAGCCGCAGACCTCCTGGCCGTGGCCGCCGACTACCCCGACTTTCCAATTCTGCTCGAAACCACGCGCGAGTGTCTCAACGATGTGTTCGACTTGCCGGGCTTACGAGCGCTGCTCCGAGACGTGCAGCAACGCAAGGTGCGGGTGGTGTCGGTGGACACCAACAAGGCATCGCCGTTTGCACAGTCGCTGCTGTTTGGCTGGATCTCGGTCTACATGTACGAGGGTGATGCCCCGCTGGCAGAGCGCCGCGCAACCGCCCTGGCGCTCGACCGAGACCTCCTGCGAGATCTCCTTGGCGCCGAAGAACTCCGTGAACTGATTGACCCCGAAGTTCTGGCCGACCTCGAACTCGAGCTACAGCGCCTCACCCCAGAGCGTGCGGCCCGCGACGCCGACGAACTCCAAGACATGCTCCGGTTGTTGGGACCGCTCTCGGCCATAGGCATCGACGCCCGGGTTGCCCAAGGCAGTGACATAGCCGGGTGGTTAGATCAGCTCACCACCGAGAGGCGGGTCATAGAGGTAGCCCTCAACGGTGAACCGCACTGGGCGGCAGCTGAGGATGCATCTCGGCTAAGGGACGTGGCCGGTGTGGCCCTGCCCCCCGGCTTGCCACAGGTGTTCACCGAGTCTGTGGAGCAGCCTTGGCATGACCTGGTGCGACGTTACGCCCGCACCCACGGCCCGTTCCACGACCGCGATGTGCGCGCGTGGCTCGGAGCCTCGCTCGAACCCATCCAAAGGGCGCTGGTTGACCTGCAGTCCGACGGTGTCGTCACACTTGGCGAGTTCAGGCCGGGTGGTGTTGAGCGAGAATGGTGCGACGCAGAAGTCCTCCGCCGGCTCAGAAGACGATCGCTCGCTGCGCTTCGCCACGAGATCGAGCCCGTGGATCAGGCGGCGCTGGCCCGGTTCCTGCCCGCCTGGCAAGGAGTTGGGCGCGATCGGCGAGGCATCGACGCGGCCGCAGAAGTGTTAGCCACCCTCGAAGGTGCCCCGCTCGTGGCATCAACCTTTGAGACCGACATCATGCCCGCACGCATGACCGACTACCGGCCGTCGCTGCTGGACGAACTCTCCACCTCGGGCGAAGTGGTCTGGACCGGCTCGGGAGCCATTGGCTCAAACGATGGTCGGATAAGGCTGGTGTTTCGAGACCACCTTGCGCTGCTCCCACCACTAGACGACGATGCAGTCCCAGCCGAGCCACACCACACCGCGCTGCTCGACCACTTGGCCCAAGCAGGCGCCTGCTTTTGGCCCGACCTCGCTGGCGCTTGCGCCGCAGCCGGCCTCGACGCAGATGACACCACAGTGTTGGCCGCCCTATGGGACTTGGTGTGGGCTGGCATCGTGACCAACGACTCGCTGGCTCCGCTGCGAGCATTCGTCAGCAAACGCAGGTCGCGACGTAGCAGCGGAGGTCGCACCCGCCGGCCTCGGCCAGGGCAGCTCCGACGGGTCGGGCCGCCTGCTGGAGCTGGTCGTTGGTCTCTGGTGTCATCGCTGTACCGAGAACCGACCGAACCAACCGTCGCCGCCCACGCCAGGGCCCGCCAGCTCCTTGAACGCTTTGGCATCGTTACCAGAGAAGCGGTTCTTGCCGAAGGCCACCAAGGCGGTTTCGCCGGTGTCTACCCCGTACTCAAGGCACTCGAAGAACAAGGCAAGGTCCGTCGCGGGTACTTCGTGGCTGGCCTAGGGGCGGCGCAGTTTGCCTTGCCTGGTGCAGTGGATCGCCTACGCGACCATCGGGGCGAAATCGGCGCAGATCCCTTTGCGGTGACCACGTCATCGCCTGCTGGCTCAGCCCAACGTGACGGCGACGCATGGGTGCTTCTGGCAGCAACTGACCCGGCCCAGCCCTACGGCGCCGCCCTCGGCTGGCCCGACTCAGCTGGTAGGCCGGCCCGAACAGCGGGCGCGTATCTCCTTCTAGCGCAGGGGGAACCGGCCGTCTTTGTTGAGCGTGGCGGCAAATCAGTAGCTACGTTCTCGTGCCCGGCAACAGTCTGGGCAGCACCATTGGGCGACGCGGTGCGCTCCGGAAAGCTCGACGCGCTGGAACTCACAAAGGTGAACGGACAACCGATGGGAGACGAACCCGATGTTGGGGCCGCTCTCCTCGAGGCCGGTTTCACACGGGGCTACAAAGGCTTCGTCCTTCGTCCAGCACGGTAGCTATCGCAGATTCTGCAGATAGCTACTTGGCCTAGTACAGCGACCCTGATTGGGGGGTTTCCCCCTATCAAGTCGGCCCTAATGGTGAGTCATTGGGCCTTATTCGGACGCCGTACTCAAGTCAGCCGGGCGGACTCCGATTGCCTTACTAGCGCCGGGCAAACCGGTACTTGAAAACCGAATGTTAGGTCCAGCTGTGTTGAGAAAGTTTCGCAACAAGGCGGGTTTCCTGCCAATCCGCCAAGGTTGCGACAACGATGTCGCCACCCTGCGGGAGGGGCGGAGCGCAAGCTCTCCTCCACACCGGTAGCTGACACTCCAGCTGTACCAACCATTCACCTACCTAACCAAAACCCAAACAAGGGGCACCACCCAAAATGAACACCGTACTTAACGCATATGTCCGTATGACCTCCGCAGCTGCCGCTCTCCGTGAAGAAGAGCGTGGCGCAACCGCCGTTGAATATGGCCTGATCGTTGCTCTGATCGCCGCCATCATCATCGGTGTTGTCGGCATCCTTGGCTCCAAGGTCAGCGAGAACTTCCAGACTGTGGCAGACGGAATCTAATTCCTTCCCACCCCGGAAGAATGTCGTGAAGGGGCCGGGTCAGCATCGACCCGGCCCTCTTCGCGCCACACTTAGCGACCACTGCCCGCCCGAGGGCTCCAGGTCTGCCAACGGGCCCACGATGGGGACAACAGCGACGGGAGAGGCAAGCTGAATGAATGATTTGAACGAGATCGATGGCGAGGCAGAGGCGTTTGAAACCGTCCCGGTCCGCACTGCTCGACGTAGCCGTGGCGCCACAGCTGTGGAGTACGCACTGATCGTGGCACTTATTGCCGGGATCATTATTGGGGCGGTCGGCCTGCTTGGTCAACGCACCCAAGGTCTGTACCAGACCACTGAGAACGAGATGGTGGACGCGGGTCTTTAACGACTCGGTCACACATTGCCGCTAGCGCTTGGTCTTTAAGGGCCAGCTTTCACATCCAGGGAGCGTTTTGCCGTAGGCGAAAGGGCCGTTGGTGAGGAGCGAAGTGACGAACGGCGACCACCGAACTTCCAAAGCAACAGCGACGAGTCCCCAGTGGGCTGGTCGCTGTTGGCCGTTTTGGCGTGCTTCCCGGTTGGTCTGGTCCGCCAACCGAAACATAGGTACACCGACTGTGGCAGTGGGCGACACTGCCCAAGCCCAACCGCACGTGATTGAAACAGCCAGCCTGGTCACGATGACCTAGTTGGCCTCGAGACCAACTCCCCAGAATCGCGTAACAGCTCAACTCGGCACGCGCACTGCCGATTGCTCAGCTGACGCCGTAGTGCGGGACACACGAGATGGAGAAGAGATGAGACGTCGCATCATTGCCCTGGTAGCAGCGCTGCTGCTGGCAGGCGTGGGCACATTTGTCCTCGTCGGCTTTGTTCGAGGAGCCGCAGACCGAGCCACAGCTGGAGAAGAGCTGGCCGCGGTCTACATCATTAAGAGCCAAATCCCGCAAGGCACCGATGGTGCCTCGATTGGTCGCTTCGTCGCGCTGGAAGAAGTCCCGGTCAAGATCCGGGCCTCCGATGCGGTAACCGACCTAAACGACCTGGCCGAGTTCGTCGCCAACGTGGACCTTGTCCCCGGTGAACAGCTTCTCGCCAGCCGCTTTGTGGCCCCGACCGAGCTAGACGCTCGCCGAGACGACCTACCCAGCCGACGTATCGAGGTGCCAGAAGGCAAGCTCGAGCTGCCTATCCGTTTCACTACCGAAGCAGCTCTTGGCGGCATCATCGACGCCGGCGACACGGTGGCCATTGTTGCATCCTTCTCCAACTACAGCGGCCCACTGTCCGACACAGTCGACCTTGACGGCACGATCATTGCCATTCCGGAATCCATCGTCGATGAAGGTGCCGGCTCAGCCACACACATCTTGGTCCACAACGCACTGGTTGTTGAGGTCCAGGCCGATACCGCTCCGGTCTTCGCACAAGGAGAAACCGACGAAGGTGGCGTTCCCAGCGAGGCCCTCCTCGCTCCAGCCACCAGCTTCGTGGTCACCTTCGCCCTCGACCCAATCGATGTAGAGCGGGCGGTCTTTGCAGCCGTCAACGGCGAACTGTGGCTTGCGGCCCAGACTCCCGACGACACAGGGCCCACCAAGATCATCACCATGCCAGAGATCTTCGAGGACTAATCCACATGATCCTGCTCCTCACCCCCGAAGAGAGCTTTGTGCCCTTCTTACAGGGGCTTGTCGGTGACACCGTCGAGATCTCGCGCAAGTGGGATCCGGCGTGGCGCGACGCACAACCCATCGAGGTTGTGCAAAGCACCGTGGTTCCCGTTCCTGACGTTGTCATCGTTGGCCCGACGGTCCCGGAGTCCGTCGCCCTGGAATGGGCAGGCGCATTCGACCGTGAACACCCAGAGATCGGGCGCCTCATTATTGCGCCTGCAACCCCAGACCTGCTCATGGGGGCCATGCGTCTCGGTGTACGCGAGGTTGTGCCCCCAAACGCTTCGGGCGACCAAATCCGTGAGGCTGTTGACCGGCTACTAGGTGCCGCTGCGCGCTTGCGTAGCGCCATGCCATCCAACGAAACGGCCAGCGTTTCCACCAACAGGGTCATCAGCGTGCTTTCCGCCAAGGGTGGAAGTGGCAAGACCGTTGTGGCTACGAACCTGGCGTTAGGTCTCAACGAGGTTGCGCCCGGTGGCGTAGTCCTTGTCGACCTTGACATTCAGTTTGGCGACTGTGGCTCCACTATGAACCTCGAGCCAGAACAAACGCTCACCGATGCAGCGTTGAACGCTTCGGTACTTGATGCCACGACGCTAAAGGTGTTCTTGACACCGCACCCATCAGGCTTGTTCCTCCTTGGCCCTCCCCAGTCGCTGGTGGATGCAGCCGAAGTGACCTCACAACAGGTGAAGGCCATTCTCGATCTGCTTGTCGGGATCTTCGAGTACGTCGTCATCGACACGTCTTCAGGGATCGACGACCACGCCATCACCGCCATGGAGTTCTCTACTGATCTCGTCTTGCTGAGTTCCTCAGAGGTTCCCAGTGTTCGGGCCATGAGTCGCCACGTCGAGACCCTCGACACCATTGGCATGACTCGCCAAGAACGGCACTTTGTTGTGAACCGCGCTGGTACCCGTGTGGGCCTGCGCACCAGCGACATCGAACAAACCGTTGGGCTGCAGGCTTGCGTCGAGATCCCAAGCTCACGTCAGGTGGTTATGTCCACCAATCAGGGTGCGCCCATTATTCACAGCGCTCCCAAGGATCCCGCCGCACGTGCAATGCAAGAACTAGTCGACCGCTTTGTGCCAGAACAGGCCGAAGACTCACGCGCGAAGCGTGGATGGAAAGGGAAGCGATGAAACTCGGTGCCATGCTTCGGCAAGCCGGAGAAGACGGCCATCTCCCACCCCAAGGGATACCCGGCGCAGTAGCCACGCCGACGGCCCAAGACGACGACGAGGGTGCTCGTCCGCTTGACCCCTTCCAGATTCTCAAGACTCGAGCGCAAGAACAGTTGTTCCGTCGCTTGGGCTCGCGTCTCTATGACTCCTCGATGAGTCAAGAGCAGCTATCCACGATGGTTGCCCAAGAGTTGGACGAGGCAATCAAGGCCGAATCGGTGCCGCTAAGTGCCGACGAACGTCAACGCCTCGTCCTTGCCGTTAAGAACGACATCCTCGGCTACGGGCCAATGGAACAATTCCTCAATGACGAGTCCGTGTCTGAAGTCATGGTCAACGGTGACGATGCGATCTACATCGAACGTGGCGGCAAGCTCGTACTCACTGACGCCCGGTTTGTGTCCAACGACCACCTCCGACGGGTCATCGAACGGATCGTGTCAAAGGTTGGTCGCCGCATCGACGAATCGTCGCCCATGTGTGACGCTCGTCTGCCCGATGGCTCTCGCGTGAACGCCATCATTCCGCCCCTCGCCGTGCGCGGTCCTGCCCTTACCATTCGTAAGTTCGCCAAGAAGAAGCTCGACGTCAACGATCTCATCGAAAAGGGTGCGTTCACTGCGCAGACCGGCGAATTCCTAGAGGCCTGCGTCCTTGGGCGCCTGAACATCTTGGTCTCCGGTGGTACCGGTACTGGTAAGACCACCATGTTGAACTTGTTGTCAAGCTTCATTCCCGACGACGAACGCATTGTGACCATTGAGGACTCGGTAGAACTCCAGCTTCGCCAGCGCCACGTGGTCACGCTTGAGACCCGCCCACCCAACGTAGAAGGCAAGGGCGCTGTCGAGATCCGCGACCTGGTCAAGAACAGCCTACGTATGCGCCCTGACCGCATTGTGGTCGGCGAGTGCCGTTCTGGCGAGACGTTGGACATGTTGCAGGCCATGAACACTGGCCACGAAGGTTCGCTCTCTACCATTCACGCCAACAACGCTCGAGACACACTCTCTCGTGTGGAAACCATGGTGCTCATGGCTGGCATGGACCTTCCGGTGCGAGCGATCCGCGAACAGGTTGCTTCCGCTGTCGACATGATTGTTCAGCTGTCTCGTCTTCGTGATGGCAGCCGCCGTGTCACCCAAATCGCCGAAGTGGTGGGCATGGAAGGCGATCGCATCACGATGGCCGACCTCTTCAAGTTCGACTTCGGCGCTGGCTTCACCGCCGACGGTGGGTTTGCTGGAAACCTCGAAGCCACTGGCATTCGTCCCATGTTCACCGAACGCCTCGCCGACCACGGTGTGCAGCTACCGGCTGAGATGTTTGCCACCAAGTCCCCGATGGCACGGCACTAAGCGGCGCTTCATGACATCAGTCGACCGCGCCCGATGCTGGGGACAACAGCAACGACGCCGCCAACGCACGCTTGCGCTGGCGCTACTCGTGGCGTTGACTTTTGGCTCTGTCCAGCTGCCAGCGGGAGCTCAAGACAACGAGCCGCTCCCGGGTAACAACGAAGACTTCGCCGAGTCTGGTGGAACCAGCCAAACCGAACCTGAAGACGGAGGTGTAGGCACCCCGCCCAGTGATACCTCTGGCCAAGAATCGCCCGACGAAGGACTTCAGCTCGACCCAGCTGCGCTAGCAGAAGCCACCGCTGGCCCAATCGAACGAGAAGTGGCAGGCGCTGGCGACGGAGTTCAGGTTCTCGACGTCGATACCTCTGACTATCCCAACGTTGACGTCGTCGTCGCCGTGCCCCCGGCACTTGCCGGCGAGCTTTTCTCTGACTCGTTCTCGCTGACCGAGAACGGTCAACCCCGAGGGATCGACGTAGCCAAGCTTCGCGACGTTCTTGAGGTTGTCCTCGTCATTGACACCTCCGGAAGCATGGAAGGCGAGCCGCTCGATGCCGCCAAGGCCGCAGCATCCGACTTCGTCGAATCGCTCGAGGACGCCACCAAGGTGGCTGTGGTCAGCTTTGGCGCGAGCGCAAGAACCGAGGTGGGTTTCGCAGGTAGCCGTGACGCAGCCATAGATGCCATAGATGGGCTTGAGGCCTCTGGCGAAACAGCGATGTACGACGCCTTGACCGTGGCAGCTGACGAGTTCGACGACCCGGCCGCACAGCGCTTTGTCATCGTGCTTTCAGACGGCACCGACACCGCTAGTTCCGCCACGATTGACGACGCAGCTGTGGCGCTGATCACTTCCGACGCCAACCTTTACGCCATCACGCTCGAAAGCGACGACGCCGACTTCACGGGGTTGATCGACCTCTCCGCTGAGCTCGGCGGCCAGCTGATCTCGGCCGCAGACGCAGACGAGCTGTCCGCAACCTACGCCGATATCGCCACTCGGTTGGCTAACCAGTATCAGTTGAGTTACCACGCCAACGCCGGCGGCCAAGCAAAGCTAGGTATCGCGGTAGACGCCAACGACATCATTGCGGTTGCCTCCTACGATCTCAGGGTGCCGGGCGTGGTGACCTCAGAGCTCACCACTGTCGACGGCGACCCGCTAGTCACCCCGCCACAACCGATCGACACCAGCGATCCTGTGCTGACGAAGATCCCTGACGCAACCGGTTTCGCCAACAGTGACAACGCCATCTACATCGGTGGTGGCATTCTGTTCTTCGCTATCGCCTTGGCCATCTTCTTGGCTGCGTCGGCAGAACCTCGCGGCCCATCGGCATTCGAGCGGTTGAACTTCAAGCCAACAAAGCCAAGCCGTAGCGGTCTGGCCAGCATTGCTGATCGCGCCAGTGTGGCCGCAGACCGCATCTTGGAAAAGCAAGAGAAACGTGGTGCGCTGGACTCGGCCCTGGAACGAGCTGGCATGGACATGCGCCCAGGCGAATACATCATGGCGGTGATCGGCGTTGCCTTTGGTGCAGCGTTCTTTGGCGCCGTCATGTTCGCACCGCTGGTGGGCGGCGTGCTGTTCTTTGTGGCGCTCTTTGGCGGGCGAACCTGGGTGAACATGAAAGCCAGCCGCCGCCAGAAGAAGTTTGGCAATCAACTGGGTGACACCCTCATGATGATCGCTGGCAGCTTGCGCGCCGGACACGGCATTGTCGAAAGCATTGACACTGTGGCTGCTCAGGCAGATGCCCCGACCGGCGAAGAGTTCAGCCGAGCGGTAGCTGAGGCCCGTATCGGTCGCGACATGGTCGAGTCGCTCTACGACATTGCCGAACGCACCCAGAGCGAAGACTTCATTTGGGTGGTTCGAGCCATTGGCATCAACCGTGAACTTGGTGGCGACCTCGCCGAGATCTTGGACAACGTTGGCGAGACAATCCGAGACCGGAATCGGTTGCGAGATCAGGTCAAAGCGCTTTCGGCGGAAGGCAAAGTCTCGGCCATCATCTTGTTCGTCCTCCCTATTGGTGTGGGCGGCTGGGTGCGGATGTCTAACCCGCAGTACCTCGATGCCATGACCAGCCAGACTGCTGGCAAGTTCTTGATGGGCGGCGCCGTGTTCATGCTGTTCACCGGTGGCATGTGGCTGAAGAAGCTCGTGAACGTGGAGTTCTGATGGGTATCGAAATCTATCTCGCTGCCGCTGCCTGCATGGTTGCGCTGCCACTCCTGGCGTACGCCGCTGGAGCGGGGGAGCGCTTGTCCGACACGCCCGGCGCCTCGTACAACACACTGAAGCAAGCGCCATCGACGAACCTTCGCGATGTGCGCCTCCAACAAGGCGCCACCGATCGCGTGGTTGCCCCAATCATGAACGCCCTCGCTGGCCGTGTGCGTCGCTTCACCCCCATGGGCGCGCTGGACGAGATGGAACGCAAGATCGCCGTTGCCGGGGCAACTGCTAGCTGGACGGTCGAGCGCTTGCTGGCCACCAAGCTGGCCTTTGGCTGCGTGGGTGCGTTGGTTGGCGCCTACTTCCTCAGCGGCGGCCTCACCCTTAAGAACATCATCATCGCGGGGCTGGTGACCGCTGGCGCATACATCTTCCCCGACATGAGCCTGGACCGACGGGCCAAAGACCGAGCCAACCTCATCGAGCGAGAACTGCCCGACATCTTGGATCAGATGACTATTGGTGTGGAAGCTGGATTGGGCTTCGACGCAGCCTTGTCACGCGTGGCTCAAGAGAACAAGGGGCCGCTGGCCGAAGAGTTCGGACGGATGATGCAGGACCGCCAGCTTGGCATGTCTCGCGAAGAAGCGTTCAACCGCATCGTGCACCGCACCGACTCTGGCGACCTCAAACATTTCGTGCTGGCGCTCACCCAAGCCGACAAGCACGGCATGCCCTTGGCCACCGTGTTGCGTGTCCAGGCCGATGAAATGCGTCAGAAGCGTCGAGTGCGAGCCGAAGAGAAGGCGCTGTCGCTTCCCGTGAAGCTGATCGTTCCGCTTGTTCTTTGCATCCTGCCCTCGTTGTTTATTGTGATCCTCGGCCCAGCGGCCTTCCGCCTAAGCGAAGGCGGCGCGGTGTGACGACGCCCGCCAACACAGAGCGTCGGGCCGCGACGATGGAAGCGGCGATGGAAAACTTCGTCAGCCCGCAACCCAAGACAGCACGGGACGTTCTGGCGGCGATTATTCACAAAACCAGCCCGACTGCTGGCGCTGAACATCGCCTCCGCACCGGCTTTAGCCCGCTTGACGACGTCCTCGATGGGGGAATGTCCCCCCAGGACCTGGTACTGCTTGGTGGCAAACCAGGTGTGGGCAAAACCATCGCCATGATCCAGTGGGCCCGCAACATGGCGGCAACCGGAAGCCGAGTGGTGTTTGCCAGCTACGAACTGAGCGAACGTAACCTGTTGGGTCGGCTGCTCATGTCTGAGCTGGGTTTACGCAACCGTCACCTCGATCCGCGAGAACGGGCTGAGATAAGCCGAATCGTCCGCGACAGCGTCAAGATGGGCGCGGTCTCAGAAGACCTCTATGTCCGCCAGGTCATTCGACAGGCATACGACGCAATCCAAGACTACGCAGATCGCCTCCTCATCCAGCGGGTATCGGGCTATCACACTGGCCCAGAGGAGCTAGCCAAGCTGGCGGCCGAATGGGTAGGCCCAGGCGGCGTGCTCTTTGTCGACTATCTCCAAAAGGTGCCCGTGGTTGGGGCCAGGACAGACAGCGAGCGAGTACTCCGCGTCGCCGAGTCGCTCAAAGAGACAGCCATGGCCCACGACGTTTGCGTGGTTGCCGCAGCGGCTGTGAATGCCGAAGGCTTGGGAGAACGGCGGCTGCGCCTCGAGCACATGCGCGGCAGCGCGCTTCTGGCTCACGAAGTCGACCTGGCTTTTGCCATGAACGAGAAATCTACGGCGCTGGCCAAGAGCCATCTGGCGTATGACCCTCATTTGCTTGAGGCGTCAAAGAACCAAGTGGTGTTCTCCATCGAAAAGAATCGCGAAGGTCCCGCCAACGTGCATTTGGAGTTCACCAAAGAATTCGACGACTACCGCTTTAACCCCGATGGTGGATTTGTCGCTCAACGCTTGAGCGATGACACCTTCGAAGAGCAGTAGTCACTCCGCTGCTGGCTAGCCAGCAGCCGGAGTCGACAAAGGTGTGAGGGTGAGGTCCCCGGGCGGGGTGACCTCGCCCTCATCTTTCGTTTCGGTTGGCCCTGCGCAGTTGGGCTATTCGCCTGTAGCGATGGCCTCGAGCACGTTGAGCTTCGACGCCCGCCGTGCCGGGAAGTACGCCGCGGCCACGCCGGCAAAGGCAGCCACGACCAGGTACGTGATGAGAGATCCGGTGGGGATAGCGAGCTTGCCCACGAAGTCGTCGGGGATGATCTGCACGCAGGCCACACCAAACACCACGCCGAGCCCCACCCCAAGCACGCCGCCAAAGAGGGCCACGATGACGCCCTCGACTCGCACCATGCGCTTGATCTGCTTGCGGGTTCCGCCCACTGCTCGGGTGAGCCCAATCTCTCGGGTTCGTTCGAATACCGACAAGGCAAGGGTGATTGCCACCCCAAGCAGCGCCAATACAACCGACAACAGCAGCAGCACGTTGATAACGACCAGTACCTGGCCGATCTGTTCTTCCTGGTTCTCTTGGAACTCGTCCTTAGTGTTCGCCTCAAGCTGAGAGAAGTCTTCGGTGACCGTGGCAATGGCCGCACGGGCTTCTTCGGTATCGACACCTTCGGCCTCGATGGCGGTGATGTAGATGTCTTGGGGATCGTTTAGCCCACCCAGCGAGTCCCATAGGTCGGTGGAGAGCACCCAACCAGAGTCAAAGATTGCCAAGCTGCCATAGATGCCCGCCACCACGAGGTCTGCGGTTGACTCGTCGTTGAACTCGACCTCGATGGTGTCACCGACGGCAAGGTTGAGATCTTCGGCCTGGTCGTCGTGCAACAACACGGCATTGGTACCAAGCAACGAGTCGTCTCGTTCTATGACGTCGATATCAAAGTGGGTATCGATATCGGCCAGGTTGGTCGAGTACGCCGTTCGAACGTCCTGATCGACCGTGGTGCGGAATGCATCCTGGATCCACTGCACTGGCAAGACATCTGAAAGCTCGGGTAGGTCGGCCAGGCCGGCCCCAACTGCTGGGCTGAAGCCCACGTCGGGTCCGCCTTGCTCGCCCACTACTATCCAGTCGGCCGACACGGCGTTGTCCAACACGTCGGCGAAGGTGGCCTTGAACGAGTCGGCCACAACCGCCACCGCGGTAACCAATGCCAGACCGATCATGAGCGCCGAGGCTGCCGTAGCAGTGCGATCGGGGCTGCGGCCCGCGTTTTCGCGCGCCAGCTTTGAAGGCACGCCACCAAGCTTGGCCAGCGGCGCCCCAAGGGTTCGTGCCACCGGGGTAGCAAAGCTGGGGCTGAGGATGTTCATGCCCAAGAAGGCATTGAGTGCTGCAGCGCCAAGAAGCGCTAACAGCATGGATGCCCGAAGGTCTGCGGTGAGCGCCACTGCGAGAAGGACTGCCGAAAGCCCGATGAGCGCCCAGCGGCCCGCAACCCGGTTGATGCGGGTCAAGCCGAGGTACAAGAAGATGCCCGCCAGCACGCTGAAGATGAGCAGGAAGATGTATTCGTCGAGCACGAAGCCCCACACCACCAAGACGACACCTACCAACGCCAAGATGGCGCCGAGGACGGGTTGGCTTTTGGCATTGGATGCCAGCGTGGTGTCTTGGCGCAGTGCCGCCATTGGCGAGACCTGCCGGGCCCGAAGGGCCGGCCACACCGCCGCCATGAGGGTGAGCCCAATACCCAGCAGCGCACACACCACGATCGTTGTCGGCCGCAGCGGAGTCGAACTCTCATCGGGCCCAAAGTCTGCAGCGGCGAGCAGCGCTTGCAGGCCAGCAGCAATAGGGATGCCACCGAGGACGCCAACGATGGTGGCAAACACGCCGACCATAAGGGCCTCCGCAGCGATGGACCGAGTGATCTGCTTGCCGGTGGCCCCAAGTGCTCGAAGCAGGCCGATCTCTTGAATACGTTGCCCAACAATGATGGAGAACACGTTGTAGATAATGAACGCGGCGACCAACAAGATGATGAAGGCAAACACCAACAAGATGGTGCGGAAGATGTCGATGAACTCGTTGAACTCTTCGGCTTGCTCGTCGGCAATGACCTCGCGGTCCAAGACTTCAAGCCCGTCGGGCAAGATTGCCTCGACATCGGCAGTCACCGCAGCTTGGTCGGCGCCCTCAACGAGGGTCATGGTGACATCGTCGTAGCCAAGGCCGCCATTGAGCAGCTGGACCGCAGTGTCGGTGTCGAAGGCCACCAGGGTGGCTCCAACCAGAGCGTTCTCTTCTGGGTCGGCAAAGGTAAAGGTACCGACGAGCTCTTTGGTGACAAGCCCCTCGGGGGTCTGAATGTCGTAGCTATCGCCGATGACGAAGTCGTTGTTTGCTGCCCCGTCGATGTCGATAGCAAACTCGCCGCTTGCCGCTGGCGGCCTGCCGTCGGCGGCGAAGACACGCGAATCGGGTGCCTGGTCTTCCCAGTTGACACCGAAGCTTGGGCCGTTGGACGTGACGGCTTCGCCGTCAGCCCGGTTGGGGATGATGTTGAACTCGATGACGCGCGGTTGTACGGCCGCCACACCGTCGACTTCAGCGAGTTGCGCCGGGATGTCGAGGCCCACAGGCGCGGCATCGAGACGGTCTCCAAAGGCCACCTCGGACCGGACCGCAATGTCGTAGCCAGATTCGATGTCTTGGCTGAGGTTGCCAAATGTCTCGCGCAAGCTGTCGGTGAAGATAAAGACCGCAGCGGTTAGGGCAACACCAACAAGGACAGCGAGCGACGTGAGCAGAAAGCGGCCGGGTTTGGCCGAAATGTTCTTCAGGGCGATCTTGAACAGCGTCATCGCTAATCGCCAATGGTCTTCATGTAGTCGAAGACCTGTTCGCTCGTGGGATCGAGCATTTCGCCGGTCACCTTGCCGTCGGCGAGGAACACGACGCGGTCGGCGTAGGAGGCAGCCACGGGGTCGTGGGTGACCATCACGATGGTTTGGCCTAGCGACCTGACTGCGTCGGCCATGAAGGTCAAGATCTCGGCACCGGTGCGTGAGTCGAGGTTGCCCGTGGGCTCATCGGCAAAGATGATGCGCGGCCGGCTGGCCAGTGCCCGAGACACGGCCACGCGCTGCTGTTGACCACCAGATAGTTCGTTTGGACGATGCGAAAGCCGGTCGCTCAGACCAACCGTGCCCACCACCTGGTCAAGCCAGGCCTGGTCGGGGGAGTCACCCGCAAGCGACATGGGGAGGGTGATGTTCTCCAGCGCGGTGAGTGTTGGGATCAGGTTGAACGCCTGGAACACGAAGCCGATCTGCTTGCGTCGCAGCAGGGTAAGGGCTCGTTCGCTGAGCTTCGTGAGATCTTCGTCGCCAATAAAGACGCTGCCAGACGTGAGATCGTCGAGGCCCGCCATGCAATGCATGAGCGTGGACTTGCCCGACCCCGATGGCCCCATGATGGCGCTGAACTGGCCCGTCTCGAACGAGACGCTGACATCGTCGAGGGCGCGGACTTCAGTGTGACCCGAGCCGTAGATCTTTGTGGCGTTAAGCGACCGGGCCGCAGCCAATGTGGTTGGCGGAGCGGGGGGTGTTGCTGTCATGGTGCCTCCGGAGACGTGATCCCATAACGCTACGCACTGTTAGTGACAACCGCACCAATGCCGGCCATGGATCCAAGGCGACATGTGGCACTAGGAGGGTGGTCGGAAAGGCATGGCGCTTCGCTCCACGCCCACGTTGCTCACGCACGGTGTTGCCTCAACCGCCATTCCGGTCCGGGGAGTGGCGATTTCGGCAGCGATTAATCAGGACACTAGCGAGCGGCGGCTTCAGCCTCGAGGCGGCGTCGTTTGATGATGCGGCGGCGCTCGCGTTCGGAGCAGCCGCCCCACACGCCGTGGTCGATTCGATTGCGAAGAGCGTGTTCCAGGCAGGGTGCCTTGACGGGGCAGTCGGCGCAGACACGTCGCGCGACATCTACACCGACGCCATCACTTGGAAAGAAGAGTTCGGGCGGCTTCTCGGCACATAGGCCCTGAGCCATCCAGTTGGTGTCCATAGGTAAGTCACCTCCGGGGTTCGTGTGTTACATACGCACAGACAGGGCAGAAAGTTCCCGTAAAGCCCAGATTTATTTGTGGCCAGACCCAAGTTTGCCCAAGAAAGGCCTCGTTGACCAGGGAATTTGGCCTAAGTGGGTCGCTGGGCAGCTTTTTGGAGTTTCTCGAAAAAACTGGCCACCCCGCCTTGGCTAGCACCGCGCCATGGGCCACCATGGATTGGTGACCAACCCTGGCGTTCCCCCGCCGCCCCCTCCGCCGAACGCCTCTGCCTCCGCTGCAGGGCCGCCGCCTCCGCCGCCCAAGGTCACCTCTGCGCCGCCTCCGCCTCCTCGTCCGGGTCCCCCACCTCCGCCACCGCTCGCCGCGGTGACGCCAGAGGAGTTTGATCCTCAAGCATGGGCCGAGGCCCCGCTACATCCGCCTCAACCGGCCACGTCGTCCTCGGCGCCGCCGCCAGACGCGGACCAACAATCACATGCGCCACAAGCGCCCCCGATCTATGACCCTGCTCACTACGGCTACGGACCTCCTCGTGAGCGAAACGACTACGTTGTGGCCGGCGAAGCGCCTGTTCTCGAGCTGAAGCCTCCTTGGTGGCGGCGGGCTTTGCCATCGCTGGCTACTGGGCTCGTTGCCGCCCTTGCTGTCGCTGTGGCGTTCTTGTTGTTCGACCGCGAAGGTTCATCGACCACCGAGACGGTGTTCGATTTCGGCGAGTCTCCTCCGTCGGTTTCTCTCAGTGGCGAAACCCTCGACATTCAAGCGGTCCTCAACAAAGTGCAACCGTCGGTGGTCACCATCAACATCGGAGCCGAGTCGGTTCGCAGCATCTTTGAAGGGTCAGGTTCGGGCATCGTGGTCAGCGAAGACGGCCTCATTGTCACCAACGCCCATGTCATCCAAGGCGCCGAGACCATCGAGGTCACGTTCTTCGATGGCACTGTCAAGACCGCGTCGGTCGTTGGCGAGTTCCCCGACGACGATATTGCGGTGATCCAGGCCGCCGACATCCGTGGCCTCATCCCGGCCGAGTTTGGTACCGCAGAGTCTTTGCGCGTTGGCGATGACGTTGTGGCCATTGGGAATGCCCTCGACCTCGGAAGCACGCCGTCGGTTACCAAGGGCATCGTGTCGGCCAAGGGCCGCACTATCGAAGCGCCGCCAGTCACCTTGTCAGACCTCATCCAAACAGACGCAGCAATCAACCCAGGCAACTCTGGCGGCCCGCTTGTGAACGCCGCAGGCCAAGTGGTCGGAATCAACACCGCCATCATCGACAACGCACAAAGCATCGGCTTCGCCATTTCGGTCGACGCCGCGGCACCGCTCATCGACCGAGCTCGGAACGGTGAAGCCGATCTCAACCCCGACACCGCGTTCTTGGGGGTCACGACCATTTCGGTTTCGACCCTCAGCCCGGCAGTGGCCGAGCAGTTCGGATTGGAAGCGACCGACGGGGCATTCGTGCAGGAAGCTTTGGCTGGGTCGCCAGCCCAGGCAGCGGGAATCATGCGTGGTGACGTGATCGTAAGCATCGACGGCCAGACCATCGTGAGCGCCAGCGACGTGGCCCAAACGGTGCGGTCTTTGCGCCCCGGCGACACCGTAGAGGTCATCTTCGAACGCGACGGTTCAACCCAAGTCGAATCCATCACTCTTGATGTGAGGAATTGACAGGGCGCTATCCATCGAGCTGGCCGGGGTTCTGCTGGTTGCCAATAGCTCCCCGCTACACTGGCTTGGTTCTATTGAGGTACCAGGAGTCTGTGATGACCGACGTCAACGTCGAGACCGAACCGCCAGTTGGCCATGTGAAGATGGTCTACCTGGGTCCAGTCGCGCCCCATTGGGAAATCCGCTCAGACTTTGGCGACCGCGACGCAATCGACGGCTTCCGCACTCGGGTCAACGCCCGGTTAGTGCTCCTGCCCCCGCACGATCCCCAGTTCCGCCGCAACCGCGAGCGCGTGAACCGCGACGCCGAACGCGAGAACTTCATGATCGAATGGGACCTCGGGTACGACGAAGAATCCTAGGTGTCTCAGGCCCACTGTGTCGTTAGCTCGGGCCCGTAGCTGGGGGCGGCTCGCACGTTGAAGGGGCGATTCGGGGCATGAACAAACAGACGCGCTGGCGTTCGCGGTTGTGGAATTGGCCGTCGCGGTTCAAGCTGGGTGCATGGCCGACGCTGCACTAACTCGAAATCCTGAGAACTACATCAATCGCGAGCTTTCGTGGCTGGCCTTCAATGACAGAGTTCTGGCCCAGGCCCTCGACGATCGGCTCCCTCTCCTTGAGCGGCTGAAGTTCCTCGGCATTTGGGCCTCTAACCTCGATGAGTTCTTCCAGGTCCGGGTTGCGGGACTAAAGGACCTCCATGAAAGTGGCAGGTTCCCAGGGACCGCCGATGGGCTGAGCCCGGCGTCGGCGCTTGCGGCCATCCGCGAGATTGTCGATGACCAGCAAGACCAGGTGGACCAGTGCTTCACCGACTTGCTGGAGGAGCTGTCCCTACAGGGCATCGAATTGTTGCACTGGGCCGACCTTGATCCCGATGACCGGTCCTATCTCACCAACGAGTTCCAGAACCGCATCTTCCCGATTCTGACGCCGTTGGCGGTTGATCCGGGTCATCCGTTTCCCTACATCTCCAACCTGTCGCTCAGCCTGGGTGTGATCTTGCGCGACCCCAGCGGCGGTAACCGCCGATTTGCGCGGCTGAAGGTGCCCGACATGCTGGGACGATTCCTCAAACTGCCCGACAGCCAACGCTTCGTCGCGATCGAAGAGGTGGTGTTTGCCCACATCGAACAGCTATTCCCGGGCATGGAGGTCGTGGAGACCGTTGCCTTCCGCGTTACCCGCAACGCCGATCTCGACATCGACGAAGACGAAGCCATCAACTTGTTGTCTGCGGTTGAGGTTGAGCTTCGGCGGCGCCGCTTCCAAAAACCAGTCCGCCTTGAGCTCAGCCGGTCGCCCTCAAAGGACACCGCTGAGCTGCTGATAACCGAGCTGAAGCTGCACGACAGCGACGTGTACGTCTCTGATGTGCCGCTCAACCTCACCGACGTCATGGAGCTTGCCTTTCTCGACAGGCCCGACTTGCGCGACGCCCCACACAAACCCGTCACCCCTGCGGCGTTCCGGTCCGACGATGATGAGCCCGCCAACCTCTTTGCGCTTATGCGTGAACGCGACTTGTTGGTTCACCACCCCTACGAGTCGTTCAATGCAACTGTCGACGAACTCCTCGCACAGGCGTCGACGGACAGGAAGGTGTTGGCCATCAAGATGACGATGTACCGAACCTCCGGCGACAGCCCGGTTGTCGATCATCTCATCCGTGCCGCCGAGCACGGCAAGCAGGTGGCGGTGGTTGTGGAGCTGAAGGCTCGATTTGACGAAGCCGCCAATATTGAGTGGGCCCGGCGCTTGGAAGAAGCCGGTGTGCACGTCGCCTACGGCTTGATTGGCCTCAAGGTCCACACCAAGACACTGCTCATTGTCCGTTCCGAGTCCGAAGGCGTGCGTCGGTACTGTCATGTAGGTACCGGCAACTACAACTCTCGCACGGCCAGGCTTTACACCGACCTTGGGTTGTTCACCGCTGACCCTGCCGTGGGTGAAGACTTGGCGCAGCTGTTCAACACGCTGACCGGGTATGGCCGCGACGTGTCTTACCAGCGCCTTCTGGTAGCCCCCCACGGCCTACGTCCCAATGTCACGGCCCTGCTCCAAAACGAGATCTCCTTCGGTTCGGCGGGCCACATCACGCTCAAGATGAACAGCTTGGTCGATGCGGCAATGATTGACTTGCTGTACGAGGCATCGCAAGCAGGGGTGCGGGTAGATCTCATCGTTCGTGGCATTTGTTGTCTGCGACCCCAGGTTCCGGGCCTCTCCGACAACATCCACGTGCGTTCGTTGGTGGGTTCGTTCCTGGAACACTCGCGGATACTGCGCTTCGCCAACGGCAACGGCGTAGGCGCACCCGAGTACATGATTGGGTCTGCCGATCTGATGCCCCGCAACCTTGACCGCCGGGTGGAGGCCATGGTCACTATCGACGACCCGAAGCTGCAAGAACGTCTTGACGAGCTGTTGACAGTCCAGCTGGCTGATCGCTATCTGGCCTGGGAGCTGGGGTCAGACGGGACATACACCAGGGTCGGGCACGACGCGGAGACAAACGCGCAAACCATCTTGACGTTGCTGGCCAACGAACGTCGTTTCATCAAACCTGAAGTGGAATAACGGCCATGACCTATGAAGCCTCGCAGCGTGAGGGATTGCGTCTGCTATGACGAAGCCTAAGAAGGCAGTCGAGGCGGCCGGGGGCCTTGTTTGGGACGAAGGCGGCAAGCTGTTGCTGGTTCACCGGCCCCGCTACAACGACTGGAGTTTGCCCAAGGGCAAGCTCGACAAAGGCGAAAGCCTCGAAGCGTGCGCGCTTCGAGAAGTGCGCGAAGAGACCGGCTATCAGTGCTATCTCGGTGATGAGTTGGACCCCATCTCCTATGTCGACCATCGGGGTCGGCCCAAGACAGTCCACTACTGGCACATGTCTGTGAAGAGCGGCGAATTTGCCGAGAACGATGAAGTCGACGAAATCCGATGGCTAAGCCCGGCAGAAGCCGTGGAGCTACTGAGCTATCCGCAAGATGCGGCGCTGGTATTGAGCGTGCACGGCTAGCGCCAGCCGGACCCTTCGGTGAGTCGTTCACCTGACGTTCACCTTTGTTCATCGAACGTTCAGAAGGTAAACGCTTGCATGCCAGACGGCCTCTTTAGGTTGTGCCCTGGACATACGAGCTGCGCCATCGCAGCGGTGTCCAAACGCCACGATACGTCGTTGCGGATAGACGAAGCGTTGCCCGTAGACGCGGGCACCGGTTTACCCCTGAGGAGGGACCTCTGTGAGAGTTTCGAAGCGACTGGCCGCAATCTTGGCCATTCTCCTGACGTTTGCCATGGTGGCCGCCGCGTGCGGTGACGATGACGACGGTGAAGAATCGACAACAGAAGACAGCGGTAGTGACACAGACAGCGGTGGTGATACAGACGGTGAAGCCGTGTCCGGCAGCATCAATGTCAGCGGCTCGTCCACGGTCGAGCCCATCTCCACCCGAGCCAAGGAGCTCTACAACGAACAAGTTTCCGGCGATGTCGAAATCACCGTCAATGGCCCTGGCACCTCGGCCGGCTTCAAGGAGTTCTGCCCCGGCAACACCGATATCAACGACGCAAGCCGCGCCATCAAGGACACCGAAGCAGCGGACTGTGTCCCCAACGTCGAACTCCGTGTCGCGTTCGATGGAATCGCTGTCATGGTGGCCCCAAGTGATCCTCTCGAATGTGTGACCCTCGCCGACCTCTACGCCATCTTGGGCCCAGAGTCCGAAGGCAACACCTGGGAAGAAGCAGCCGCCTTTGCGGCCGAGCTTGGCTCCACAACCGAGGGCTGGCCAGAAGGCACCGTCCAGGTGATCGCTCCCGGAACCGAGTCCGGCACCTACGGCTCATTTATCGAGATCGTGCTTGAAGGCCCCGCAGAAGAACGTCTCGAAGCGGGCGAGTTCGAAGCACAGGTCGACGAGAACGGCGATCCCGTGCTCATCCGAAACGACTTCGCTGGCCAGCCAGACGACAACGTGATCATCGAAGGCATTGCCTCGACCGATTCGGCTATCGGCTGGGTGGGTTTCGCGTTCGCAGAAGCTGCTGGCGACGCGGTCAAGGTGCTTGAAGTGTTCAACGAAGAGACAGGCGAGTGTGTCGCTCCGAACCTCGAAACCATCGCCGATGGCAGCTACCCAATCAGTCGCTCACTCTACATCTACGTCAACACCGACAAGGCCGCTGAGAACCCTGCACTGGTCTCGTACGTCGACTTCTACCTCGGCGACGGCTATGTCGACTCGGTTGAGAATGCCTTCGACGAAGGCGTTGGCTACGTGTCACTGCCAGACGATCTCAAGGCCGAGACCGACGCTGCTTGGGAGGCAGCAAAGGGCTAGCCCTCAGCTACCGAGCGGCGACCGATATGTGCTGAGATCGGGGCTGGGTGTAAACCCGGCCCCGATCTTTGGCCGTCCGGTCGCGGTCAGCGCTGTTGACGGACATCGAACACCCATCTGGCACCCGGCATGCATGTCGCCGCTGCCACGTCGGGAAGGAAGCAAGCAATGACTTTGACAGACCCAGCGTCGGGGATTGGGATAGACGCACTCGGCGGCAACAAGCGCCGCCAGCAAAAAGAGAAGACGCTCAGCATCGTGCTGATGGGCGCAGCGGCGGTGTCGCTGCTCATCAGCTTCTTGATCGTGTTCTCGCTGGTGTTTGAAGCGTGGACCTTCATTAGAGGGATCGAACTCGGCTTCCTATGGGGTGACCAATGGGCACCGCCGTTCAACGAATACGACATCAAGACGCCGGTTGTCGGCAGCCTTGTCGTGACAGGTATCGCCATGCTGGTAGCCATTCCGGTCGGCTTGGCATCAGCGGTTTACCTTTCCGAGTACGCCAGTTCCCGTTTCCGCAAGGTTGTCAAACCCATCCTGGAGATCTTGGCAGGCATCCCCTCGGTGGTTCTGGGATTCTTTGCCCTGCGGTGGGTGACCCCAAACATCGTGCAAAACATCAACCCTGATGCACCCGGCTTCACGCTGCTCGCGGCTGGGATTGGCGTTGGCATCTTGACCATTCCACTCATTGCCTCGGTGTCTGAAGACGCTCTGGCGTCCGTTCCCGATGCCTTGCGCGAAGCATCCGCAGGCCTCGGGGCCAAGAAGGTCACCACAACGATCACCATAGTTATCCCGGCGGCCATCTCCGGGCTTGTGGCCGCGTTCATCATCGGGATCTCGCGAGCCATCGGCGAAACCATGGTGGTCTTCCTCGCCGCTGGTGGCGGCGGCAACCAAGCTCAGTTTGCGTTGTCACCTTTCGAGTCAGGCACCACCATGACGGCGGCCATGGCAGCCAGTGTCGCTCCCTCAGACCGGGTCTCAGAAGGCGTGGCCCTACAGAGCCTCTTCTTCCTCGGACTGCTGCTCTTCATCATTACCCTCATCTTGAACACGGTGGCCGACCGCTTTGTGCGTCGTGTCCGCCTTGTCTACTAAGGCGGCCTGAACCATGTCACTCTCCACACTTGGTGCCGGCGCCGAACTTGCTCGCAAGGAGGTAGAAGCCGGTCTCACCAGCCGCAAAGCCGACACATCAGGCGCCGTGTTCAGGCTCCTGCTCCTCGGTGGCCTAGGGGTTGCGTTCTTCTTCCTTGGCGCAGTGCTATTGAGCGTCCTCACCGACGGCATCAGCCACCTCAGCAACACCGGTACCGCGTTCATCACCGACAGTGTCAGTAGCCGCTCCTCGGAGTACGGCATCTTCGAAGGGCTACGAGGCACCTTCTGGATCGGAGTATTCGTGGTGGTGTTCTCGTTCCCAACCGGGATCGCGGCAGCGATCTACCTCGAGGAGTACGCGCCAGACAACAAGCTGACCCGGTTCATTGAGCTGAACATCCGCAACCTGGCCGGGGTGCCGTCGGTGGTCTACGGCGTGCTTGGACTCAGCATCTTCGTCAACCGGCTCGACGGGTTCTTCCCGAACTCGGTGGACAAGCACCTTGGCTCGACCACCGCGGCGGCGGGCGCAACATTGGCCATCCTGGTACTGCCTATCGTCATCATCACCTCGGCCGAAGCGGTCCGGGCCGTGCCCAGGGCGCTGCGAGAAGGCGGGTTTGGTGTTGGGGCCACGAAGTCAGAAGTGATCCGACATCACGTACTGCCTTACGCCGCGCCGGGCATCTTGACCGGCACGCTTCTGAGCCTGGCTAGGGCCCTTGGCGAGGCTGCACCGCTTATCCTGGTGGGTGGCGTCCTTGGTTCCCTGGGGCCAAGGAGCAACCTCTTCGAGCTAGAACAGCTCGGCGAACAGTTCACCGCCATGCCGCTGCTCATCACGCAGCTGGCCAAGAAACCCAGCACCGTTGGTGACTGGAACGACGCAACGGCCGCCGCGATCGTTGTCTTGCTAGCAGTTGTAATCGCGGCCAACACCGTGGCGATCCTGTTACGGAACCACTTCGAGAAGAAGCGCGGGGGATGAACATGAACCCCGGACGTGAAACCATGGACAAGGTGCGAGACAACGAGATGAGCAACCCAACCAGCGAAGGCGACGGCGTAGCTGTGGTGAACAGTCAAGATGACAGCCAACCCAGCTCGGTCCCCGAAGAACAAGACACCATCGTGTTCGATGTCAACGGGTTGAACGTCTACTACGGCGACTTCCTCGCGGTTAAGGAAGTCACGCTTGAAGTGCGCGAGCACGAGATCACCGCCTTCATTGGTCCATCGGGCTGCGGCAAGACCACGGTGCTGCGTTGCTTCAACCGCATGAACGACCTGATCGATACGGCTCGGGTCACCGGCGACCTGCGCTACCACGGCGTCGATCTCTACGACAAGCGTGTCGACCCGGTTGAGGTCCGCCGTCGCATCGGCATGGTTTTCCAGAAGCCTAACCCGTTCCCAAAGTCCATCTACGACAACATCGCGTACGGTCCAAAGATCAGCGGCGCCGTCAAGAAGGGCTCCGACATGGACGAACTTGTCGAGTCTTCGCTGCGCAAAGCGGCACTGTGGGACGAGGTGAAGGATCGCCTCGGGGAGTCAGCATTGGGTATGTCTGGTGGCCAGCAACAGCGCCTGTGTATTGCTCGTGCGATCGCCACAAACCCCGATGTGGTGCTTATGGACGAGCCATGCTCTGCGCTCGATCCCATCGCCACATCTCGCATCGAAGAACTCATGCGGGAACTCAAGGACGAGTATTCGATTGTTATCGTGACCCATAACATGCAACAGGCCGCGCGGGTGTCCGACAGGACCGCCTTTTTCTCCGTCGAGGTCAACCCCGACTCCGACGCCCGCACGGGGGTGCTTGTCGAATTCGACAAGACTGACCAGATGTTCTCGAATCCCAGCGACGAGCGCACCGAGAACTACGTGACCGGCCGATTCGGTTAACCGAGGGACAGATGAGCGAACTACTCCGTAAAAATTTCCACGACGAGCTCGAAGCCATCAAGCACGGGATCGTGCGCATGGCGGGCCGCGTCAGTGAGGCCATCCCCCGAGGAACCGAAGCCTTCCTGTCTGCTGACCTCAACGGGGCCCAGGCGCTCATCGAAGACGACGACATCCTCGATGCCATGTCGATCGAACTCGAAGAACGCTGCTACGAGGTGCTCGCGCTTCAACAACCCATGGCCGGCGATCTGCGCGCCATCATGACCGCGCTTTGGTTGAATGCGGAGATCGAGCGGTCGGGCGACTTGATGAGCAACATCGCCAAGACCACACGCCGTGTGTACGGTACCGACATCGATCCGCGCGTTCGCGGCCTGCTGATGCGCATGTCCGAAGAAGCGGCTCGGTTGTTTAGGCTCTCGATCGACGCGTACATCGAAGGTGACACCGGCCTCGCTGCTGCCCTCGATGATATGGACGATCGTCTCGACGAGCTCAATGCGGAGACGATTCTGGCGGTGTTCGAAGCGCACCGCGAACGAGAAATCGAACTCAATGTCGGGGTTCAGCTGGCGTTGGTGTGCCGCTACTACGAACGAATAGGCGACCATGCGGTCAACATCGGCGAGCGTGTCCGATACATGGTCGATGGCTGGATGCCAGAACAAGATGGCGCGGCGCGCGCTGCGTCTCGGCGAGAACCAAACATCGGTGTGTTCGATCTGGACACCGACGGGTGATGCCATGACGACCGGGTCGGCACATCGAGGTGCCCCATGATCGCGGTCGCAATTGTGGCTACCGCCGCGGCGCTGGCAGTAGCGCTGTGGTTCGAACGAGCCCGGGTGCGCGCAGTCCGACAGGTAGACCAGATGGCCGCGTCCTTGCGCGACGACGTTGGGGTGCGCTCAGACAGCATGAACTCGGCGCTGGATCGGCTCGAACGGGCGGCTCAAGACCGCGCCACTGCGCCGCAGGTTGACGCCGCAGAGGCACGGCGGTACCGGGCGTCGCTGTCGTCCATCACGCTCGGGGTTGTCCTTGTGGACCAAGAGGGCCGGCGCGTTTTTGACAACCCCTACGCGGCCGCGTTTCTGGCCGGCCGCCATGGGGACGCAGTTGTCGGCGACACTGTCGATCAGCTGACCACTGAGGCTCTCGTCAGCGGCGCCACCGCCGTTCAAGAGGTGCAGCTGTTTGGTCCGCCACGCAAGACGCTCCATGTAATTGCTAACCCCATCGTCGACGGCGACCAACACCTCGGTGTGGTAGTGCTGATCGACGACGTAACCGAACAAGAGCGGTTAGACGCAATTCGTCGCGACTTCGTTGCCAACATCAGTCATGAGCTGCGGACCCCAATTGGTGCCATATCGCTGCTTGCTGAGACCCTTGCCGACGAACCAGACCCGGCTGTGGCATCCAGTCTTGCCAATCGGCTTAGCTCCGAAGCTCACCGACTGACCGGCACGATCGACGACCTGCTGCAACTTAGCCGGATCGAACACGGCGCCGACGATGACTTCGTCCCAGTGGTCATCCAACAAGTCATCGCCCGTGCAGTCGACCGAGTGCGTGCAGCAGCCGACCAGCGAGACGTTGAGATCGGCGTCCAACTACCCGAACGCGAACTGGTCGTGCGTGGCGACGATCTCCAACTGACCTCGGCTATCGCCAACCTCGTCGATAACGGCATCAAGTACACCAACGCGGCCGAGGGTGTTCTTTCCGTTCGAGCCCGAGACGCAGGCGAACACATCGAAATTGTGGTCCAGGACAACGGAATAGGGATTCCGCCAAAGGATCGTGACCGCATCTTCGAACGGTTCTACCGCGTGGACCGAGGACGAAGTCGTTCCAGTGGCGGCACGGGTCTCGGCTTGGCCATCGTCCGTCACGTGCTCGTCAACCACGGCGGCCGGATTTCGGTTGACTCGACCGAAGGCGATGGCACCACGTTTACCATCGAACTCCCTGCGCTTGGCGGCGTCCAAGACCAACCCGAACCGACGCTCCCAGAGGCCTCGAACAGGCCTGAGCCCCATCGGAAGCCAAAAGGTGGCCAATCATGAGTGAGTTAGGCGCCAAGATCCTCATTGTCGAAGATGAAGCGTCCTTTGTAGAGGCGCTCACCGTTGGCCTGCGCCGCGAAGGGTTTGTGGTGGACGTTGCCGTCGACGGCCGCGAAGCCCTCGAACGCTTCGACGCCTTCGAACCCGACCTCGTGCTCCTCGATGTCATGCTGCCAAAGATCTCCGGGATCGATGTCTGCCGCGAGATTCGAACACAAAGCCGCGTGCCCATCATCATGGTCACCGCCAAAGGCGAAGAGATCGACACTGTTGTTGGCCTTGAGGTTGGTGCCGACGACTACGTGACCAAGCCATATCGCCTCCGCGAGCTGGTCGCCCGCATGAGGTCGTTGATTCGTCGATCGAGCTGGAGCGAAGACGCCGATGCCATCGACGAAGGCATGCTCCTCGAGGTTGGCGACGTACGCGTGGACACGGACCGTCATGAGGTTCTGGTGCGGGGCGAGTCGGTAGACCTCCCACTCAAAGAGTTCGACCTGTTGACACTGCTCATGGAGAACGCCGGTCGGGTCCTAACGCGAGACACCCTTATCGACCGGGTGTGGGGGTCGGACTACGTGGGTGATACCAAGACCCTTGACGTTCACGTCAAGCGGCTCCGCTCCAAAATTGAAAGCGAGCCTTCACATCCTGAACGCATCGTCACCATTAGGGGTCTCGGCTACAAGTACGTCCGGTAGGAGCCCCGAGCGCAGCGAAGCGGCCATTGCATTGACCGTGGTCCCCGGTTGCTCGCTGATAGCTCTACTATCGCCAACGTGAATGACGCAGGCGGCTGGAAGCCGCTGGGCAAACCAGCCCGCCCTCGCCCCAACCCCACAGGGGCACCGGTTAGCACCGAGCGCGGAACTTTCTCGGTTTCACCGTTCGTCCGTCTTTCTCGTGTCCATGGGCTGTCGGCAGCTGGCGATGCCATGATTGCGGTAGCGCTGGCGGGCTCGTTGTTCTTTAGCATCGACCCCTCCGCCGCACGGTGGCGCGTGGGCCTGTACCTTGCGCTCACCATTGCGCCGTTCGCATTGGTAAGCCCGCTCATTGGGCCAGCTCTCGACCGAGCACGCGGCGGTCGGCGCCTCATGATGATCCTCATGAACGCTGCCCGGGCGGTGGTGGCGGTCTTGATGATCGGCAACCTTGACAGCCTATTTCTGTTCCCGTTGGCGTTCGCCATCTTGGTCCTACAAAAGGGCTATGCGATTGCCAAAGCAGCCATTGTTCCAACCACAGTCAAGACCCATGCCGAGCTTGTCGAAAAGAACGCGCGCCTTGCGCTGCTCAGCGGCGTGGCTGGTTTTGTGGGCGCAGCGCCAGCGGCCATTGCTCAGCTCATTGGCGGCCCGGGTTGGTCGGTGGCTTTCGCGGCGCTCACCTTCGCAGCGGCAGCTGTGGCCGCGACCGGGATGCCCAAGGTGGCAGTGGCCCCATCGCCCGAAGGCGAACAAGAGCGCGAAGAGTTGCGCTCGGCCGGCATTGTGCTTGCAGCGTCCGCCATGGGCGTACTACGCGGCGTGATTGGTTTCTTCACGTTCCTCGTCGCCTTTGCCTACCGGGGAGGTACCGACGACCTCAACCTTTCAGCCGATGGCAGCGCTTTGGGGGCCACGCTTCACGAGAGACTCCTTGACGTAGATCTCGGTGCTGGTGGTACCTCGCCACTGGTCCTTGGCGTCGTGGTCGCCTTTACAGTCATAGGCACGCTGGGTGGCTCACTACTGGCGCCGCCTTTGCGAGAACGCTTCTCGGAAGAACGTGTGTTGCTGGGATCCCTTGCGGTGGTGTCGCTCTGCTCGTTCATGGGCGTCTGGAGCGGAGGGCTACCGGGCGCCCTCCTGGTTGGATTCGGGGTTGGCCTCAGTGTGAATGCGGGCAAGCTCTGCTTTGACACCATCGTGCAGCGCGACGCACCCGACGCAAACTACGGCCGCACATTTGCCAGGTTTGAGACCAGATTCCAAATGTTCTGGGTCATCGGAGCGCTCTTGCCGGTGGTGTTCACGGTGCCAGCTCGACTTGGGTTTTCCGTGCTCTCGATCGCGTCGGGTTTCGCCGCGTTTTCCTACTACGTGGGAGCCCGAGGAACCAACGTTCCCGCAAGGATTCGCAAGGCCCGTCAGCGTGCAGCCGCCCGCCGGTCAGGTCCCGAAGGCGAACTCGAACCGGACAGTCAGGTAGCGGGCGAGCTTGTCGACCCAACAGAGCGCATGCCTGCCCCTGCAAGCACCGAAGTTACCCAAGTAGCCAAGAAGGATCTGCCAGGCGAAGACACGCTCTTTTGAGGCAGCTCTGGTGGGCTGAACAGAGCGTTACTCGAGGGGAAGATCGATTCGGGCCAGCCACAGGCCAGGGGCATCGATCTCGGCTGGGGTTGGCAAGTTGCGCTCGTCTGACCAAAGCCGGGTCAGGGCATCGTCCCCGCCGCGCTCGACCACGCCTGCGACAAAGGCAGTACCTCGGTCGTATTGGGCTTGGGTGAGTTCGAGCCCAAGCATGCGCTCGATAAAGCGGTCAGAAGGGTCGGCCTCTACGCGTCGGCGCCTGAGTGCTTCGGTGATTTGACCGTAGCTTCCCAGCAGGCGGTCGCCAATAGTGTCCATGACGTGGTCGACATAGCCAACCACAACAGCGGTGAGAGCATTGAGACGCGGAATAAGCGCCAGCTGAAGGTCGGACTGGATAGCGCCAAGAATGACCTCAGGGTCGCCCAGGGTTGACTGCAGATCCTGCATGGCTTGCGGGCTGGAAATGTCTAGTGAGCCCAGACGCTCCTCGAGCGCTCGCGGGTCGCTGCGAAACGCTGTGGCGTAGTCGAGCAGCATCTCGTTGAGCGTGGCGCCAACGTGAGGCACGCTCAAGACCACGTGATGAAGAATCTCGTGAAGGCAGACCCACAGGCGGAGGTCCTGTGTGGGCAGCGACCACTCGTCGCCAAACGCGTCGATGTTGGCAGGCACTATGGCTATGCGGTCGCCCTGGCGCGGAACAGGAATGTCGTAGCTGCCAAGTGATCGTTGTGCCAAGTGACCCACCATGGAACCAGCGGTCATGGACAGCATCATGGGACTCAACATGCCCATGAGTTGGCCAAACATTGCCCCCATTGGATCATCGGTGTCGGGCTGGGCTGCGTCGGCTGGTGGTTGTCCGAGCGCTGCGGTGAGCCGCTCGAACATTGGCTTGTAAGCGTCGAGTGTTGCGGTGGCCCAATCGGTGCGGGTGGCGGTGACAACCGAGAGTGGCCCCGCAGGGGTGAGGCCGGTGGCTTGCGTGGCGTGCATCTCGGCGATGCGAGCTAGCTCCTCGATCTCGATACGCACGCCGGGGTCGACGTTTGGCTCGGACTGGCCGTCGTTGGCCATGGTGACTGCTAGCTGCTTTGCCGCGCCCCAACCGCCGTCTCCCATACCTCCAAACAGCTTGGAGATATCTCCGAAGAATGGGAAGCCGCTCCCGAAGGGGAGGTCTGGCGGGTTGGAATCATCCATAGAAGGCATCGTATTGCAGCCAACAACCGAAGCCATCTCACCATTCCCATTGTTGGCCGCGCCCTCGCAACATGTGGATGGTGCGCCCTGTCAACGTTGGCCGACGATCTCCGGCGCCGATCTCAACGGCCGGTGTGCTCATTGTCTGTGCTTGTTGCCCAAGAGATAGGGTTGTTGAGCGCAAAGCGTGCAGGTGGGCCTAAGGCACGGAGGTGGTCTTGCATACGGTTGTTGTTACAGGATCGGCTGGGTCGGTGGGCGCGCGCACATGCGCGCTGTTGGCTCAGGACGACTCTGTCGACTCAATCATTGCCCTCGATCTCAAACCTCGCAAGACCGCCGACCCAAAGATCGCCAACCACCGAATCGATCTTCGGCGAGACGAACTGTTGCCCCTGCTCGAGTCCGCCGACACCGTCATTCACCTCGCATCTTCGTTTGGGCCCGACCAAGATGGCGCCGACCCGGCCCATGTCGACATCGATGCCACCCGGCGCCTGCTCGAAGCAGCAAGCGGCGTCGGCGTAACCCGGCTGATCGTGTTGTCCAGTGCCATGGTTTACGGCGCCCGGGAAACAAATCCGGTACCCATTACCGAAGACCATGCAGTCGACCCCAATCCCGAGTTCTCCTTCGCCGTTGTGAAGGCAGCCATCGAGCGTTTGGCCGAAGACTGGCGGCTGGCACACCCGGGCAGCTCCGTAGTGATCCTGCGGCCTACAACGGCGCTGGCAGAACACGAAGTCAGTTGGGTCGCTCGCGGGCTTCGGGCTGCGGCGGTCATGCAAGTCGCAGACCTCGACCCGCCTGTACAGTTTCTTCATCTCGACGACCTCGCCAACGCAGTGGCCTTGGCAGCGGTAGGTCAGCTGAGCGGCTCCTACAACGTCGCCCCCGACGGCTTCGTCGACGGCGAGACCTGTCGCGAACTATCGGGCAAAACGCCGCGTGTCCGTCTGCCCGAAGAAGCTGCCGAAGAAGTTGGCCGATTTCGCTGGCGTCACCGCCTTGCCCCCACCCCGCCCGGGTTGACCCCCTACACCATGTATCCGTGGGTCGTGGCTAACGATCGGCTGCGTTCTGCTGGTTGGGAACCTAGCTACACCAACGAGCAAGCCTACGTAGTGGGGACGCCCGGCAAACCTTGGGCCACCATGAACGCCAAGCGCCGCCAGAACCTTGCTTTGGGCGGCGTGGCGGCTGTGGGCTCTGTAGCCGCGGTAGGTATTGGCCTCGCCGTGCGCAGGTTACGTCTGCGCTAGCGCGTCACGTTGTGTCGTCGGTAACCCGGGTGATGAGTTCAACTTGACGTAAATGACGCTCGTCGTTGTGCAGCACCTCAAGTTCAACCACGTCGCCGGGCGGGTGCCGGCGTAGCTCAAGGATGAGGTCGGTCATTGATGGCGTTGGTTGGCCGTTAATGCTGAGAATGAGGTCACCCTTTGTGACCTTGCCCTCGTGGGCGGGAGAGTCCAAGATCACGCCTCGCACCTTGACCGCGGATCTGGTGTTGGTTAGCCAGCTCGGGGTGCGGGTGTCGTCGCCACGAATTCCCAGCCAAGTGTGTTGGGCCGCCCCCGAGTGCACGATGTCGTCGGCAATCTTGCGGGCGTAGCCGACTGGCACTGCGTAGGTGGCGTTGTTAGTGCCCACGTCAACGACGATGCCAATGACCCCACCAGAAGGCCCCACTACCGCGGCACCGCTGGCCTTGGCCTGGGGGCCCTTATCGAGTTGGATGAGACCGTGAAGGCTCTGGTTGTCGGCAATGGGCACGCTTACAGAAATTGCCGAGATGGCGGTGTCCTTCAGGTCGGCCGTTCGGGCGAGACCAGCAACGGTGACCGCAGGATCACCGACAGCAGGAGGGTTGAACAAGGCCAGAGGTGCGCTTGCGGTATCGGGAGCATCGATATGGATTACACCGAGCCCGCTGATGTCGTCGGTTCCCAGCAGAGCCCCGCTGTGCGTCTCGCCGTTGACAAGAGTCACCTCAATGCCTTCCGCACCAAACACGAGATCGTGGCTGGTGAGCAGGTAGCCGTCGGTTCGGAACATGACGCCCGACCCAACACGCTCGTCGCCGGCCTTGGTGACCCGAACTTCGGCCACGCCATAGGCCGCGCGTTGTGAGACTTCATGCGGCCAGGTTTCGGCTGGTACCGACTTGGTGAGCGGCAAGATCTGATCCATCGCCACCGCTTGAACAACCGGTTCGCCTGGAGTCTCAAGGACGACTCCGCCGGTGTTAGAAAGGGCAAGGAAGAGACCAGCGACCAGGAGTGCGCCGCCAACAGCTCCACCCGCAACCAGCATGAAAGCCTGCCGCGGCGGAGTCTTGAGCGTGACCGGAGCCGTTGCTGAGGCGCGTTGCGCCGCTGCTACCTCTGCGGGGTGTCGCCACAGCCGGTCCTCCGGCGGTAGCAGAGGCCGGACAGGCTCGTTGTCTTCTTCTTCTTCGGCCCCATCCACAAGCAAAGAGCGTACCCACCGCTGTCACTCCATGTGCCGCGGGCCCTCTACGACAGGGTCCTGGCCTGCCCAAAGAGCCGAAATTGAGGACTCCTGCTCCAGGTTGCGAGGCCATGGATCCGTGCGGTGAGATCCAACTAGTCCAAAGGCCCTATGGGCCAGCTGGCGGATTGCGGGTGGGTCGGCTCTACTATTGGCTCGATGCATCCGCCAGACAATGCCGACACCTGGACAGGCTTGACCAGCGAGCCGCTGCCTGTACAACAGGCCAGCGAATGGGTTGCCCTGCCGCGCTGCGGGGGTATTGTCACCTTCAACGGCACGGCTCGCGATCACTCCGAGGGGCGCCCCGACGTGTCGGCACTCGAGTACGAGGCCTACGTCGACCACGTCGAACCCAAGCTCACCGCTATTGCCGAACAAGCACGCAAACAATGGCCAGACCTCGGCCGCATTGCCATGATTCACCGCATGGGTCCGGTTGCCATTGGCGAGTCTGCAGTGGTGGTGGCAGTAAGCGCACCTCACCGAGACCACGCCTTCGAGGCGGCACGGTATTGCATCGATACGCTCAAAGGCACCGTTCCCATTTGGAAACGTGAGTCTTGGGCCAACGGCGAAAGCTGGGGCCTCGAACCCCAACACGTGCAAGACGTCACCGCATTTTCTTCGGCCTCAGAGGCAACCCCGTGAGCCCCCTTGTCTTTCTCGCCGGCGCGCTAGTGCTGTTCCTGATCTTTTCTTTGGGTGCTTGGATCCGTAACCGCGAACGTAACGTCACGTTCGAGTCCAGTATCGAACGGTTCCAGTCTGAAATGGGCGCACTGAAGCCCGACGACGACACCCCACAGAAACGCCACTGACATGGCACGCGACCTCGCTATCGATCTTGGCACCGCAAACACACTGGTTTACGCACGCGGGCGTGGCATCGTGCTCAACGAGCCGTCGGTTATCGCGCTCAATAAACAATCGGGCGAAGTGCTCGCTATGGGCCACGAGGCTTGGCAGATGATTGGGCGCACGCCCAGTTACATCGTTGCGGTCCGCCCGCTCCGCAAAGGAGCCATCACCGACTTCGATGTCACCCAGCGCATGATCCGCCTTCTGCTGCAACGCGTCGGTGTCAGCCGATTCAATCGGCCACGCGTCGTTATCTGTGTGCCATCGGCCATCACCGCAGTCGAGCGACGGGCGGTAACCGAAGCTGCCCGACGCGCTGGTGCAGCCGACGCTCAGCTCATCGAGCAACCATTGGCTGCGGCGATTGGGGCAGGGCTGCCCATCAACGAACCCATTGGCAACATGGTTGTCGACATTGGTGGCGGTACCACCGAGACAGCGTTGATCTCAATGGGTGGTGTGGTTGCGCTTGAAGCCGTGAGGGTTGGGTCCTTCGACATCGACGCCGCCATCCAGCACTACGTGCGGCGAGAACACGGCATTGCTGTGGGTGAGCGAACAGCCGAAGAAATCAAGATCACTATTGGTTCAGCCGCCGCGACCGAGGGCGAACTTCGGGCTGAGGTCCGGGGGCGCCATCTCATGAGCGGGCTGCCTGAAACCATCGTCCTTAGTCCCGGCGAGGTCCGAGAAGCCATCGACGAACCCGTCTCGGCCATGATCGACTCTGTGTTGGCGTGTTTGTCTCAAGCCCCACCAGAGCTTGCCCAGGACCTCATTGTGCAGGGCATCAACCTTGTTGGGGGCGGAGGACTGCTCCGCGGGCTCGACACCCGGCTAAGCGGCGAGACCGAGGTCCCCGTCGGGTTGGTAGATGCGCCACTTCAAGCTGTGGTGCTGGGTGCTGGTCGGTGCATCGAGTCCTTCGAGTCGGTGCAGGCCATGTTCATGGATTCTCGCACCGGTCGACGCTAAGCACCTGCGCGGATCGGCCATGGTCACCGCGCAGGTTCTTACGCCTGTTTCCCGCTCCTGGCCCTGCGGGCCGGGCCGCTCGGGCCTAGGCACCTGCGCGGATCGGCCATGGTCACCGCGCAGGTTCTTACGCCTGTTTTCCGCTCTTGGCCCTGCGGGCCGGGCCGCTCGGGCCTAGGCACCTGCGCCACCGCAACCACTCGGACCTGTGGCCCCGGGTGGCGACGCTACGCTTCGGGCTCTTCGAGGAGGTCCTCGGCTGCCTGGCGCACCTGCCAGTCGCGGTCGTTGAGCGCCGCATCGAGCGCTGCGGTGACCTCTGCGCCTTCGAATGGGGCCAAGGCGAGTACCGCCCGGCGGCGAACGTTTGGGCGGTCCTTGGTGCCAGCAAGGATGGCTGGCAGCCCGGTGGGGTGGCCCACTGCGCCTAGCGCCGCGATCGCTGCCTCGCGGCACAATGGGGTCTCATGCTTGGTGCCTATCTGGCTGAGTTGCGGCACCAGCCAGGTGGCGTCCTCGCCGTGCTCGCCAGCCGCCCAACACGCCATCTCGCACACCGCATCGTTGGTGTCGTCCAGAAGGGCGCTGATTGGAATGTCGGTGCGTGTGGCCGCTAACTCTGCGAGCGTCTTGCGGACCCGCGCCGATGCATCGGTTGTGCCCGAGTCGATGATGGCCTGGTCCAGTCGACCGAGTTTGTGAAGCGCCACGTAGACGCTCGAACGAACCCGGTCGTCACTATCGGCTAGGTGGGCCAGCACCACCTCGGTGTCGCCAACGTAGGCCGCTTGCACCACCGCGGCGCGTCGCTTGAGCGCGTCTGGGTCCGGTCGAGGCGCCGGGGGCCAAGCGTCGCTCATTGGTTGCTGGGTTATCCAACGATGGTTTCGAGCAGGATGCGAGCCGCAAAGAACGCCACGCCGGCCGAGATAGCCAGCAATGCCCCCATAAAGACCACCAGGACCGCAATGCCCACGAGGCTTCCTACACGTTGGTACCAGCGCACATGGGCATTGATGCCAGTAACTGCACGGTGCTTGGCTAGCGGGTCGCTGCTGGTAAACGGAAGGCGCACCGGCCGTGCGGGTGGGCGATCGTCTTGGTAGGAGTGCTGGGTCATAGAAAGTGTTCCCAACCAATGGCGCTTGGGAAGTCCTAGCGTACCAGCCCACCAGCGCCCCAGATCCGGCGGCCCACCGAACTCGCGCTCTTGCACGCACGTCCCTTACGAAGGTTTTCGGTCCCGGGAGGGACCATTGCATGCAATGGACTTATCATTGGCGCCGGGAGTTGGTTGGCGCAACAGTCTGACCTGCTTCGATCCGGTCGTCGGCTCTACTGGCGGCCATGTTTGCTTCTGAAGGATCTGCGTGAGTATCCCCAACCCACCGTCGGCGCCCGGCACCGAGGACGCTGTGCTTGCTCCAGATATGCCTGCTTCGGAGAGGCCAGGTCAGGTCCCTGCGGAGCGGACTTGGCGGCTGTGGCCCTGGGTACTTGTTGGCACGCTGGTCAGCCTCGTTGCTATCGCAGTCATCTTCTTGACGCTGGTCGATGCCACGTTCATTGGTAAAGACGACTACGTGCTGTCCCCGGGCAGTGCCACCAACACTGCCGAGGCCGTGATTATCGACGGCGCCGAGTCCTACGACCCCGAAGGCGAAATTGCCTTCACCACGGTCTCCATCAAACGAGAACCCAGCATTTGGGAGTGGTACTTCGCCCGCTTCGACGACACCAGCGAAATCGTGCCCGCCGAGTTCATTGATGGCACTCGCAGCACCGACGAGGCACGAGAGATCACGCAATTTCAGATGAATCTCTCACAAGACACGGCGACGATCGTTGCCCTCGACTTCTTGGGTTATGAGATTGTGCCCGAGGTCGAAGGCGCGTTTGTTCTTCAGCTGGTACCCGACAGCCCAGCCGAAGAGGTCCTTAAGTTGGGTGACCTCATCACTAGCGTGAACGGCGAGCCGGTGCGTTCCTCCGAAGACCTTGGCAACGCGATCCGAGCTTCGCTGCCCGGCGATGTGGTGGTCATCGACCTGAAGCGAGGCTCGATCGCCGAGGGTTCAAGTGGAGCGGACCCCAACGCAGTAGCCATGCAAGTCGAGGCTGTCCTTGCTGCGCACCCCGACGTAGAAGGTGCCGGGTTCTTGGGAGTGCAGATCGAAACCCCCATCCGCGCCGATGCCCCGTTCGAGGTAAGTCTCGACGTCGGCCGCGTGCGTGGGCCCTCTGCCGGTCTGGCGTTCTCGCTAGCCATTGTCGACGTCCTTTCTGAGGGTGAGCTCACCGGCGGTATCAGAGTGGCCACCACCGGGACCATCAACGTCAATGGCGTCATCGGTGCTGTGGGTGGCGTGCCCCAAAAGATCGAAGCTGCCAAACGCGAGAACATCGACCTCTTCTTGGTCCCGCCGAGCGAGTACCTCGATGCCATTGAGGCCGCTGGCGATGACGTAGCTGTTCGTTGCGCCCAAACCTTTGACGACGCAATTCTGATGTTGGCCGAGTTCGGTGGCAACGGGGTCGAGGTGGCCGCAGAAGCGGGCGCCGACCCACCCGAGGCATCACCAAATCCTGTCGATCCTGATGACGGTTTCCTGAGTTGTGCTGAGGTGCTCGATCAGGTCGCCTAGGACAGTTCCTGCCAGCTTCGGTGGCCGATGGCGGCCCGACGCTGGGCTATGGGGTTCACAAGGGTAGGATTTCGCCCAATGGCTTCTGCGACTGAAATGCCCGCCCCCGGCCGTCGTCGGCCTATGTCCCGACGGGTTCGATTTATCGTTGCGATCGTGGTTTCGGCACTTGTTGTGCTGTTGCTGTCGCTGCGCGGCATCGCAGGGTTCTATACCGACTACCTGTGGTTCGACTCGCTGGGTTACAGCTCAGTGTGGAGTGGTGTGCTCTGGGCACAAGTGGGCCTCACGGTCTTCTTTATCGTGGTCATGTTTGTGCTTTTGTGGGTCAACCTCTTCATAGCTGACCGTGTCGCACCGTCGTACCGGCCGCCAGGACCCGAAGAAGAGTTCGTTCGCCGGTACCACGAAACCGTGGGTGCCCGAAACGGGCTCATGCGTGTCGGGGTTGCGGCCTTGTTTGCCTTGTTCTGGGGCGCAGGAGCGGGCAGCCGTTGGCAGGACTGGATCCTGTTCAACAACAGCGTCGAGTTCGGCATCGACGACCCGCAGTTTGGCGTGGACATTGGGTTCTACATCTTCCAGCTGCCCTTCATCCAGTTCCTCATCAACTGGCTGTTCACTGCCTTTGTGGTCACGCTCATCATTGCCAGCGCTGCGCACTACCTCAACGGCGGCATCCGCATGAACACCCCCGGCGAACGTGTCACGCCCCAGGTCAAACGGCACCTGTCATTCCTGTTGGCCGTGTTGGCGCTCATCAAAGCCGCTGACTATTGGTACCAGCGGTACTCGCTCAACTTCTCCAACCGAGGTGTGGTCGACGGCGCGTCCTATACCGACGTCAACGCACAACTACCCGCCATTAACCTGCTTATCCTCATTTCCCTCTGTGCTGCCGTGTTGTTGATTGTCAACATATGGCGTCAGGGCTGGGTGCTTCCGGTTGTGGCCGTTGGGCTCTGGGCCTTCGTGGCCATTGTTATGGGCGGCATCTACCCAGCCATCTATCAGCGCCTCCGGGTCGAACCAAACGAACTCGAGCGCGAAGCAACCTTCATCGAACGCAACATTGAGGCCACCCGGCTCGCCTACGGCTTTGCCGAGTTCGACGACACCGGAAGCCTGGTGGGGTTGCCAGAAGAACAGTTCGACTTCAACCCCGATGACCCCAACATCGAGCCGCTCTCGCCAGAGCTGCTCGAAGCCAACCGGGACACCCTCGAAAACGTTCGCCTCCTAGATCCCAACATCGTGTCACCCACGTTCTCGCGCCTTGAGGTCGAGCGAGACCAGTTCAGGTTTGCGCCCGACCTCGACGTCGACCGCTATCGCGTCAATGGCGAAGAGCGCGTCGTGGTTGTTGCGGCCAGAGAGCTAAACCTCGGCGGTGTGCGCTCTGGTTGGGAAAACCAGCACGTGTCGTTCACCCATGGTTATGGCTTGGCGGTGGCACCGGCCAACGTTGTCACCGACGAAGGCGAACCAAACTTTGTCGTTGGCGGGCTTCCCACACTCATCGATAGCGACATCGACGTTGGGCTCAGCGACGACGAGACGCTCCAGCCACGCATCTACATCGGCGAAGGTCTCGACGGCTACGCCATCGTGGGAACTCGACGTTGCGAGGTGGACTTTCCGCTTACCGGCGGCTCAACGGTCGACCTCGAAGAGACCGTCGATGTGGCGGTCGACCCCGATGCTGCAGCTACAAACTGCGAACAGACCCAGGGCCGCAACCAAGAGTCTGCCTATGAAGGCAACGACGGTGTCCGCGCTGGTGGTCTCTTGCGTCGAGCCGCCTTTGCACTGCGTTTCCAGGATCTCAACCCCATCTTCTCGGGCCTCATCAACGACGACTCGAAGTTCATCTACAACCGTGACGTGCTTACTCGTGCCCGAGAACTTGCCCCGTTCTTGGACTTCGACGCCGACTCCTACCCGGCCATCATCGATGGGCGCATCGTGTTTATCCTCGACGCCTATACCACCTCCAACAATTACCCGTACTCGCAATCCGCCAACCAGCGCTCGGTGCCGTCGGGTTCGGGCTTGCGCAGCAGCTTCAACTACGTCCGCAACTCGGTCAAAGTGGTTGTAGACGCCTACAACGGCGACGTCGATTTCTTTGTGGTCGATGACTCTGACCCCATTATCCAGGCTTATCAAGGTGCGTTCCCCGACCTGTTCAAGACCACCGACGATCCGGCCTTCACCGATGAGCTGGTTCAGCACCTCAGGTATCCCGAAGATCTCTTCCGGGTGCAAACCAACATGTGGGCCACGTACCAGCTCGACCAAGCTGCTGCATTCTTCGACGACACCGCGGCGTGGAGCGTTGCCATCGACCCCGGTAGCACGCTTGAGCGACCGCCTGTGAGCGAGAGCGCCACAGGGTCTGCACAGCTCACCACGGTGAGCAGCGGCGACCTCATTGACCCGCACTACGTGCAGATGCGTCTGCCCGGCGAGACCGATCAAGAATTCTTGATCATGCGGCCCTTTGTCCCTAGCGCCCGCTCGGGCGACGACTTCCGTCAAGAACTCACAGCGTTCATGGCCGGCCGGATAGACGAAAACGGAAAGCAAAGCCTCATCTCGTATCGGGTTCCCGGCACTGCCGTTGACGGACCGGTGTTGGCCAACTCGGCCATGCTCAACAACACCACTGTTGCGCAACGAACCACACTGCTTAGCCAGCAAGGTTCAAACGTCAAGCTGGGCAATATGTTGTTGGTGCCCATGGACACCCCCGAGGGCGATAGTCGCATCATCTATGTGCGACCGCTGTATGTGGACTCGGGCAACTTGCCGCTGGCTCGCTTGGTCATCGTGTCCTACGACACCACGGTACGTATGTGCCCCACCTTTGGTTTGGCCCTTGGTGCCTTGTTTGTGCCCGAGAGCGAGCTAGACGACGAGTGCAGTGGGGTGGTGTCTCCGCTGACAGGCCAAGAAATCCCAACATCAGACCAGCCTGTCGACGCAGTGGACACCGATCCCGAGACCGACGACGCCGATCCCGAGCCCACGCCCGAGCCCTCGCCCGATCCTGGCGACGACCCAGGTCCCGACGCTCCCGATGGCGACGTCGAGACGTTGTTGCAACAAGCAGCAGACACCTTCGACGAAGCCGACGAAGCCCTCGCCGACGGCGACCTTGGGCGTTATCAGGAACTTGTCCAAGAAGCCGAACAGCTTCTCGCTGAGGCGCTAGCCACCCTCGACAGCTAACCGCGGCCGAAATTCCTGCATGCGCGGGCGCATGGCGCTGCTAGCGTCGTTGGGCTGTGGTTGCATCTGAACAGGCTCAACGACAACTGATTAAGCGTGGCCTACGGCTAGTGCGCGCCATGGTTCGAAGTCATCCGCTCCCGTTTGCAATCTCACTGACGGGATCGGTGGTGATGGCTGTTGGCACCGTCTTGTCTACGGTGACGCTGGGCTGGCTTACTGACGACGTGGTGCTTCCCGCGTTCGAAGACAGCGTGGCTAGGCGCAGCACAACCACGGTGGTGTTGGCGGTGCTGTTGGTGGCGGCTGGCCGGTCTGCTGGTGTTGTTGTGCGCCGGTTCTTTGCGGGAATGACAGTGTTTCTGTGCAAGAGCGATATGCAGCACGACCTTGGCCGGCACTACCTGGCCATGCCCCCAGAGGAGCTTCGAGCCGCGTCGAAGGGCAAGTTGTTGGCGCACGCCGACAGCGACGTCGATGTGGCCACCGATGCCCTTAGCCCCTTCCCGTTTACCTTGGGGGTGCTCACGCTCCTTGGTGCTTCCATTGTCTCGCTTGCGCTTATGGACTGGGTTCTCACCGCAGTCGCGCTTTCGTTGATGCCCCTCATTGCTGGTCTCAATCAGGTCAACGCCAGAGTGGCCGAGGTGCCAGCGGTGTCGGTGCGCGAATCGGTCTCAAGGGTCAGTTCGGTGGCCTCTGAGAGTTTCGATGGGGCCATGGTGGTAAAGACCCTTGGCCGAGAAACATCCGAACTCGAGCGGTTCTCGGTCGAGGCCGCAAAGCTGCGCGACGACGCCATCCGGCTAGGTCGGATTCGGGCAATCTTCACCGCACTCCTGGATCTTCTGCCCGATGCCGGGGTCATTGCGCTTGTTGCCCTGGGAGCGTGGCGAGCTGCCAACGGGCACATCACCCCTGGTCAGCTGGTGCAAGCTGTTGCACTCTTCAGCCTGCTGGTCTTCCCGCTGCGCGTCATTGGCTACTTCTTTGGCGACTTACCTCCAGCGGTCGTGGCCAACGATCGAGTCGTTGGTGCCCTTACTGGCCGTGAAATCGCCCGCACCGGATCAACAGGCCTGCCGCCGGGGGCTGTAGGGGTGGACATCGAGGCCGTGTCGGTGCGCTACGGCGACATGGCTGCTGTCAGCAATGCCTCGTTGCGCGTGGACCCTGGCGAGGTCCTGGCGCTTGTTGGTCCAACGGGCTCAGGCAAGAGCACCCTGTTGACTGCGGTGTTGGACATGGTCCCGTTGGCTGGCGGCGCGGTCAGCATTGGCGGCCACAACGTGTCTTCCATAGCGCCCGATGTAATGTCTGGCCGCGTGGCCATGGCGTGGCAGCAACCGTTCTTGCTCGACGCGTCGGTGTCAGAGAACATCGCCTTTGGCGCGCCGTTTAGCCAGGCTGACATCGAGGAAGCGTCCGATGCGGCGGCCTTTAGCGAGGTGGCCTCGGCCATGCCGCAGGGCTACGACACCGTCATTGGCGAGCACGGCGTCAGACTGTCTGGGGGTCAGCGGCAGCGTCTCGCTCTTGCCCGGGCCATCGTGCGCCGCCCGAGCGTGTTGTTGCTCGACGATGCGACGTCTGCTGTTGACCCAGTGGTCGAAGAGAAGATCCTTAACGCCATCAGAGCCATTGACACCACCATGGTGATTGTGGCGCACCGCCGGTCCACCATCTTGTTGGCCGACCGCGTCGCGCTCATGGCCAACGGAACAATCACAGCGGTTGGCACCCACACTGAGCTGTTGGCCAATCCAAGCTACGTGTCGCTGCTCGAGGCCTACGACAAGGAAGCTTCGTCATGAGCGATGTAGACGCCATGCTGGTGGTCTCCGGAGACGACAACGGCAGGGACATCCGCGCTATCGATGTATTGCGGCGCGGCATCCAGCGCACGCCCAGCATCAAACGCAGTTTCTTGTTTAGTGGCCTGATCTCCATCCTCGCGGCGGTGGGTCGACTCGCTATGCCGGTGCTCGTGCAGCAGGTCATCGACCGTGGCCTGCTCGGTCCGCAGGGCTACCGGCCCGACCTCATTCTTGGGCTGTCGGCCGCCACGTTTGCGCTAGTACTCGTGGTGTCGGTCCTGCGACCTATCGCCGAGATCGCCATGACCCGCGGCGCCCAGCAAAGCCTCTACCAGCTGCGCCGAGACGCCTTCTCCCACGTCCACAACCTCAGCCTGGCCCAACAGTCGGGCGAAGCTAAGGGCGTGCTATTGGCTCGTGTGACCAGCGACGTCGAAACCATCTCGCGATTCGTCGAATGGGGCGCCATCACTTGGTCCATGAATCTCTCCATCATCGTGGGAGCGTTTGTGGTGATGGCGGTCTACTCGTGGCAGCTAACCCTGGTCGCCCTGGCCACCATGTTGACGGTCGTACCCATTGTTCGCCTGTTGCAAAAGAAGCAGCTGCGGGCCTACTCGAGGCAACGGACCGCGGTTGGGCGGCTCTTGACGGTGTTCAACGAAGTGCTGTCTGGCTCTGACGCCATCAGGTCCTACGGATATCAAGAACAAGCACAGGCTCGGATGGATGAAGCCATCGACGAGCGCTACAAAGCCGATCTGCGCACCTCGCGCTACATGGCGACGCTGTTCACGGTGGGCGACTTCATCGCTGCCATCGCGCTTGTATTGGTGGCTGTGGTTGCGGTCGAGTGGGGCCAAGACTGGGGCCTGGGCCCTGGCTCGGTTGTGTCCTTCTTCTTCCTGGTCGCGTTGGTGCAGTCGCCTATTGGCGAGCTCACCGAGGTACTCGACCAAACCCAGACTGCGGTAGCGGGTTGGGACAAGGTGCTGGGGTTGCTCGAAATCGAGCCCGACGTTGCCGAGGCCGACAACCCTCAGCCGTTGCCTCGCGGTCCGCTTTCAGTCGAAACCAAGAAGCTGGTTGCGGGTTACAGCGACGGCCCGGTGCTGCACGGCATTGACGTTCACATTCCCCCTGGGGCTCGGGTAGCTGTGGTAGGCGAGACTGGGTCGGGCAAGACCACCTTTGCCCGGGTGCTGTGCCGGCTACTCGACCCCATGGCCGGCACCGTCCTCCTCGGCGGCGTCGATGGGCTACACATCAGCGCCGACGACCGCCATCGAGGTATTCGACTGGTGCCCCAAGACGGCTTTCTCTTCGATACGACTGTTCGCGACAACATCCTTTTTGGACGACCAGGCGCCACCCTCGACGACGCGCACGCGGCCCTCGCCACGCTTGGCCTGGACGACTGGGTGGCCGGCCTTCCCAACGGGATCGACACCCAAGTAGGGCCACGCGGCGAACAGCTATCGGTGGGCGAACGCCAGCTTGTGGCGTTGACCAGGGCTCAGGTAGCAGACCCCGGATTACTCGTGCTTGACGAAGCAACCAGCTCAATAGATCCCGAAACCGAACAAGCCTTGTCTTCTGCGCTCGACAGGGTGGCTGCTGGGCGCACCGTGGTGTCGATCGCGCACCGAATGAGCACCGCCGAACAAGCCGACTTGGTATTGGTGTTCGATCAAGGGCGTTTGGTCGAGTCGGGGCCCCATAGTCGCCTTGTTGAGGAGGGCGGGATTTACGCTGGCCTCCACGAAAGCTGGCGGCGAGCTACGTCTGGCTGACGGGCTCTTTGTCTCGCATCATGTCGAGCAGGTCTTGGCCCGGCAACAAAGGGAAGTGGCAGGCCACGCGGTGTCCGGTGCGGATCTCCACAAGCTGCGGTTCCTCAACCTTGCACTGCTCTTGGGCAATGGGACAACGCGTGTGGAACCGACAACCCGTTGGAGGACTGGCAGGGCTAGGGAGGTCGCCTTCGAGGACTACGCGTTCGCGGCCACGCTCGATCTTGGGGTCGGGTTGGGGGACAGCAGACAAGAGTGCGTGGGTGTAGGGGTGCGCCGGGGTTTCGTACAGCGCGGTACGGTCGGCGACCTCCATGAGCTTGCCAAGGTACATGACGGCGATGCGGTCGCTGATGTGGCGCACAACCGACAGATCGTGGGCAATAAAGATGTAGCCAATCCCGAACTCTTGTTGGAGGTCTTGGAGCAGGTTGACTACGCCAGCCTGGATAGACACATCAAGGGCCGAGACGGGTTCGTCGAGGATGATGAGGTCGGGGTTGAGGCACAAGGCACGAGCCACACCAATGCGCTGGCGCTGGCCGCCTGAGAATTCGTGCGGGAAGCGCTTGCGGTGCTCGGGAGACAGACCAACCAGCTCGAGCAGCTCGGCAACGCGGTCGTCGTGCTTGCCTTTGATGCCGGTAACTACCAGTGGCTCAGCAATGGCTTGACCAACGGTGAGGCGTGGATCGAGCGATGCGAACGGATCTTGGAACACGATCTGCATGTCGCGGCGGAGCTCGCGCAAAGACTTGCGGTCCAGCGTGGTGAGTTCGGTCCCTTTGAACTTAACCGAACCAGACGTGGGTTTGAGGAGCTGCAGCACGCAGCGACCCAGCGTTGACTTGCCCGAGCCAGACTCGCCGACCAAACCAACCGTTTCGGTCCCGTGGACATCGAGCGACACGCCTGCGACAGCCTGAAGCTCCTGGCGGATAGTGCGGAAACCCTTGGACGACTTGATCTCGAAGGATTTCACCATGTCGGTGATCTGGAGGAGTGGGGTGACCTCGCTCATACCGGCTCCCCTTGCAGTTCACTGGCACGGATGCAGGCGTTTTCGATGTTGCCAATCATCCGTAGTTCGGTGTCGGCAGTTGCGCACTGGGGTTGTGCGTGTTCGCAGCGCACCCGGAAGGCACAACCCGATGGTGGTCGCAACATGTTTGGAGGGGCCCCTGGGATCGGGACCAGCCGTTCTGAGCCAACGACAGGCAGCGAGGCCAATAGACCTCGGGTGTAGGGGTGAGTCGGCGCTTCGAAGAGTTCGCCAACGCCGCCACGCTCTGCCACACGCCCGGCATACATGACCTGGACCTTGTCGGCGATACGGGCCACAACACCGAGATCGTGGGTAATAAATGCAACCGCAGCGCCAAGGTCGTCTTTCACCGCGTTGATGACTTCGAGGATCTGGGCCTGCACCGTGGTGTCGAGCGCGGTGGTGGGCTCGTCGGCAATGAGGACAACGGGTTCGTTGGCGATGGCCATGGCAATCATGACTCGCTGGCGCATACCGCCGGAGTATTCGTGGGGGTATTGACGCACACGGGTTTTGGCGTTTGGGATACCGACCGATGTCAAGAGCTGTGCCGACCGGTCGATGGCCGCGTCTTTGCTGACCTTTTGGTGTGAGCGGATC
>JAUIIS010000094.1 GCA_030431575.1 Acidimicrobiia bacterium | reverse complement strand
GTTCTGCGCCGCGATGATCTCCCGCGGGAACGCCTGGTGCAGAATGCGCCGGCCGTCCCTATCGACACCGTTCCAGACGACCTTCAGCGCCTGGCGCTGCGTCGGCAGCATGTGCCAGTAGACGCCCGTCTGCAAAGGAAGCGGCTTGGTGACCGTGGATGCGCCGAAGGCGGCAAGGATTTCCTCGCGCGTGTAGTTCGCATGCACCTGCAGCGGTACCGGATGGAGCAGTGCCAGAGGCTGGTGGAGGTGCGCGACGTTGTCGCGCAGCAGCGGGAGTAGCTCGATCAGTTCTCTGCGGAGGCCTTCGTGGCGCCACAGCTCTGTGGTTGCTTCGTCGAGGCTGGAGTAGGTGTGCTTACGGGGGTTGAGGACCGTAAGCAGAAGCCCCTGGAGTTGTCGGCGCCGACGTTCGTCCAGCTCAACTTCCTTTGGTGGTCGCTCGCTGTCAAGCAGCTCGCCGTACGCGGTGATCCGTTCGTCGTCGTCGAGATGGAGCAGTCGGGCCACGCCTCTGCCGGCTTTGGCTTCTGTCTCGGCCGGGATGGAGCGGTCGAGGTCAGCCGTGCGCCGAAGCTCGGTCCATGTGTGGCCTCCTCGATAGACGTCGTCGAGCTCGAGCCCGGTCTCTTGTAGGTACTCCGAGATGGAAACGTCGCCCAGCTCGCGCAGCTCCTCCACCCGCTGCTTCCAGGTTGTTGGGAGAGCCTCGCGAATGTTCCGCAAGACGATGTCGCGAGCGACGTCATCCAGATCGATATGGCAACCCGCAGGCAGATACGGAAATCCCTGGGAGACGTCTGACTCCACTTGCCGCCGAGTCCGGCCAAGCATCCGTCGGTAGCGGAGGTCGAAGCGAAACTGCTTGTTTTGGAGCCCGACGAAGTCCAGCACCGTAAGGACGTCTTTGCCTGGCGCATGGCGTAGGCCTCGTCCGAGTTGTTGGAGGAAGATGGTGGCGCTCTCAGTGGGGCGCAACATGAGCACAACGTCAATGGTGGGTAGGTCGATACCTTCGTTGAACAAGTCCACCGTGAACAGGACTTGCACCTTGCCGTCTCGCAGGTCGGACAGGGCTTTGCGCCTGTCGGCGTCGGGCGTTTGTGAAGTGACGGCTTTCGCGTTGATGCCTGCTTGTTGGAATCGGTCGGCCATGAAGTTGGCGTGGTCGATGCTGACGCAGAAGCCGCATGCGCGCATGCTGGATGCGTCGCCGACCTTTTCGTGGACTGCGGCGATCACCTTCGAGGCCCAGATGTCGTCACCGGTGTAGACGTTGGTCAGCTCGGCGATGTCGTAGCCCTTGCCTCGTCGCCATGTCACCTCCGATAGGTCGGTGGCGTCGTGGATGCCGAAGTAGTGGAAGGGCGACAGCAAGCCTTGCTCGAGAGCGTCCCAGAGCCTCAGCTCAACGGCTATGCGCCCGCCGAACCAGCGGAGTATGTCTAGCCCGTCCGTTCGCTCGGGTGTGGCTGTTAGACCCAACAGGTGCTTGGGCTTGAGGTGGTCGAGGAGCGCAGCGTAGCTTGCGGCTGCTGAGTGATGGAACTCGTCGACGATGACCACATCGAACTGCTCAGGGTCAAGCGAAGTCGCCTCGTTGGCGCTAACTGACTGGATGGAAGCAAACACGTTCTCCCAGCGGGACGGCTGGTTGCCGCCAACCCACAATTCCCCGAAAGCGCCATCTCGTAGGACATGGCGGAACGCCGTCTGGCTCTGCTCAAGGATTTCGGCCCGATGTGCGACAAAGAGAAGCCGAGAACGGCTTAACTCGCTCCGCAGATGGCGGTAGTCGAGAGCAGCGATGATGGTTTTGCCCGTGCAGGTCGCGGCGGCAACGAGGTTGTGCGGGTGGCCCCGACGGCGTTCGACCTGCAACCACTCGAGGATCTGACGCTGGAACGGGTACGGCTCGATGTCGAAGGGGGTCAAGATGGACCCGTCATCGCTGCTGTCGGACGCTGCGGTTGCCCGCGCGAATTTCTCGGGGTCGAAGGGTTCGAAGTGCGCGTCTGCCCAGTAGGTGGCAAACGTGCGTTCAAACATCTCGATGAGGTCGGGGTTGAGTCGCTCTGCGGCTCGAACGTTCCACTCGAGACCAGTCACCTGAGCTGAGAACGTGAGGTTGGACGAGCCGATGTAAACGGTGGAGAAACCAGTAGACCGTTGGAACAACCATGCCTTGGCGTGTAGCCGTGTGGTCGATGTGTCGTAGGAGACCTTGATCTCAGCGCCAACGTCAGCGAGTGCTTCGAGCGCCCGCTTCTCGGTGCTCCCGGTGTAGGTGGTGGTGATGACTCGAAGGCGTTTGCCGGCTTCGGTATGCCGTCGCAGGTGCGGGAGGAGCTGGCGGATGCCTGTCCATCGGATGAAGGCCAGGACGAGGTCAATCCGGTCCGCCGACTCGATTTCAGCTTCAATTTCCTTGCCCACGCCAGGCTGGTCTCTGGCGTTTGTCATCAACACCGTGTCGCGCAAAGGTGTGAGTGGGCGTCGAAACGGGATCGGCTCGTCGGTGGGAGCCAAAGGCTCGACAGCTGCCAGGCGCTGGATTGGCGGGGTGAGGGCGCGGTTCGGCGTCAAGGCGTCGGGTTGTGACCCCGCGATTGCCTCGAGGACACGTGTCGACAGCGCCAGCGCGGCGTCGGACCGGTTGTCGGTACCAACCCCTGAGAGCGCTGCATGCGTCCATGCGGCGACGACCTCGGCCACCCGGTCGGGGAGTTCCGCGGGATCGACGTTCTGGATATCAGCGCGTAGTCGCCGAGGGCCAAGTTTAGCGACCTGTTCGCCAACAAGCTGGTTGAGTAGCTGGTCATAGAGACCAGGCTCGAGTTCCGCCATTGCATCCTCCGGTCACCATCTTGCCCTATTGCGAAGGCTGCGAAGACGACCTGACCGGGTCGTGTGAGTGGTTCGGTGTGTCTCTGCGTGTTGGTTGGTCGCCCGCCGGGCATGCCATGTGGTTATTCCGGGGCCCGATAGCGTTCGCGCTCAGACAGGTCTTTCCGACGTACTCCACACTCTTCACACCTCGCACATATAGCCGTGTAGTCGATCAGAGCCCGAGTACTGCTCTTCGTGCTAGGCACTGCCAAGGCCAGAGCCTCCATCAACTGGGCTGAAGTGCCGGGTTGCCGCGTTCGCCTTGTGGGCCAGGCGGCGGGGCCGGATTGGCTAGCTGGGTTCCGTCTTATCTCGTATCGAGTCGATTGCCGCGACGAGCCGATCGAGCCCCGTCAGATCGAGGCCTGCCAATGGAACGTTCGGATAGCGGGGCAGGTCGTCGACAGCGAAGTCGTCGAGCACCGCAAAGCCAGGCTGGCCGACTAGCTGCGCGAACATCGACTCGCCCTTTGCCTGAGACGCGTTGCGCACAGACTCGATCGAGAGCGCTATCTGCGGCTTGGGGCTGGTGTAGATAGCCCAGCACGATGTCGGCTTCCCCTCGATTGCGTAGTAGCACGAGAACGCAGGGTGCTTGCCCGTACCACCTCGGAACGCGCCAGCGCCGTGTGCCTTGCCGTGAGCCAAGAGCTTTGAGACCAGCGCCCTTTCGTGAGCGACCTCGGGGTTGTCGAACACCGCTTCAAGGTCTTCGATCTTCCAACGTTGTTTCGCCTTCTTGGTGCGCTTGGCATCAGCGATCTCGGCGCCGTAGGTGGCGGGAACGAGGATCTCGACGTCATCGTCTTGGTAGTAGTCCAGCTCCAGGGCAATGAGTTCCATGTCGGTGGTGTGCCCGTTGAGATACTCGACGATGGTTCGCAGCTCGGGCGTGATCTCGTCGACGGCGATGACTACCCGCAAGGCTCCCGACTCGACGCTGTCTCGAACTGCCGCAATGCTGTCTGTCTCGTCATCGGCACCCAAATCTTTCAGTGCGTCTTGGAGCGGTCGTTCGGCCTTCAACTCGAACTGTTCGATGAACGCGTCAGGGCCCATCTGCCAGATGCCACCCGCATAGGCGAGTGCCTGGCCAACGACCTCTCGGCGTATCTGGGGATTGGCCTTCAGCTTGCACTCCACCACAACAACTTCGCCCGCGGCAGTGATGCCGACGAGGTCGACGAAACCAATGCCGGGGATGCTGAACTCACGCACGACTGCAATCGGCGAGCCTGTCTGAAGCAGCTCGGGTGAAGACTCAAGCAATTCTTGAAGCGCCGCCTCGTTTGGGTAGGTCGTCGTGGAGGGCTGAACCCACTCGCCGTCGTTTCGTCGGATCAAGAATGTCATTCCGCTATCGCCTCGCTCGCAGGGTGATCGACTGAAGCCTGCCTTGTTGACTGCCGCCGAGCCCGAGAGTACCGGACGGGGCATCCACCGTCCTGGGCCGGACGTCCGTTGTGTCGCCGAGGCGCTGGTCAGCTTTGTGGGGGCAAGATGTAGCGCCTGCCGAAGGATTCGGCCCATGTTGCCAACGCTGGGTCGCCATGGCCAGCGGCCGTTTCGACGAGAGTCTCAAGACTGACGAACCGCAGTCGTGAACTATCGGTCATCCAGCGTTGGGTCTGGGCAACGGCATCTTGCGCGGTGATGTCATCAGCTGGAGAGACGACCACGTACGAGCCAGTTGCACCTTCGGCCGATTCTGTCAGCGACGCCAACATCAGGCCTCGCCACAGCTGGTTGGTGGCCGTGGCCTTCAGGTGCTCGCCTGCACCGTCAACGAACCAGTCTGACCCGGCCGTCACCTCTTGGTAGCGGTCGTTGTCGTAGACCTTTGGTGAGAACGGCTCGGTGTACTTGGTTTCGATACCGATGAAGCGAGCGTTTCCCTTGGCGCCGGTGCCTCGAAGCATTGCGTCGAACGCAGTGCGGTCGCCCAAGGCAGGTGTCGGCGTGATCTCGCACACTGCTTGGTCAATCGACATCATCTCGGGGTCCATTACCTGTTGGACGACTTCGCCGAACGCCGGTACGTGCCCGATGGCGCCGAAGACGTTGAAGCACATCGGCATCGATGACAACAGGTTGTGGAACAGACGCTCTGCTTCGAGGGTGCCACCCTCGAGTTGCACCTCGTCAGCGCGACGCAAAGCAGACTCGTACGCCGCATCGTTCACGAAGTTGAGCCGCGGGTTCTGGCGGACCGCATCTCGGTCGAGTGTGTTACCAACCAGACTGCTGCGTCGGCCGGGCCGCTCGCCAGGGCCGACGCCAAGAACGTGCTGCCGATACCACGACTGATGCAGCCGGTATCTCGCCACCCGCGTGCTGTCGCTCTTCGCTTGCAACTCGGCTGCGTCCCACTGTGGCCACTGCTCTTCGCCCATTCGGCGACTCTAGCCGGCTGGGTAGCCCGAAGACCCGGCGCTACGTCCGCCCGGCGTTCGGGCTAACTCACGCTTATCTACTGAGAGGATACGGGCTAGCCTGACCGTCGTGTGAGTGGAGGTCGAGGTGCGCAGCAACCCCGAAGTTCGCGGAGCGACCGAGGAGGCATTTGCGTGGCCTGCGCTCACGGCTTTCTTGGTTTCGGTGGCCGATTCTGTCGTCCTCTCGTTCGATGATGTCGAGCGCATCATGCGACAGGATCTACCCGCCTCTGCCCGCAAGCACCGGCCCTTCTGGTCGAACGGCGAGGGCAACGCTTACGCCCGGCATTGGCTCAGGGCTGGATTCAAGACCTCGACTCGTGGTGCAGCACCTGGTCGCATTCGATTCCAACGGACCGGTCCTTCATTGGCAACCGGCACAGAGCCCCCTGGAACCGGGCCAACGAACAAGGTCGGCCATCGTGTAGGTCCGGCCGTCACTGGGAGCGCCAACATTGTCCTGCTCGGCTGCGTCAAGAAGAAACGGGCATCACCCAGCCCGGCTGCGGACCTGTATGTCTTGGCATTATGGACGAAGCGCCGCCGCTACGCCGATGTGCGTGGGGTGCCCTGGTACATCTTGAGTGCCCAGCACGGCCTCGTCGACCCAGACGAGCTGCTCGAACCCTACGACCGCAGCATGAAGGACCTCTCGCCCGCGCAGCGAGCCCAGTGGGCACGGGCCGTCGCGACCGAGCTCACCTCGAAACCAGGCGACCTACACGGAGCGATCATCGAAATTCACGCTGGCATGGACTACCAGCGCCCGCTCCGCCCTCTCCTGGCTGACCTCGGTGCCACGGTTGTCTACCCGCTCGAAGGCTTGACTCAGGGCGAGCAGCTTCAGTGGTACAACCAGCCCACCCACAGGTAACCGAGCCGAGAGCCTATCGCTCTTGTGCCCCGGGCCAGGGTGTGTGGGATCGACGAATGAGGATTTCCTCAACAGCTTGGACGCAGAAGCAGTCCGACCGCTTCCACGCTCAGATACGCACGCAGCCACACGCGCAACCATGCCGCTTGCTGGACTTCTTGGGGTCAGCCCGGCGTAGAGCCAGTGGCTGCCAGGCGGTTCCGCAGTTCGCCGGACAGCCCGGTCAGAATCGGATCGTCCTCGAGGAGGGGCAGGTCCCCGCTGGGATCCGCGAAAGCGAGCCAAACTGCGAGGCGGGGCTCGACACCCATCGTGCCATCGGGGTCAGAGCGGTCCAATGATCGGAGCCGCTGCACCAGTGCGTCAACTCCAGAACGATCGGTCCACTGCGCAAGCAGCGCCTGACGGAGGGTGTCGGCCTCACGGTTGGTGGCGCCGACGCTCGTGGCGAGGGCCCGAAAGGTCGACCGCGACGTCGGTGACGCGGCGTTGAGGGCAGAGGAAGGGATCGGTGAAGTCAGGCGCAAACTCTACCACCGTCACAAGCTCACGCCCGGTGGCGTGCACGCCAGCCGGGTGCTGGTCCAGAAGCTGCTTGCCGCGATTTGGTCTCAGGAATCGGTCAGCATGGTTTCGCCGAGGTCCCGGAGTCGTTTTGCCTTGCCTTGGTCGACGGCGTGCGGTTTGACCCCGGTACCCATTGGCGAGTGTTCAGACCAGAGCGCAGCAACGTCGCAGTCTTCGCAGCAAAGGCCATGCCTGTCGTCGAGTAGCGGTGACGTAGCCGCACACAGTGATGCTAGTCGGCGCTCGGAGCCGCTGGGATCGCTCCGACCGATCGGGCAATTACCAGACCGAGGGCGGCGCCGAGACACCCGACAAAGATCACACTCGTGTAGGTCAGTGCCACCGGGTAAAGCGTGAGCAATGCCGCCATGACGATCTTGCCCTTGAGGAAAACAACCCCCGCTGCCGCAATACCTGCGACGATCATGATGTCAGCACCGACGTCGACGCCATCGGCGACCACTACCGCTATGGCCGCGATCGATGTGTAGATAGGGAAGATCGGGCCACCGCGCCATCCGGCGAGCAGCGCAATAACAAGGGCGAGCCACTTGGCGATCGCGACGTAGACAAGTTCGCCCGTGCCCGTGTCGGGAAGAAGCTGGATGCCTCCTTGGCCGGAGAACAACACCAGTTCGCTTGGGGCGGCCAACAGCGCTATTGCGAGACCACCGGCCATGCCAGCGACGACTGGTGATCGACGAAAGTACACGGCGACTTCGGCTCGACCGATTGCGTTGATAGCCCAGGCAGCTGGCACGACGATCAGCGCAGCGAACACGAAGGCCGCGAGGCCATCCCAAAAGCCGGGTGCTCCATCGAAGTCTGAGAACCGGAACCCGAGATCGATCTCTCCGAAGGGCAGGTTGCGATAGGTAATCAGCCCGGCGATCGCTGCCACCCATCCCGCAGCCTTCCTTGTCAATGCCTCACGATTACCGGTTCCGTTAGCGGGCCAGGGCCGGCGCACTAACCGATCCACTGCGTCGAGCCGGGCACCAATCCAGGTTGCCGTCCCGCCGAGTATCCCCGTCAGCGCCGCCTCAAACCCCACGGGTCCTCCGGCCGCCAACGCAAAGACCGAGTTGACTGCTGTCCTCGGGGCCACGTCCGGCTCGATATGGTCACCGCGCTTCCACGTCTCGATTGCTGCTTCGAGTGGCAACGGGTAGTTGCCCAACAGCATCTGCCCCAAGCCGACAAGGGCACCGCCCACAACCGGGACGGCGAACAACCACCAGGAATCGAAAGGAGATACACCAACTGCGTCGGGCAGTGAGGACCAAACGAAGGCCGCCGCCTCCTCGATCACCCAGATAAAGACACCTAAGGTCAACCCCGCGAACGCGCCCCCAAGGATTGCGGTCACGAGCAACGCTATCGAGATCGCCGGTCGGCGAAGATCCTGCTGGTTCACCGATGCGACGCTATCGCGCCTATCTCCGCCGATGCGTTTTGGGAACCAGGCGCGTCGGTGCTACTGGCTGAGGTTGAGGCTGGCCGGACGGTGACGACTGTTGAACGTGGACGGAGGGCTGCTGAGATGCCGGGACCGCGACGTAACGGGGACCGGAACGCTGTCTGTTGAGGGTCGTTGTGTACGGCCCCAACCGGACTACCTAATCGTTGATCGCCGAACTCGAATAGCCGCCGAGCGGCACGACCTCGCTGAACCCTTCGGCCGTTCGGGTTGCCAGGATGGGAGCGTGCCAGATCGTGAGGATCCCGTCATCGCCTCCTACGTCTTCAACCGCGGGCGACCCGTCAGAGCATGGCTCGGCTTCGAATGTCGGCTGGTTCTTGTCGTCGCAGAGTCGAGCGTCCGATCCGACGAATACCACTTGTGCATCGATAAAGATGACCGACCCGGTGGGGCTGGCTAGAGCTTCCTCAATGCTCAGCGGCTCGGCATCGCTCGCGATCTGTGCATCTGCTGCCGCCGGTGGATCGGCCGAGACTGCGATCGGCGACCCAGCAGGCGGATCGGTGGGATCACCGACCTCGAGGTCGCCATCGACGATGCGAGTAGCGAAGCCCCGGAGATCGGAGCTGCGGGGGCCGTTGGTGCTTCTGCCGAACTCGTCCCGAATGCCACCCCCCATGAAGTTTCGGGTCCGGGCGTTCCATCGCACCAGCGTCAGTCGTTGACCGTCGTCTTCGGTTGTGGCGCTGAGCGCTCGGGCATCGAGCGCGCTGACGGTGCCGTCGTGGTGGTGAACGATGATCAGCGGAGTTCCATCTTTGAGGCGGTGGGGTAGCGCTTCACCTTTGCGGGGGATCGGAACAGGTCCTTCGGCCGACTCGAACGTCGGGCTCGGAGCACGAGTGGGCGCCGAGCCCTCGCCGTGTGGGCTGACGGATATCTCGGCATCGACGTCGACCTCAAAGAAGACCGGATCGCTAGGGAGTCGCAACGTATGAGCTCGGGCGAGGAAGTCCCGGTCAACCGCAGCGACGACGGTGTGGGACAGGAGGGGTTCTTCGCAGCCGAGGTACCCGGGGTCCACGAAGACGGGTTGTGCCACACCGTCGACGATCTCTAGGTCCGACAGGACTGGCGGACACAGGTCGGTCGGGATGCTGAATACGACGGCTGCCCGCGTTGCCCAATCGATTCCCTCGGGTGCGCTCAGTCCGAACGACTCGAGTTCGATCGCGCTGTCGGCCACACCAGCGAACGGGAACTCGAGCTCGATGAAGCCACCGAACACCACCTCAACCGCTCTATAAGCGGTGGCGATTGGTGTGGTTCCGCCTGCTGGTGGAGCCGTTGCAGTGAACACCCGGACCGTCAACGTGACGTCGAGCGGGTCGTCAGACAGGCTTGTGGTGCTGTAGTCATAGAAGGCCGGGATCACAATCTCGCTCTTGGATTCGGTGAGTGTGTCGGCTGTTTCCATAATCAGCGGCACCGGGTTGTCGCCGAGACCAAGCGTGAATGACGTGCCCGCTACACACGACGCGTCGTCACAATCGGGGGTTCGGATCGTGAACGATGGCCCGTCGGTGTTTGGCTTCACGGTTGGAGCCTCGTCGTAGCGGACCGAGTTTTCTTTGTCCCCGCAAGAGTGCACATAGACGAGGTCGAAGTGGACCGATGCGCCATCGGTGGTGCCCTGCTGGTCAAGGTTCTGGATTTCGACCAGATCTACACAGCCGCCAGAACCGGATGCGGTGACCTGAATGGCGAACTCTTCGGCGGATCCGCTGGGTTCGGGTTCGCTCGGTGAGGTCTCGTTCTCCACGGCTGCGGTGGGTGATGCCGTGGCGCTGTCAGTGATCGTGGAAGGGGATCCACAGGCGGCACCAAACACAGTCGCGATCGCAAAGATCGCCAGAGTTCGCCGTCCTGTCATCACCCTACTTTAGGCGACACCCGCCACCGACAACCTTCACATCACAACTGGCGAATTAGTGACCTCGCCGCAACGGTACAACGGGTGCCACTAACCCCGCATTGGATTCAGCACCGGGATGTTGCGCTGATTCTCCAGGTATTACGGATCGACGGTGACCCCGACTTCGGGCCCTCGATGTCGTCGGCTACGGTGCCGGTCATGAGCGCTGACCTAGTACTTCAGGCCAATGGGGTACTTCAAGCCCGTGGGGCCATGTGGTTAACCGACGGCCGTGATCGAGCAGAACCGCCCCCAAGTGCAGTCTGATCACTACGACGGGTTCGCCCAGGCCTACGCGGACGACAACGAATCCAACCTGTTCAACGCCTACTACGAGCGGCCGGCCATGCTGGCGCTAGCTGGGGACGTCGACGGTCGCCGCGTCCTGGACGCAGGCTGTGGCTCGGGCCTGCTTGCCTCGGCGCTCCGGGCGAACGGCGCCCAGGTAACCGGCTTCGACGGCAGTCCAGCCATGGTCGAACTCGCCCGGAACAGGCTGGGTGCAGGTGTGGACATCCAAGTGGCCGACCTCGCTGAGCCCTTGCCGTTCGATGACGCCGAGTTCGATGACGTGGTTGCATCGCTGGTGCTGCACTACCTGGCGGACTGGGATGCCCCTCTGGCCGAGATGCGGCGTGTTCTGAGACCCGGGGGACGCCTCCTGCTGTCGGTGAATCATCCGGCCATTTTCAAGCTGGCCAATCTCGATGCGGACTACTTCGCACTCACGGAGTACTCCGAGGAGTACACATTCAGCGACGAAACGGGCGTCCTGACCTATTGGCACCGTCCGCTACACGCCATGACCTCGGCTTTCACCGACGCTGGGTTCGCCATCTCGGTCATCAGCGAACCCCCATTGGCGGCAGACACCCCGCCAGAACTCCTGGCCGATCTCAACGGCCGGACCCGCTTCCTGTGCTTCATCTTCTTCGTCCTCGAAGCTATCTGAGCACGTCAGGCGGCTAAGAAATCACGGGTCAGCGCTAGGAAGTCGTCCAGCTGATCATGGTGCGCCCAGTGCCCCGCGCCATCGATGTTCACGACGTGCGCGTTCTGGAAGTAGTCGGCCCGGCCGTCGGATGCTGGGTCCGATGCCCAGGATTCGCTGCCGCGGACCAGCAGCGTCGGGGCGGAGATGCGGCTCCAGAGGGCGTGCTGGGCGTCGGAGGGCAGTCTTACCGGCGAGAAGTTTCGGACATAGTTGTCGAACTTCCAACTGAACGTGCCGTCCTCGTTTTGGTTGCTGCCGTGGATGGTCAGGTGGCGGGCCCGCTCCTCGGTCAGGTGCGGGTTCTCCGTCTGCATGCGCTCGTACGCTTCCTCCAGGGTCGCGTAGCGGCGCGGGAGACGGCCCGACGACTTTCGGAGATCCTTCACCCAGGTATCGAGTCGTTTGTCGATTGGGGTGTCAGCCCATTCGGCAATCATGCTCGGCGGCGGCCCCATACCCTCGATTACCACGAGCTTCGCCACGGTTTCGGGGTGGAGGCCTGCGTAGGTCAGTGCAACACCGCCGCCCATCGAGTGGGCCACGATGGTGACTGGGTCCATCTTCTTCTGGTTGATCAGCTGGGCGATGTCATAGACATAGTCGACGTGGTGGTAGCTCGATCCCACTGCCCACTGGCTGTCGCCGTGCCCTCGCAGGTCCGGGGCGAT
>JAUIIS010000093.1 GCA_030431575.1 Acidimicrobiia bacterium | reverse complement strand
GTTGCTCGGCCAAGCTATTCTGAATCTCGGCGATCTGGGTAGTCGCTGGACCAAATGCATCGGCCAAGTCGACCATGGCCTGCAACTGCTCACCAGGCATGACCATCTTGGACAGGCTCTCGGTGAGCGCCTTGCGTTGTTCGACGGGCACCGTCATCTTGCCCGCCAACTCCTGAAGGCGCCGAATATTGTCGCGCGCCCCCCGCAGTACCTCTATGGGGTCGAGGGGCTGTCGTTGCGGCATTACTTGCTCACCGCCGCGGTCATGGCCGCATCGATGTCGTCGCGCCAACCAGCCGGATCGCTGATGGCTGCGGGGTCAGTTGCAATCCCCAACCACAACACGCCGTCGTAGGACATGGCGGTGACGTTGCATGCCGTGCCCGCAAGCGGCCCTATGGGGTAGTTCTCTTGTAGCTGCGCTCCTGAGATGTAGACCGTGAAAGGTGCTGCAGGGAAGTTGGAGGTGGCTACATCGATGGACGCACTCTGCTGGCGCGCTAATGGGGCAACAACAGAGGTGGGCAAGCGGCTGGCCACAGTGGCCAAGTTGGCCAAGGCTCCGCTCCCACCGCTGACCGCTTCTTTCTTTTCAGCCACCATGTCGTGGATTGCCGTAAATCGCTTCTTTAGGGACATCTTGGACGTGGGCAATTGCACTCGCGTGGGCGTGAAGTTGTTGCCACCCACGCCAGAGCTTGAACGCGTGGAGATCACGAAACTGGCGTTGAGGAGATCCATGTCGGCGCCGTGGCGTTCGTGGTACGACCGAGCGGCCTCGGCAATGACCGTCAACAGCAGGTCGTTGAGCTTGCCGCCCATGCGTCGCGAGGCGTTGAGCGCATCGTCGAGAGGAACACTTGCTACCTCAAGATGGCGATTGCGCGAGCGGTTCTTCCACAGTGGAGAGCCGCCGGTGTCGTCCTGGTCGCGCCCAAACATTTCGTCCAAGCTTCCCTGGACGGTCTCGATGAGGGACTGGGCCTGCTCGAACGGACGGACCGGGTCTGCACCCCACATCGCTGCCTCGCCCAGAATACGGCGGGTGAAACCAGCTTGGCGCCGAACAAGGTGGCCCAGCGAGTCGCCAACGGTGCGCACCTGTGAAGCCACCTGGGATTCCTCGTCCTCGCCATCCTCTCCCTGCGAAGCGCTCTCGGCCTCGACTGCATCGGCAATGATCTGGTCGAGGTCCACATCGGGCGGAGCTTCGGTGTTGCGCTCGGGCTCCATGTAGAACTCGGCCAAGTACACCGCACCAATGCCGTCGGTGATGGTGTGGTGCATCTTTGAAAAGAGAGCCCCCCGGCCATCCTCGAGGCCATCGATGAGGACAAACATCCACAGCGGTCGGGTGCGATCGTAGGGGTCTTCGTAGAACTTCATCGCCAGATCTAGGAGCTGGCGTTGAGAGCCTGGGGCTGGCAAGGAGATGTGGCGAACGTGATAGTCGAAGTCGAACTCGGGGTCGGTCTGCCACCTTGGCGGTGCCATGCGACCAACTGAGGGCACCACCCGTTCGCGCAGGCGCGGTACTTCAGCAACCGCCCAACGCATCCTTTGCCTGAACTGTTCTGGGTCCACCGGACGGTCGAGCACGGTGACAACCGCGCCAGATGGATTCATCCATGGGTCTTTTTCGATGTTCCACATCAGCGCTTCGGCGTCGCTCATTTGTGGCTCGAAGGTGAGCTTTGCCTGCCGCCAGCGTGCAGGATCTGCGGTAGTCACTTCGTTTTTCCTGCCTTCTTGTTCGTGGTGTCTTTGTGGCCAGTACCAACGCCAGCGGCCTCGGCCAAGACGTCGATCTCCTCGAAGAGGAAGTCCATGAGCTGCCACAGGTCGGGCACCAGCTCGCGGCAAGCAACCAGCCCAAAGTCCAGGCCGTCGACATAGCTCTGCACGGTGATGTTGAGTCCTTGACCGTCGACCACCATGGAAACCGGGTAGTACTTGGTGAGCTTGGCGCCTCCGTACATATACAGCGGCTCGCGTGGGCCGGGCACGTTGGAAATGACCAGGTTGGCTGGCGGGTTGGTCCAGTCGGCCAGCCGAGCCCGGGCAGCCACCCGTGACGCACGGACGGCCAGCGCAGGCGGGGCCAGGTCTGAGAGTTCGACAAGGGTGTCTGCGGGGATCAGGTCGAACTGTTCCTTGGCGGTGTTCATAGATGCGTGCACCGCAGCGACGCGGCCAAGGGGGTCTGGCTCCGAGGTGGGAAGTGCCGAGAAGATGCTTGAGACCCGGTTGGTCCACTTCTCGGTCTCCTCGCCGGTACGGATTGACACAGGAATCATGGCTCGCAGGTCTTCTTCGGGAAGTGCGTCGACCGACTCGAGGTAGCGGCGCAAGCCGCCAGCGCACACAGCCATCACCACATCGTTGAGCGTCGCCCCAACAGCGTTCTTAATATCCTTGATCTGCTGCAACGAGGCGCTGCGATGGGCGAAGCGGCGGTGTGACGAAATCGTGGCATTGAACGGTGTGCGAGGCGCCAAGATGGAAGGCGCAGTCGAGGGCGTGTCTTGATCCTCAGGCTGTTCGTCGGTTGCCCCCAGCAGCCTGCCAACAGCGGCGCCTGCGGGGCCAGGTATGCCGCGCCGTATCTGGTTAGCCACCGAATCGAACGCCGGGTTCTGGGTGGCTTTTCCAAGGTCGCGAAGGAGCCGGACTTGCAAACGAACCGCCTTGATAGGGCGCCGCGTCAGCTCGATAGCGGTTTTGGACATCAGCTCAGCTTCGCTGGGTAGCTGGCCCGGGCTCCAATGGATGCCTTCGTCTAGCGCAGCGTCGGGCTCGCGGTCGAAGAGCACCATCATCATCTCGGCCCCAGCCGCGCCATCGATTGTGGCATGGTGCATCTTGGCCAGAATGGCGAACTCGCCAGACTCGAGACCCTCGATGACATAGGACTCCCATAGGGGACGGCTGCGGTCCATTGGCCGACCAATCAGCCGGGCCACCAGATCTGCCAGCTGCTCGTCGCCGCCTGGCGGCGGCACGGCAATGTGGCGGATATGGAAATCGATATCGAAGTTGGGGTCGTCGACCCAGTAGGGGCGATCGAGGCCAAGGGGTACCTCAACCAAGCGACGGCGGTATGGCTCAAGCCCGCCAATCTTGGACAACATGAGCGCCCGGTAGGACTCGTATGCGTTGAAGTTGGGGTCATCTGGCGGCTCAAGCAGCGCCAAACTACTGACGTGGCCAAAGGCGCGACCATTCTCAAGGTTAAGGAAGCTGACGTCGAGGCCGGACAACTGTTTCACAGACAAATCCCTTGCAAAGGTAGATAGAAGAGGTGCGGAGCGGCGGAGGGCATTAGGTGTCGGTGCCGGGGCGACGGTTGTCCTCTGCACGGGGGTCGCCGTCGTACCCAGGGGGGAAGGTCAATGCCAGTTCTTCCAACGTGGGCTCGCGCTGCTCCCTAGCTTCTGGGGGCAACAGGTCCATGATGGCTTGCATAATGCGGGTCGTATCGGCATCTGCGCTTCGGTGCTTGAGCTTGACCGGCTTGCCAATGTTGACCGTGATGAGCGGCGGATCGGTGAGGTTGAGCCGGGGCAGGCGAGCCGACCGAGGCCACACCTTTTCGGTACCCCAAAGACCAACTGGGATCACCTCGGCGCCGCTCATAGCGGAAAGCTTTGCGGCGCCCCAGCGTCCCTTGAGTTCTGGGTTGAAGAAGGCCGGACCTCGGGGGATGGTGCCTTCGGGCATCAAGCCCACAACCTCACCAGCACGTAACGCCACCGCGGCGCGCTCAAGCGGCTCGCTACTGCCCGAGGCCCGTTCGACACGAATGCCTCCTGCCGCCGCGGCCATCTGACCAATGATGGGCGCATCGAAGACCTCTTTCTTGCCAAGGAACCGCGCGTTGCGCCCGGCCTTCGCCAAGATGAGGCTCATGACGGTTGGGTCAAAGTAGCTTCGGTGGTTGGCACACACGATGGCACCGCCCTCAGCGGGGATGTTGTGTAGCCCGGTGATTTCAAAGCGGGCATTGGGGATGAGGTCCTCGCGTGCAGCCAGCGGACGCATGAGTTCTTGGAATTCTCGACCGAAGATCTTGACGACACCCTCGGGCGCGTCGAGGTGACGGATCGGCCAGCCCCGCAGGAATGCCAGGCTCGCCAACCTGGGGTCGGGGTTCACCGCGGTGGGGTGCCCAACCGCGGCAAGCAGCGGTGCGTCGTAGTAGCTGTCGGAATAGGCGTAGCTACCTTTGAGATCGATCTTGTTTTCGCGCGCCCAAGCCTTGACAGCTTTGGCCTTGCCTCGACCCCAGATGAAGTCGCCGTCGATTGCACCGGTGAAGGTTGCGTCGTCATCGACCTCCCAAGTGGTGGCGATGACCTGATCGAACTCGAGCAAATCGGCCAACGGTTCGACCATGTGGCGTGGGCTGGTGGTGGCCAGCACCAACTTGCGGCCGGCGGCCCGGTGCTCGTCGAATAGTTGGAACGCGAACGGTTGGACCGAGTCATGCAGGTCCGGTGCTGCTGCAGCGGCCGCAGCAGCGATATCGCCGACTGCTTGGCCTTTGGCTGACCGGGGCGCCAACCGGGCCAGGCGCATCATCACACCGCTCTCGCCGAAACGATTGAACGTCTCAAACATCACGTCGGCAATTGCTGCGGCGCTGCCGTCGGCGCGCGTGAGGCCTGCCTCGGCCAAATGGTGAGCAAAGATGCGTCCTGACGCCGAGCCGATAATGGTTCGGTCAAGGTCAAAGATCGCCGCGGTGGCTCGGCTCATGGTGGTCCCCTTAGGCCTCGGATCCGTGCGCTCAGATACAAGACAGGTAGTGGTGATGTGCTGGTCAACGCTGGTCTGAAGGCGCTCGACGTGTGTGAAGTATTCCACACCTAGACCGCATCTTGTCCATCGAACTCTTTGGCCCCGATGGGCTCTAGGTACCGGGGAGCTCCACAAGCTGGCGTCGCAGAATCTTGCCGGTGGCGTTTCGGGGCAATTCGTCTACGAAGACGAACTCTCGGGGTACTTCGTAGGTGGCCAGTTCGGCTTTCGCGTGCGCCTTGAGTTTCTTGGCGCTCACGCCGGTGTCGGCGACCACAACAGCACGCACACGTTGGCCCAACTTGTCATCGGGCACCCCAACCACGGCCGCCTCTCGCACCCCTGGGTAACGCAGCAACGCGTTTTCGATACCGGTGGGATAGAGGTTTTCGCCGCCGCTGATAATCATGTCGTCGGCCCGGCCAGTGATAAAGAGTCGACCCTCGCTGTCGAGGTAGCCGGTGTCTCCAGTAACCATGGCACCGTCGCGTCGCTCTTTGGTTTCGCCGCCGGTGTAACCGTCGAAGTTGAAGCTGCTGGCAACCACCACTTCGCCAACTTCGCCAGCGGGAAGCGGCTCGTTGTCTTTGCCAAGCACCCGGATGTCGACCCCAAGGGGAGGACGTCCGGCTGTGCCAGGTGCGTCGCGAAGGTCGGCGGGTCCTGCAATGGTGGCTTGTCCCACTTCGGTAGAACCATACATGTTGTACAGATGGTCGCCGTGGGAGTCCATCCAACGCTGGGCGAGGTCGCCCGGCAGCGGGGCGCCGCTGGTTGCGGTGACGCGAAGGTGCCGAAGCACAACGCATGATCCGGTGTCGAGCATGCGGGCCAACATCACAGGGACCGCAGCCAACACATCAGCCTCGTGGTGCCTGCAAAGCTCGAGTACGCCCTCGGCGTCGAACTTTCGTTGCAAGACCACTGTCCCGTGCAATGTGGCCGCGACCAAGTGTTGGCTCAGGCCCCATGCGTGAAACAGCGGCGCGGCCACAACCACAGTGTCGCCGCTACGGTACGGTATTGCGGCCAGCATGCCCGCTGCGCCCGCGGCATCGCCAGAGCTCGTTGGGCGTCGAGCCCCCTTTGGCACACCGGTGGTACCCGATGTCAAGATCACGGGGTCCGCGCTGGGCCGGGGGCCTGTGGGTAACAAGATGCGTCGCCGACGGTCGAGCGACGGGAAGCTCCACTTTGGATCATCTTCTGGGGCGACCACCACCCTCTTGGACACCCCAGCCGCGGCGACGACGGCGCTGAACTCCGCGTCATGCACCATGAGTTGGAGCTGCTCGCGTTCGGCCACAACGCCAAGCTGTTCGGCTGGTAGGCCTGTATTGATGTAGACGGCTCGAGCGCCGAGTTTCGCAACAGCGACGTTGGCCTCCACAAAGCCGCGGTGGTTCCGACACATCAGCCCAACAGCGTCGCCCCTACCTAACCCCTGCGCCTTTAGCGCTCCGGCCACCCTGTCGGTTCGGGTGTGGAGCTGGAGATAGGTCAGCGATCCATAGTCGTCGATGACCGCTGTGCGGAATGGCCTGCGCGCGGCGGCAGCGGCGTAGGGCATTGCGGCACTGGCTCCCCAGAATGCAAACGAGGTCGCCGACGCCATGACAAGGCCGGGCTCTAGGAGCCCGGCACGCCGCGCTGCATCAAGCGCCTGGCGATTACTGCTTTGTTCAGGCATTGGCTGCTGCCGCGGCTCGAGCTTCTTGCCAGTTGGCCGGCAGTGGGTAGAGGTGGCGCACGAGAGGCCCGGGATAGAAGGGCCTCCAGGAGCCAACGGGCTGGCTTAGGCGGTCGAGGACCACCCAAGAGACCGCCGGATTGAATCCGAGGCCAGAATGGCTGCCAATGACTTCGACGTTTTCGCTCATGGGCCCGGCTTCGTCGATGCAATGGAACCAGCGCACCACGCCATCGGTACGGGTGTATATGGCAGTGGCTGGCATCTCGAGGGCCGTCCGCTCGGACTCAGGCACGTCGAAGGCTAGGGCCTCCTTGTCGTGCAAGTGGTCCAGGGAGTCATAGATGCCGCTGGCCTTGCTGCGGTCGCCTTCGGTCATGCGGAAGGGGCTACCCAGGGTGACCACTTGGCGCACAAGCTCTGGATGTTTGCGAGCAAGGGCGCGGGCGTAGATACCGCCGAGGCTCCACCCGACCAGGCTGACAGGCATCCCATGTCGGGCGTGTAGCTCTTCGAGGCGTTCACTGAGGCCAGAGACGACCTTTGTCGTGGGGCCAAGGTTCTGACCGAGCCGCCACCCGTGTGCCCAATAGCCTTGCGACCGCAGTAACGCACGGAGGGGGCCGGTGGAGCGGTCATCGGCGGTGAAGCCGGGCAGGACCAAAACGGGGTGGCGATCTCCGCGCCCGAAGGCACGCAGCATGGGCGAGGCCGCCCACATGGCACCCAACTCGAACGCAGCGCGGGTCTCGAGCAACGTAAACCACGAGTTGGGTGATGAGGAACGGGAAGCTGCCATCTCCCCAGGGTAGATGCAGCGCCCGAAACGCTGCGAACCGCCCGATGCCCACGGTTGGCCCGCACACTCCGGCTCAGACGCGAGTCGCAGCGGGTGCGGCGCTATCTTCGGGCACATGGACCGGTGCAGAAAGTCTCGCCCAGCAACCGCGCTGCTGGTCGCTGCTAGTACTACTCCTGGTGCGGCTGCTCCCCCTCAGTGGGCGAGCTAACAAGTGAAGGCAAGCGACCCAAACCATCCGGTGCGCCCGCCATTGCACCCTGGCGGCTTCGCCAAATGGCTGTGGCAGCTCACCAAAGATGTCATCAACGAATACCGTCGAGACGGGGTCGGCGACCTTGCTGCGGCCATCACCTTCTGGACGTTGCTGTCCATCCCGGCTGCTGTGCTCGCGCTGGTCAGCGCGTTGAGCTCGATCGAACGATTCATCGGGACCTCGGCTGCCCAAGACCTCGAGAGCGAGGTCCAAGGCTTCATCAGCCGCACCTTTGCTGATTCGCAGACGCTCAGCGACGCCGTCACTGAGCTCTTTCAGGAGTCAAGCGGCGGGGTGGCGACTATCGCGACCGCCGTGGCGGTGTTCTCACTCAGCCGAGGGTTTGCCGGGCTCATCCGAGCCCTCGACCGCGCCTACGAGGTGACCGAGGGTCGAAGCTGGTGGCACATTCGCCTTGCGGCGGTGGGCATGGGCATAGGCAGCGTGGTGGTCGTCGCTGGCTCGGCGGTGCTGTTTGCCATCCTGCCTGACCTTGGCCTTGGCCCAGTGTTGCGGGTGCTGGTGTGGCCGATCGTGGTGGCACTCATTGTGTTGTGGGCCGCCACGTTGTTTCATGTCGGCCCGTACCATCGCACGCCATGGCGCTATGACCTGCCAGGGGCCATCTTGACCGCCGCGGGCTGGATCTTGGCCTCTCAAGGCTTTGTCTACTACGTCCGCATCGCGGGGCAAGGCAACCAGGTGCAAACCACGGTTGGAGCAGTTCTGTTGGGTCTGACCCTGCTCTACCTGCTCAGCATCGTCATGCTGGTTGGGGCCGAGCTGAACGACGTGTTGACCCGCCGAGCGGGTGTCGTGCAACAGCCCGTGCGCCCTAAGGAACGCTACGGCCGGGTGGTCGAAGCGTTGCACGAGCGGCGTCCCCACGACGGACCAGCCGACGAGGCTAGCGATGCTTAGGGCCTTGGCCGGGCCAGCCGGGCGGCCGCCCACTCTTGAGACCTCACAGGCGCGACGTTTGTGCCGATGGAGGGCCAATTGAACGTTGTCGCTTAGGGACGAGCGACCTGTCGGAGTCTCAGGATGAGCATCGAGTCAAACGCAAAAATCGTGTCTGTGGTTGGCGGCTGCCGCCGTTCTGGTCGTTGGATAGTCCCAGCTGAGACCGACATGATGACGCTGTTCGGCCGGGCGGTCATCGACCTGCGAGAGGCTCGAACCAGCGCTGAGCAGCTTGAATTCACCTGCCTTTCGGTCTTTGCGAACATCACCTTCTTGGTCCCCGAAGGCGCCGAAGTGCGTCCTTCTGGCATGGCGATTCTGGGCTCGTCGAGAAGCACCGTGCCGATCAGCGATGTGGAATGCCACCTGCCGCCGATGTCGGTGGATGCGACCACCATCTTTGGGCGTATCCGGATCCGTACGACCGACCTCGATCCCGAGGACAGTGACAAAACCTCGTTCTGGAGTCGCTTCAAGCGCGACAAACAAACACCCGCTGAGCCGGCTGGGACGCGAGACGGTGGGGTCGATCTCCAGGACACCCCAGCTGAGCCCGCCACCCCCGAGCCAGGCCTTGGTGCGCCAGCGCCGGTGGCAGCGGCGGCTGCCCCAGCCCGGGTGGGCAGCATTGACGCGCTGGGCGGACCGCCCGAGCCTACGACAGGCCTAGATGCCGTAGGCGGACAAGGCGCCATCCCACCATCCATAGTTAGCGACGAAAGTCGGCCGCTACCGGAGGGAACGCTGAGCGATCGCCCGACCGCGTTCGGCGATGAGCTCGAAGAACCGTCGCCCGGCCTTGGTGTTTCGGGTGGCTCCGCGAACGCCGACGCCCTTGGCGCGCCAGCCGAGGGGCCCACCTCCCTATCCGCTCCAATCACGTCGATGCCCGATCCACAGGCTTCTCCCATCGAAGGTTTTGAGGCACCGGACGATATTTCTGAGATTGACACAGCGCTGGCGGCGGACAACGCAGCACGACGCGCTGTCCTCTACGGCGAGACGCCAAGCGACTCCGACGACTAAGGGGCCTAGCAGATAGGGAAAGCGCAGATCGCCGAGGCGCCAGGACCCCGGGCCCGAGCGGCCGGCCCGTAGGGCCAAGAGCGGGAAATGGTCGCAAGGACCTGTGCGGTGACCATGACCTATCCGCGCAGGTCCTATGTATCCACAACTGCTCGGGGCAGCACCTACCGCCGGGCGCGGATAAGGAGACGCTGGTAAAGGCCAGCGGGTAGGCGAGAGACCGCGTCGAAGACCACCGCGTCTGGGCCCACGAGCGCCCGGCGCCGGTTACGTTCGACCGAGCGGATGATCTTTCTTGCGGCTTTGGCTGGAGGAAGTCGCAGCAACCTTTCGGCTTGATCGATGCCGTCTTCGTCGACCCCGAGGGGACCGTCCTCGTCGCTTGAACGAGCGTCCTTGGCAATATTCGTGGCCACACCGCCCGGGTGGATGGTGGTTGCGCTCACGGGGTGGCCCGCTATCTCCAGCTCCATGCGCAACGCATCGGTGAAGCCCCGGACCGCGAATTTTGACGCATTGTAGGCAGACTGTGTCGGGATGCTAACCAGCCCAAAGACACTCGAAATGTTGACCACATGGCCTTCGCCACTGGCAATGAGGTGCGGCAAGAACGCTTGCGTGCCATGCACCACACCCCAGAAGTTGATGTCCATTAGCCAGACAAAATCCTCGATGTCCATGGCCTCAACCGAAGCACCTAGGGCCACGCCAGCGTTGTTGAACACAACGTTGATGTGGCCGTGGGCGTCAGCGCTTTGGTCGGCCCACGCAAACACGGCTTCGCGGTCGGCAACATCGAGCACGGCAGAAGTGACTTTGACGCCACGGCCTTCGCATTGGACGACGGTTTCGGCAAGCCGGGTCTCGTTGATATCGCTCAGCGCCAATGGGCAACCTCGGCTGGCCAAGGCCGCAGCCAAGGCTTGACCGATGCCAGACCCAGCCCCGGTGAGCGCCACTACCTGTCCGTCCAGCCTCGTCATGGGCGTCCACGCTACAGCAACGCCCAGCTCGACTATTACGCAGCGATGCAGGAACGGCTAAGTTCGATGCATGGCCGTCACTGACTCCCCCGCACCTGCCCCAGCAAAAAAAGAGCGCTGGACGTTCCAATGGAAAGAACTCTACGACGAGGTCATTACCTCTGGGCTGTGCACTGGGTGCGCTGGCTGCGTGATCTCGTGCCCGCACGACGTCATTGGCTATAAGCACGAGCCAGGCCAGTACAAGCCGTTCCATCTCGAAGAAGAGCTTGGCCTAAACAACTGCATCCACGGCGAGAAGGGCTGCACCAGCTGCACCAGGGCGTGCCCGCGATTTCGTGCTTGGGAACCCGAAGCCGACGAGCATCTCTTTGGCCGCACGCGCGAAGACGACGAGATGGCTGGCATCTACAAGGACATCTTGCTTACCCGAGCGAGCGATGACTTTGTGTACGAAACAGGCCAGGACGGCGGCCTGGTTTCAGCCATCTTGATTTGGTGCCTCGAAAACGACGTCATCGACGGTGCCCTGGTCTCGGGTCTCGAAAGCGACAACAACGGCGAGGAAGGCGGCGGTGGCTGGAAGGCCAAGCCCATGGTGGCCACCAACCGCGACGAAGTCATTCGCGGCGCCGGAAGCCGCTACACCTACTCGGCAAACACCATGGCCTTCCCAGAAGCCAAAGAGATGGGCCTCGATCGTCTCGCTTTGGTGGGTATGAGTTGCCAGACCTCAATTGCGCCCGTCATGTGGCATCGCAAGATCGGCAAGGTATCCAAGCCAATCAAGTTGAACATTGGTCTGCTGTGTTCCAAGAGCTTCGACGATGCCATGTTCGACGAGCTGTTCTGGGTGAAGTACGGCCTGCACAAAGACGACATCGTCAAGATGAATATCAAGGGTGTCTTCCAGGTGTGGATGCGCAACGGCGACTACCACGAGATCAATCTCAAGGAATGCCACGCCTGGACCCGCGAGGGCTGCACCCACTGTCCAGACTTCGCGGCAGAACACGCCGACATTTCCACCGGCGGCATCGGCGATGCCACCGACTGGACCCTCACCGTGGTGCGCACCGAGTTGGGTCGTGCGGTCATTGAGGCCATGGTCAAAGACGGCGTTATCGAAACCCGCCCCGGCGATGACGATCCAGGTGCTGTAGCGCTGATGCACAAGCTGGCTCAAAAGTCTCGGGCACGTTGGCCCGAGTGGGCCGCCGTTGACGCTCGCGTCGGCTTGCCTGAAAAGAAGTAGCACCGCCGCGCCGCACTGGTGCGGGACGAGTGCCGCGGTTAGAGGCCAGCCTCTGCGCG
>JAUIIS010000092.1 GCA_030431575.1 Acidimicrobiia bacterium | reverse complement strand
GACCAGCTCCGGGCCCGGTACAGCGAGATATTCCGACCCGACGCCTTTGGCGAGCTGCGCCTCCAACTCCATCGGCGCCATCAACTCAAGCGCCTCCAGGCGTTGAGCGAAGGCGCTGCGCTCGAACGAGCGCTGCACCGCCTGAGGCGCGCCCGAGCCAGGTTTGCAGCGTGGCCAATTGACGGCGCAACCGACGCCGTCAGCCGCGCGCCCATCGAGGACTCGTTCGAGACGGTGCGGCATGGCCTCCAACGCACGTACGAACGCGGCCGCAAGCAATGGCTAGCGGCCGCAGATGGCAAGGGTTCCACGGCCAAGTGGAGTCGCGAGGCCCGCCATCTGAGCTCTCAGCTCCTCGTGCTGAGCTCGTCATGGCCTGCGGTACTCGAAGCCACCGCAGCGTCATGCAATTCACTCGCGCTGGTGCTGGCCGACGATCAAGCTTCGGCCGCTCTCGAGCAGATTGTGACCAACGAAACCGAAGTCTTGGTCACCGAAGCCGAGCGCACAGCCCTTACCGCCCTCGTGGCCACCAACAGGGCCGAATATCGTCAGGTAGCAGCCACCCTTGGTGCCCGGATCTACATGGAGCCATCCGAGCTGTTCATTGCCCGCATGGCCGCATACTGGGATGCCCGCTCTCAATAGAACTGTTCCAACCACCGCACTGAACGTCCACCCACCCTGCTACTCACTAGCTCACACCACGAGCAGCCGCCTTCCAGTGCACGGGCTGAGATCGCCCAGCGTCCTAGTTCCAGGCCACACCGTCGGGGGCAATCAGGCTCACGAACGTCTGACCGGGGGTCAGCCGCACCGGATTTCCTTCGGTATCGGTGAACGTTGTCACCGACTTCAGCGACGCACGGTGCCAGGTGGCCTCGACCATGGAGCCATCGGTGAAGACCATGGCTGGACCGGTTCCCACAGAAACTCCTTCGTAGAGGTCCTCGCCAAATTTGTCGGTCAAACCAGCGTCGATGTAGTCGATGAACTGCACAACAACGTTCTTGGGGCCAACCTGCACTCCAACACTGTCTAGGTGTGCGCTTCCCGCCTGCCAGCGCAGCCACGACTCGGTGCCGCTGTCCCAGCGGTAGCGAACCGAGCTGCCGCGACCATCGAAATACTTGAGCCTGATATCGCTGGCGACAACCGCTGTGTCTGGTTGAGACTCATCGGCGGAGCGATACCAGAAGTGCGGGGGTGGGCTCAGCGACGGCGCATCGGCGGTGGCGCCCATGCTGGCAACGCTTGCGTACAAGTTGTGGGGTGCGGCGCGGCCCGACTGACGCCAGTACCCGGATGCAACTTCTGCCCCACGGTTGTTGATGGGCTGTTTGTCGATCAGGCGGTCGAAGATCCCGTTCGCCCCCGAAAACACAAACACGGGCTGGTTGAACGAGTCCACGATGCCGATGTCGGTCGATCGTGCCGAGCGCACCGGTCCAACAGCTTCAGGGTGACTGGAATGAAAGACCGCAGCGAGACGAGTAAAGCCGCCCTCAACCAGCTCTTCGTACACGATGTCGGCTTGGTTGAGCGCGGTTTGTGGGCGCGCTGGGGCAACGTTGTCGATCTTGACGACTACCGCCGGCCGCTCAGCGGGCACGTCGACGAGAACGCCGGAAAGCGGAGCAACACCAAGTTGGGGCAGTGGCACCGGGCCGGCTCCCGAAGGATCAACCACGACCTGGTTGGGTTTGAGCCGCCCCAGCACCCCCGTGTAGCTCCAGCGACTGCCAGTGCGGTCAACGGGACCAGCCACTCCCCCGGGCGGGTCTGCGCCCGGCGCGGGCGCAGGGATCGTCGCCACAACAGTTGCGTCCCAGCCAGGCGGGAGTTTCTTGGCCACCTTTGGGGCAATAGCCCATGGGGTTGGGGTTGGTTGCGGCGCGGCGGTGGGTGTTGCTCGTGCGGCAGGAGCTTCGGCAACACCGGGCTCCTCAGCGTTGGGGCCATCAATGACCTCGCGTTCAACAGCCTCAGCCATGACCTCGGCCACCGATTGGTTGTCGCCACTGCATGATGGCGCAGCGAGTGCCAGCGCTGTGAGTCCAGCTACAACGGTCGCCAAGCGCGGCCGACGCGCACAAGGACTCGGGCGGGGACGATCCATCACCCAGGACGCTACCCGACACCCTTTGCCCCCTCCCAACTGGGCGCTAGGCGGAGTGCCGAAGCATTGTTGGAAGGCTGCTCCAAGCAGGGTGCTGAAGAACTGCTAGTCGCGGCACTTGCCGGTGGCGACGCCGTCCACGCCAGCACCATCGATCAGCCTGCGAACCTCGCTCGTCGCGATTCCATACGCCACCTCGCCCGACCCACGTGCGGCAGAGAACACAACGCCAACGAGCTGCCCATCTTGGTTTACCAACGGCGCACCCGAATCACCGGGCCCAATCTTGGCACCCAGGGTCAAGCCAGCGCGGTCGTAGCGGCCCTGGCCGTAGATATCCGAGATGGTGATGGTCACCGTCCGCTCGAGATCCACCTCAATGACCTCGATATCGGCCGCACCTTCCCCCAGCGTGGTCCGACCAAGAGCAACCAGCTGGGCCGGCGCTACAGGCTCGGCGAGGCTGAGCGGCTTCCCCACGAGTTCGGCCGTCCTCAACAGCGCCAAGTCATGGACCGGGTCAAACGCAACGACGGTGGCGGGCACCGCCGAACCTTCGGCCAATGAAACCTGCACCGAGGAAGACCCAGCGACGACGTGTGCGTTGGTCACAATCCCAGCGGCGGTCACCGCACCGGTCCCGTAGGAAGGGACCCGACAGCCATCTGCGGTGACCAAGACACCCGAACGCTCAATGCCATCAGGCACTGCCAAGACTGAGTCCGGCTCAGCCACCAGCGCCACGACAACACCAATGACACCAACCACACACGCCAGCACCGACCAGGCGACGCTGGAGAGGACCTTCGGCGGTGCAACCATGGTCACAGTCTCGCACCCAACACTGCCATTGCGGCGACAGCAACTGCGCGGCGGCGCCCCAGTGTCCCAGCCGCACAGGGCCCTAGCAGGGTGCTGAAATTCTCCAACGCCCCCAGAACGACCATGCATCAGCCCACGCTGCGTCCACCTCACCCGCCATTCCGCTCACAAGGAGTGCCGGATTCGGCGTCCTTGCGTGGACGGCGCCTGGCCGCCCTGAAGACACCGCCGAACTTCAGCACCCCTGCTAGGGCGTTAAGCCCACTGCGGTCAAGGACGCCCGGTTCTGCACCGATGGGTGCTTGGGGGCAATCCTCAGCGGGCGAAAGGAAGCGCATCAACACATGGCACTGTCGCGATCCCAAGCAGCTCACCTCTGCCGTCGGGTGGGTTTCACCAGCAGCAAGGCGGAACTCGATCACTTCGAGGGGATGGATGCCGCCGACGCTGTCGAAGAAGTCCTGGGGCTCAACCCAGGATCGCCCTCCCAACCTGGTTTTACCAACAACCACAATTGGTGGGAAGCCGCCAACGACATGCGGTTCTGGTGGATCCAACGCATGATCGATGCCCGGTGGGTCAACCGGACTACCAACCAGCCTTCGCCGCTCGAAGAGAAACTGACGCTCTTCTGGCACAGCCACTTTGCCACCGGCATCAGCAAGGTGGAGGACGCCAGCGAATGCTGGAGACAGAACAACCTCTTCCGCAACCACGGACGCGGCACCTTTGGAAACCTGCTGTCCAAGACCTGTCTCGACAACGGCGCCCTGCTGCGCTACCTCGACAACGACACCAACGTGGCCAGCAACCCGCAAGAGAACTTCGCACGCGAGCTCATGGAGCTATGGACAACTGGCCCCGAGCACTTCACCGAGCAGGACGTCATCGAGATGACCCGAGCTTGGACGGGCCACGGCATCCGTGGCTGGACAAATGACCACTGGGACGCCCGCTACGAGTTCACCAAGTCAGCCCATGACAAAGGCACAAAGGTGCTTTTTGGGCAGCCGGCCAGCAACCTCGACGCTGCCGACACCCTCGCCATGCTGACCTCGGGGGTTCGCCGAGATGAAACAGCCGCATTCATCGCCACGAAACTCTGGCGGTTCTTTGTCAACGACGCCCCCACCGCCGCTGAACTCGACGCTGTGGTCACGGCCTTTCTACCGAACCTCAGCATCACCAACGCGCTCCGCGCCATGCTGAACCACCCAACCTTCTGGCACCCAGACACCGAGTTCGCGCTCGTCCGCTCACCCATCGAACTGATCGTGCACCTGCTGCGCGAGCTCAAGGTCGAGGCCGAAGACGGCAACTTCATCTGGCAGCTGGATTCGATGGGACACCAGCTATTCGAACCGCCTTCGGTGGCGGGCTGGGGTACTGGGGACTACTGGATTGGAACCGGCGCAACCTGGGCCAAAGCGCAGTGGATCATCAGTCTCGGCTGGAACGAGGACGCCTGGTCCAACTTCGACGGCTTCATCGACGAACCAAACGCAGATGCCGCAGCTGACCTCGTCATCAACACGCTTCGCATCCCCCGGCCCAGTCAAGAAACACGCGACGCCCTCAAAGGCCTGTGGACCGAATACCAAGACCACGACCAATGGCTGACGAGACACAACACGCTCTACGTCGGCGCGCTTTGCCCGGAAATGCAGGTGGCGTGAAGTGAGCAACCGAAGTCTATTCCTGCCACGCCCCCGCCGCTACGCGCAATCAGCAGACCCTGAAGTGCGCGACGCGTACCGCCGCCTTCACGCGCCACAGTCAGGCACCACGCTGCAACGACGCCAGTTCCTACAAGGCCTCCTTGCAGCTGGAGGCCTTGCCGCTGTCGGGGGCTCGTCACTGCTGGGCAGCAGCGCCGAGGCCGGCGCCCCCTTGGCCCCCGATGAACGCATCCTGGTGTTGTTGTTCCAGTCTGGAGGCAACGACGGCCTAAACACGGTAATCCCGGTGGACAGTGGACGTTACCGAGATCTCCGTGGCTCGCTCGCCGTTAGTCGGTCGGGAACGCATTCGGTCGGTGACGGGCTTGCCCTGCACCCCAACCTGAACCGACTATCGAATCGGTTCCAGAAGGGCAAAGTTGCCATCGTCAACGGCGTGGGCGAAGCAACAGACGACCACAGCCACTTTGTCAACACCGCCCGGTGGATGGCGGGCACCAGCAACCGCCCACCCTGGTACACCGGCTGGACCGGCCGCTACCTCGACAGTATTGGAGCCGACGAACTCGCTGGCGTGGCGGTCGGCGAGCAAGGCGTGCCGCTCGTTCTGCAACGAAGCGCCGGACAAACAATCGCCCTTCCCACATGGGTAAGCGGTCTGTTCGGAAGCGACTACCGCGAAAAGAACCGCAACCGCGGCACCTACAACGCGCTCAAAGGCATCGACCCCGCGGCACTAAACCGGGGCTCTCGCGCAGCCCAAATTGCTGCGACCACCGCAGGAGCAATCGACACCGCCAGCGAGCTGGGGGCCATCTTCCAGCCAGAGATCGAAACTGAAGACGACTTGCTGCGCGACGCCATGGTGGCGGCCCGACTCATCAACCTCGACGTGGGAGCGCGGGTCATCACCATGAGCATGGGGGGCTACGACCACCACGCCGCCCAACGTCCCGAACACGACCAATTCATGACGTCGGTCGACAACGCTATCGACCACCTCTTCGACAACATCAAGCCCTCCTTACGCAGCCGCGTCGTGCTCATGACCTGGTCAGAGTTCGGCCGCCGTCCTGAGGCAAATGGCGCCGCCGGGAGCGACCACGGCACCGCCAACAGCCTCTTTGTTGTTGGCGACGCGGTAAAGGGTGGCCTCTACGGCGAACAACCTTCGCTAACCAAGCTGGACGACCGCGGCAACCTTCGCCATCAAGTGGACTTCAGATCGGTCTACGCAACAATGCTCGACGGCTGGCTTGGGGCCGACAGCAGAGAAATCCTTGGCGCCAAGTACGAAGACCTAGGGATCTTTAGCCATTCGTGCGCAGGTAAGTCGGCCACCATCGTGGGAAGCGCAGCATCGGAAACCCTGCGGGGAACACCCGGCGATGACGTCATTGTGGGCCTCGGAGGCAATGACCTCATCTACGGCGGCGGTGGCAACGACCTCATCTGTGCTGGTCCGGGGAACGACGCAGCCTTTGGCGGCGACGGCAACGACCGTCTCTACGGCGACAGTGGAGACGACGAGCTCCGAGGCGACGCCGGCAACGACCGGCTAAGGGGCGGGCGTGGCAACGACCGCCTCTACGGCGGGCGAGGAGCCGACAACCTGCGCGGCAACAAAGGCGCCGATCAGCTCGTTGGCTCTCGAGCCCAAGACAAGCTCAAGGCTGCGGCCAAAGATGTGATCGTGAAAGGCCAGTGATGCGCACCACAACCACTCCCCTGCGGCTGGCGATCGCCGTGGCATCCCTACTCGCTCTGGTGGCAGGCATCGGGACCGTCACTGCACTGTCCCCCAAGGGTGGCCAACAACTCAACCAAAACAGCAAAGGCGTCGATGACAAGAGCGAGGCGGGCGACTTCTTTGCCGCTTCGATCGCCCTTGGCGACTTTGACAACGACGGTTACGACGACATCTTGGCCGGAGCGCCCTTCGAGAACCTTGGGAAACGCAAAGCCGCTGGCTTGGTACACGTCGTGTCTGGTTCGAAGGACGGCCCCGGCGCCGAGACCAGCTTCCACCAGGGCCTCAAAGCCATCCCAGGCGCATCGAAGAAGAACGACATGTTTGGCAGCGCCGTGGCCGTCGGCGACTTCGACGGCGACGGATTTGATGACGCAGCGATCGGCGCACCTGGCCGCAAAGCGGGCAAGACAAAAGACGCTGGTTCGGTTTCGATTCTGTATGGCGCAAAGTCCGGTCTACGCACGAAAGGGGCGGTGACGTTCAGCGCCAAGACCGCCGGGGTAGCTGGCGACGCGCAACCTTATGCAGCGCTAGGTACCGCCTTAGCTGCAGGTGATTTCAACGGTGATGGCCGCGACGACCTCGCTATTGGAGCGCCTGGTGCGGGAGGAAAGAGCGCTCCCGATGCCGGGGCGGTCGTCGTGCTCTACGGCTCCAAGTCGGGCCTGATCGCGAAGGGATCGCACTACCTTCGTGAAGGATCGGGCGGCGTCGATGGTTCAGCTGTAAGCGGGGACCTGTTCGGTTCAGCGCTTGCTGCGGCCGACTTCGACGGCGACGGACGAGACGACCTGGCCGTGGGTACCCCTGGACAAGACGTCGATGGTGCGCCAGCCGCGGGAGCCGTGGTGGTGTTTGCGGGCACCAAGTCAGGCATAGCCGAACAGCAGTCAAGGTCGTTCACTGCTGCAGCGGGCCCAACAAGTGACGCACAGTTTGGGGCAGCGCTCGCCGCGGGGTACTTCGACAGCAACAATCGAGCAGACCTCGCCGTTGGCATCCCTGGTCATACGTTTGGCGCAGCCGAGCTAGCGGGCGCAACCCAGATCCTGTACGGCACAAAGGCCGGTCTGGCATCGGCCGGGGCCAAGACCTTCACCCAGGCAACCAAGCGCATCAAGTCCAAACCCCAATCTGGAGACGAGTTCGGCTTCGCCCTCGCGGTTGGCAATTTTCATGGGGGTCAACTTGACGGGCTCGCCATCGGCGTTCCGGGCGAAAACCGCAAGGCCAACAAGGGCGCCGGCGCTGTCCATGTCCTCAAGGCCACCAAATCGGGACTCAAAACCAATGGCCACCAGTGGTATTGGAAGGGCCGCAAGGCCCTGCCGGGATCACCCTCATCGAACGCCGGTTTCGGACGAGCGCTCGCGGCAGGAGACCTCGACGGCGATGGACGCGACGACCTCGTGGTTGGTGCCCCCGGTGACGCAACTACCGGCAGTCTGACCATAATCTACGGCTAGTTCGCGTCGGGCTCGACTGGCATCGACACAGCGGCACATCCCTGACCAGCGCAGAGCCGTTAGCCTCGCTGGGTGACATCGACTGCCCCTCCATCGGCACCTGAGATCGACCAACGCGGCGTGGCCCTTGGTCTGCTCGCGTACCTGTGGTGGGGCTTGTCGCCTTTGTTCTGGAAGCAGCTCGACGATGTGGCGGCGGTGGACACGTTGGGGTGGCGGGTCGTTTGGACCTCCGTCATCGTGACTGCGATCGTGGTGGCCACTGGTAGGACCAATGAGCTTCGGACCGTAGCTCGCGGAACCAAAGCAAGGCTTGCTGCGCTTGCCGCAGCGGCCCTTATTGCTACCAACTGGGGCACCTACGTCTGGGCCGTCGGGGCCGAGCGCGTTACCGAAGCCTCGCTCGGCTACTTCATGAACCCCCTCGTAAGCGTGGCCCTGGGCGTCTTCGTGCTCCACGAACAGCTCCGGCGGGCTCAGTGGGCAGCCGTGGCCTTGGCCAGCGTCGGCGTGGCCTGGCTCACCGTGGCAGCGGGATCTCTTCCCTGGGTATCGCTACTGCTCGCGGGGACCTTCGCCGTCTACGGGCTCATTCGCAAGGTTGCACCTGCAGGTCCAATCATCGGCCTCAACCTTGAGATGGTGATTCTCATCGCGCCGGCACTGCTCTTGCTCACAGCTAGGGCCCAGAGCGGCACCGACATCAACGGCGATGGCGCCACCATGATTTGGTTGATGCTGACCGGCGTGATTACGGCTGCGCCGTTGGTCTGGTTCGCCGCGGCGGCGAAACGGGTACCCCTCAGCATCATTGGCCTGCTGCAGTTTGTGGCTCCAACGCTGCAGTTCCTTCTTGGCGTCGTGGTGTACAACGAGAGCTTCAGCGCCGCGCAGCTCGGAGGCTACGCAATCATCTGGTGCGCGTTGGCTGTCTTTGCTCAAGATCAGCGCGGCCACTGGACATAAAGTGGAGTATGACGAACGTCCTGTATCGCTCCGACGATGGCATCGCGACCATCACCATCAACCGTCCTGAGGTACGTAATGCCGTTGACGGACCCACCGCCCAGCTCCTCCAAGACATGCTTGACCAAGCCGATACCGACGAAGCCATCGACGTAGTCATCCTCACCGGAGCAGACGGAACGTTTTGCGCCGGCGCTGACCTTTCCGCCATCTCCGACGGGCGAGGAAATACGGTCACCGAGTTGGAGCCCGACACGATCCTTGGATCGCTCGGGCCCATGGGTCCAACCAGACAGGTGATGACAAAACCAGTGATTGCGGCGGTCGAGGGACATGCGGTCGCTGGCGGTCTGGAGCTTGCGTTGTGGTGCGACCTCCGTGTTGCAGCGCAGGATGCAACGTTTGGGGTGTACTGCCGCCGATGGGGCGTGCCTCTCATCGACGGTGGCACCGTGCGGCTGCCTCGCCTCGTTGGCCACAGCCATGCCATGGATCTCATCCTCACCGGGCGCCCCGTCGGCGGCGACGAGGCCCTGCAGATGGGTTTGGCAAACCGGCTCACCCCACCTGGAGGTGCAGTGGCTGGCGCCACCAAGCTGGCTCGAACCATTGCTGCGTTCCCGCAACGTTGCGTCCGATCGGATCGGCGTTCGGCGATCGAGCAGTGGGGCCAGACCGAGGCTGAAGCCTTGGCCAATGAGGTGGTTCTGGGGATGACAACAATTCGTTCGGGCGAGACTCGCGAGGGAGCCAGCCGCTTTGTCTCAGGCGAAGGCAGACACGGCGAGTTCTAGTGGCCCGTTAGTCGGTATCGATGTCCCAGAGCTCGCCCATGCCGCTAAAGAGCCCAAAAACATCTTCGACGATGTCGGTGGAGCCAAACTCGCGGTAGAGGGTGTTGACGTTTAAGAACACCCGTTCAGCCTCGCCCCAATCGGCAAAGGCACCGAGGTCGATGTCGCGAGCGGCGTCGCGTACCGACATCCCGGCATCGAAACGAAGACGAGACTCGTCACGCAAAAACGTCCAGTAGTCGCGAACTGCACGCGCTCCGGCAGCATCGGTGACTGGACCATGACCTGGCACCACGGCCTCGACGTCGAGGTTGGCAATCAAGTCGCACGCATCGATCCAATTCTGAACCGGTCCCGCCCACATGATGGGGGTACCTTCGATAAACAAGATGTCGCCGGTGAACACGACATGATCGTCAGGTACGTACACCAAAACATCGCCCAAGGTGTGCGCTGGACCTACCTCGATGAGTTCTACGGCCTTGTCGCCAACCTGCACCTGACGTCGTCCACTAAACGTCTCGGTCGGCGGCGTGTGGGCGATACCGGAGAAGGTGAACGCGTCAAAGCAATGCCGCAGGTAGCGGCCCAAGTGCGTCTCGTCTTTGTCGACCGTGCTCATTAACGCGGCCAACGCTGCTGGGGGGAGCTCGTCCATTTCGGCCGCGGCAGCCACCGACGCAATGATGCGGTTGGTAGGAACAAGCTCGTTGCCATGACAGTGATCGCCATTGGCATGGGTATTGACCAGCACGTCAACGTGGCGAGCCGTTGCTGGCGCCACGACCTTCATGGCTTCGAGCATGTCGGCAGTCAAGGCAAGATCGAAGAGCGTGTCAACCACCATGGATGCGTCTCCGCTGGTAATCAGTCCGGCGTTACTCCAACCCCACGAGCCGTCTGGGGCCAGCCAGCAGTAGGCCCCATCGCCGAGTTCGGTGATACCGCGCACGAATGGTTTTGTCCCTAGTCCCATCTTTGGGAGCTTAATACCCCGCATCCAGCGCCGGGGTTTTGGACTTTCAGGGGGCCGAGATCCCACCGACCCAGCCCCCTGAAGTCCTTGGTTCCCGCCAGTTCGACTATTCCTCTAATGACGTGCCTTGCGACAGGTCTTCAGAGGGGAACCAAGCACAACAATGCCATGTGGGCGCCTGAAATGCAGCACACAATGTGCGAGACTACTGCACACAATGTGCAGATGGCCGAAACAGTCTGTCAATCTGTCAAATAGTCAACCCAAAGGGTGCCCACCATGCCCGAAGTGCTCCCCAGCGAAGCCATACAGGCCATCACAGACCCCGCAGAACGCCTCGCAAGCGCCGGAGCCCGTCTCTTGACTGACGACACCCTCGGAATCCTTAGCGCCGGTTTCAGCCCCGAAGCGGTCACTGGGACCGCAGGGCGCACTCGCCGAGTGTTCTATGACCACTTCGCTACCAAAGAGGAGTTCTGCCGGCGCGTGTTGTTGCCATTCCTCGACGTCGGCGACCACGAAGCACTCGGCGAGGCCTCCCAAACCGTGTTTCGCGAACTGGTGCTCGAATCCGACGGGGACCTTGTCGACAGCATCTCAGCGTTCAGCGCAGTCTTTTTCGAGGCCGCCAACGCCTCAGCGGCCCCCCACATGCGCGCAATCGCGTTCGCCGTTGGCCGCAACGACCCCACGCTGCGCCAAGCACTAGCCGCCTACAACTCGGGCATCGACTCTGTCTATGCAGGCGTCATCGAACAGGCCATGCAGGCATGGAACACCAAGATGCGAGCACCATGGACGCCGCAGCTGCTCTCCACGGTCATGCGAGGAATGGCCGAGAGCTTCTTCAGCTACAACGCTGTGGCCCCCGGCACCATCACCCACGAGACGTTCGCCAGCATCGTGCTCACTATCGTCAGTCCCATCCTGGCCCCCATTGACGCTAGCGACCAGCGCGTAGAGGTTGGCCTTCGAGACACAGCACGTAAGGCCAAGCGTGCCTGGCGCAACAACCAGAGCCCCACCGTCGTCGCCAACACAAGAAAGCTCGTCCTTGATGCCGTCGAGCCTTGCCTACGCAAAGAAGGTCCCGCTCGGCTCAACCTCGAAACCATCGCAGAAGCCGTGGGCGTCACAACCGACTCCCTCCGGTCGGCGTTTGGAACACTCACCGACATCGTCGAGCAAGCCATCAAACAATCACTCCCGGCCCTTGACCGCGAGATCACCTTCGACCTCTCGACACCCGAGCTCACCACCGCCGAAGTACTCACTCGTCACCTCACGAGACTGACCGCGTGGTCGGTGCAGCACCCCGAGTTAGCCAGCGCGTTACGCAGCCCGCTCGGCGGCGTGCCCATCGATCCCTCTGCCCAAGACCCCGACAC
>JAUIIS010000473.1 GCA_030431575.1 Acidimicrobiia bacterium | reverse complement strand
CCTGCACAATGAGTACTGCTGGCAGGAACGCCATCAGCGCGGTAAGGCCCACTTGTTCAATTTCAAGAGCTTCGACAGCGCACCCGGCTGCCAGCAAGATCACAAACTGGTAGGCAAACGCGCTTATCAGGACATCTCTGGCGGCCCGTGGATGTTGTCTGAGGCGGTCGATTCCGAGGTGGATGGCTTCGGCAAAGCGGAGCAAGCCGCTGCGCCCGGAAAGCGAGGACCCAATCCAGTCGTTGCCCAGCACCACGATGACCAGGACCAGGCCAATCAGGGTTGCCGCGGCCACATAGAGCGGGACGCTCGTGGCCGAACCCAGGTGGGTGAGGCCCGGGTTTATCGCAAAGCCGGCGAAGGTGATGATGGGCAGGACCAGCCACCCGCTGAGGCGTTCGAACACAACCGATGTGAAGCTGATGGGGCCGTCGTTGGTGTCTCGGCTGAGCCGAGAGACTCGCAACACGTCGCCGCCAACGGTTGTGGGTACAAAGTTGGAAAGGAACTGCCCGGCCATGTAGTGCGAGAACAGACGGGGCAGAGGCTGGTTCTCTCCAAGGGCCCGCAGCACTCGCTGCCAGCGCATCGCTGCGAGCACAAAGGCAGTGAAGGTCATGGCAAAGGCTGCCAAGGTCCACAAGGTGTTGGACCGGTTCCAGTCGGGGATGAGTTCGCCGGTGTCGATGTCGTCCATTTGCGCGAAGATGACAACGATCAGCGCGACACTCAGGCCGATGCGGGCCGGAATGGTCACGATCTTTCTCCGCCACCAACGGGTGGGGTGATCATCTGCGTGTGAGGTGCTGGCAGTCATGAAAGGGGGGCGCCGCGACCGGTTAGCTGGCTGGGGCCTAAAAGCCTACAGTCAGCACCGAAAACCGGTGCGGCCATGGCATCACGAGACTACAGCTGACCCTCCAATAAAGCAGCGACCACACTCATGCTGAGGGTCAGTGAGCCATGGAGGTGTGCCGCCTTGGCTCGGCATCTAAGCTGGCCGTCGACTTGAGGAGAATGCTGTGTCTGATCGTGTTGTGGTGACTATGGACAATGGGGTTGCCGACGTGCGCCTCAACCGGCCCGACAAAATGAACGCCCTTGACCCAGCCATGTTTGACGCGCTGGTTGAAACCAGCGCGTCGTTGGCGACAGATTCGTCGTTGCGTGCGGTCGTGCTTTCTGGCGAGGGTCGAGCGTTCTGTTCGGGCCTCGATTTCTCGTCTTTCCAGAAGATGGCTGGCGCCTCCGACAAACCGGCCGAAGAGTCACCTAGCAGCGATGGCGCCAGCAGCGAGAAGATTGTCGAGGCGCTCGATCGCTCCGAGGACCAGATTACGCACCACGGCCAGCAGGCCTGCTACGGCTGGACCGAGCTTCCCGTTCCGGTCATCGCCGCGGTTACTGGTGTTGCCCTTGGTGGCGGCATCCAGCTGGCGCTTGCTGCGGACATGCGGGTCGTTGCCCCCGAGGCGCGGATGTCGGTGCTCGAGATCCGCTGGGGTCTTATCCCAGACATGACTGGCACGAAGCGCTTGGTAGAGCTTGTTGGGCTCGATGTGGCCAAGGAGCTGACGTTCTCGGGCCGCATGGTCGAGGGTTCTGAGGCAGTCCAGTTGGGGTTGGCCACCAAGGTGGCTGATAATCCGCTTGAGACTGCGTTGGAAATGGCTCATGAGATTGCGGGCAAGTCGCCGCATGCGGTGCGGGCCGCCAAGCGGCTGTTTCGTGCGGCTGGCGCCGCCGACGAAGCCACCGCGTTTGCGTCCGAACGTTCTGAGATTGGTGCGTTGATTGGCTCGCCAAACCAGGTCGAGTCGGTCCAGGCGTTCTTTGAGAAGCGCGACCCTGTTTACTCGAACCCCGAGTAAGGCTGCGGTTGGGCGGTTCCTGAACGGCCCATGGAAACGCAGCATTACCTTCGGCACCCGAACGTACTGGATTGACCGGTCGGTCTTTGACCCTAAGCGTCACCTCTCGGGTGTGGCTATGGCGTCCCAGGTTGCGCCGCTGGTGCGACCGGGCATGCGCGTGCTTGATGTGGGTACTGGGTGCGGGCTGTTGGCTGGGGTAGCAGCACAATGCGGTGCGGTCGTGGTGGCCACAGATACCGCCACCGCGGCTGTGGCGTGCGCTCGGCGCAACCTTGGGGGTCTGGGGGTCGACGTTCGCCATGGCGACATGTTTGCCCCCGTCGAGGGCGAGCGCTTCGATCTGATCATGTGCAACCC
>JAUIIS010000091.1 GCA_030431575.1 Acidimicrobiia bacterium | reverse complement strand
CATTTTGGCCATCTCGGCCACGATCTGTGCCAACTCGAAGTCTTTGGGCGTGTACACCGCGGCAACGCCGTGCGCCCGCAGTGCTTCGTGGTCAACGTCGGGAATGATCCCACCAAGGATGACTGGTGCGCTGACGTCGGCTTCTGCCAGAAGCCGCATAACCTCAGGCACGATCTCAAGATGGCTACCCGAGAGCATTGACAGACCAATCAAGTCGACGTCTTCTTGCTGGGCTGTGGCCGCAATCTGGGCCGGGGTCACCCGAATACCTTGATAGATGACTTCCATGCCTGCGTCGCGAGCAGCAACCGCTAGCTGCTCAGCTCCGTTGGAATGACCGTCGAGGCCTGGCTTTGCGAGCAGAATACGGGGCGGGCCGCCTTCGTCTTCGCGCAACTGGGCGGCAAGTTCACGAAGTGGGGCATAGCTCACCGAAGCAGACGCCAGGCCTGTGGGGCCGCGGTACTCGCCATAAACTTCACGCAACGCTCCCGCCCATTCGCCCGTTGTCACGCCAGCGTGGGCACAAGCAATGGTTGGCTCCATGATGTTGTCCGGACTCCCAGCCGCCGAGCGGAGCGCATCGAGCGCCGCATCAACAGCTTCGTTGTCTCGGCCTAAACGCCATTCCGCGAGGTCTTCTGTCATGGCCTGGCCAACGCCAGGATCGACCCGCAAGATGGCGCCTTCGCCAACCAGCGGCGACTCCAACCCATCGGTGAACGCATTCACTCCAACAACGGTCGTTTCTCCGGCTTCGATGGCTCGCATGCGTTCGGCGTTGGACTGCACGAGACCGGCCTTCATCTCGCCAATCGACGCAAAGGCGCCTCCATGGTCGAGAATCTTTGTGAGTTCGGCTTCGGCGGCGTCGACAAGTTCGGTGGTCTTTGCTTCGATGACGTGTGACCCAGCAAAGATGTCGTCGTATTCGAGCAAGTCGGACTCAAACGCCAGCACCTGCTGCATGCGCAGTGCCCACTGCTGGTCCCATGGCCGAGGCAAACCAAGCGCCTCGTTCCAAGCAGGGAGCTGCAATGACCGCGTCCGGGCATCTTTGGACAACGTAACACCGAGCATTTCGAGCACGATGCGTTGCACGTTGTTCTCAGGCTGCTGCTCGGTTAGGCCCAGCGAATTGACCTGCACGCCGTATCGCATGCGGCGCAGTTTGGGATCGGTCACGCCGAAGCGCTCACTACAGATCCGATCCCACATCTGCGTCATGGCGCGCACCTTGCAGGTTTCTTCGATAAACCGAATACCCGAGTTCAAGAAGAACGAGATGCCGCCAACAACAGCGGGGAACTGCTCCTGAGAAACTTGCCCCGAAGAACGCACAGCGTCGAGCACATCGATGGCGTTGGCCATGGCGTACGCGATTTCTTGGGTTGGGGTAGCTCCGGCTTCTTGGAGGTGGTAGCTGCAGATGTTGATGGGGTTCCACTTGGGGATGTGGACCGCGCAGTAGGCGACCATGTCCACAATCAGGCGCAGGCTGGGCTCCGGCGGAAAGATGTGGGTGCCGCGGCTGAGGTATTCCTTGACGATGTCGTTCTGGGTGGTCCCACGCAACTGGTCGGATGCAACCCCTCGTTCTTGCGCATAAGCCACGTACAGACCAAGCATCCACGCAGCGGGCGCGTTGATGGTCATGGATGTATTCATCTCGGCCACCGGGATGCCGTCGAGCAGGGTCCGCATGTGCCCAAGGTGCGCCACGGGGACACCAACTTTGCCGACTTCGCCCGCCGCTAACGGGTGATCGGGGTCATAGCCAGTCTGGGTAGGGAGATCGAACGCGATGGACAAGCCCGTCTGGCCCTTGGCCAGGTTGTCGCGGTACAGATTGTTCGATGCGGCCGCGCTTGAATGTCCCGAGTACGTACGCATCATCCATGGCCGGTCAGAAGTCATGGTTTTAGGGTTCCTCTCGCCTGTGGCGGGGTCGCAGACCTGCGACATTGTGGCCACTACCGAGACACGATGCCAACTAACAACGCTCGCATTTGGGGCTAACCCCGCTATCTTCTACCGCGTCATGTCACACGCAGCTGCCCCCCGTCAGTTTCTGGTCACGCTCGATGTCGAGGGCGTATTGACTCCCGAGATCTGGCTCGCGCTAGCAGACGAGTTCGCCTTGGACGACCTACGACGCACCACCCAAGATGAGCCCAACTATCAACGGCTCATGGATGGCCGGCTGTCTACGTTGGCCACCCACGACATCACCATCGATCGCATCCAGAAGGTCATCGCCAATCTCACGCCCCTAGAGGGGGCAAAGTCGTTCCTCGATGGTCTCCGAGAAGAGATGCAGGTGGTATTGCTCTCCGACACGTTCGAGCAATTCATTGGCCCGCTCATGGCCCAGCTTGGCCAGCCCACCATCTTGTGCCACCACCTCGACATTGCCAACGGTCGGCCCGTGAGCTTTACGCCTCGCCTAGCCAGCCAAAAACTCGCTGCGGTCAACGCGTTTCAGGCGATGAACTACGGCGTCATCGCTGCGGGTGACTCGTTCAACGATCTCGAGATGATCGACGCCGCCAACGCTGGCTTCCTTTTTCGGGCGCCCGCCCGCATCAAAGCGCTCCGAGACGACCTAGCTGCTTTCGATACTTATGCGGACCTGACCGCTGCCATCTTGAAGGCCCGAGACGCGTTGATGCCCGAGACCGGAGCGTGACATGACCGCACGCCTGTGCGCCCTCGGCGACTTTGCCTTCGACGTCCTGATTCGCACCAATTCGGAGCTGCTCCATGGGGGGGACACCTTTGGCGAGGTGATGTTGATGCCTGGCGGGAGTGCCGCCAACGTAGCTGTGTGGGCGCGTCGCTGCGGCATGGACACCCATTTCGTCGGCAAGATTGGGCACGATCGCTTTGGCCAGCTTGCCCGCGAAGATCTGGACCGCGAGCAGGTAGTGGCGCACCTTGTACAAGCCGACAATCACCTTACGGGGTCGGTGGCTGTGTTCGTCGACCACACCGGCGAGCGTTCCATGGTGTCTGGCCATGGGGCCGACTTTTTCTTGCTGCCTTCCGAGCTCCCCCGTCATGCCATCACCGCATCTACCCACCTCCACCTCACGGCGTGGTCGTTCTTCACCGACCCTCCCCGCAGCGCTTCTCGAGAGGCAGCGTTGTTGGCGCAGAGCGAAGGGGCAACCCTGTCGTTCGACCCCGGATCGTTTCAAATGATCGACGAAATGGGCGTCGACGCCTTTCTTGAGGTCACCACAGACATCGGCATCGACATCTTCTTGCCCAACAAAGAAGAAGGAGCCATGTTGACCGGCCTCAGTGACCCGGTAGACATCGCCCAACGGCTCGCAGAGCTTTATGCCACAGCGCTGATTATCTTGAAGCTCGACGCTGAGGGCGCCTTGGTGCTGCTCGACAACGAGCCGCACCACATTGCGCCGGCCACCAACAATCTTGTGGATGCCACCGGGGCTGGTGACTCCTTCGCAGGGGCGTTCTTAGCTTCGTATCTCCGCGGGCGTGACCCCATCGAGTCAGCGTTACTCGCAACCAAGGTCGCGGCATGGGTTATTGAGCATCCCGGCGCCCGCCCCGCGCCGGACCAGCGCCTTCGCCCCACCCTTAACAGCATCGGCACGCACTAACCCCCAAGCAGAGCCGGCCAGCAGCAGAGTGCTAGACGTTCGGGGCCCAGGTGGCGTGGGTGCCGCTTGAGATGCGTTCGGGCAACGCAATGTCGGCAATGGGGCCACTACTTGGGTCGGCAGCATCGAAGAGCAACGCGGCAGACCTGTCGTTGACGATGTCTGACATGAAGGTCACTAGGTAGCCGTCATCTTCGCCCGTTGAGCCGTCGCGTGGGGCCATGACCGTTTCGCTGATGAACTGGCCCTCCGGGCATTCCCAAAGCTCTTCGGTGCCACCATCAATGTCGTGCTTGATGAGCCCATCGAAAGCAAAGATGCCTTGGGCGCACCGAGCGTTGTAGCTGTAGCGGTGACGCCGTCCGCCGTGGCGGCCATTGATCATGGGGAATTCACAGCACGTCTCGCTGAGCTGCTCTTCGGTGGTGGCGCCGGTAGCCATGTTGAACCGCCAACGATGAGCGCGGGCGCCCAGCACGTTCATATCGAGGGTCTCGAAACCCTTGTAGGCCTCGGGGAACCGCTCGACACCGCGAGCCGTTGGGTTGTGCTGGAAGAACCCGTCGAGAACGATCTCGTCGCCGTCTTCGTAGGCGTTGGTCCAATGCAGCACAAAGGTGGGATCTGCCTCAAACCATCTGATGTCGCTGGCGGAACCGTTGCGTGGGACTACGGCGAACCGGCTGGGTATGTCTCGGTAGAAGTGGTTGGAGTAGTAGCCCTCCGCGAGTGCCTCAGGACGCCAAAACAGTGGCAGATCGTTCAGGACCACGTAGTTCTCGGTAAAGGCAATGTCGTGAGGTAGTCGGGCACCGGGCAGTTCCACATCGACCTGATTGGTGACCACTCCAGTGGCATCCACCACACCAAAGCGCAGATAGGGGGCCTCCGCGAAGTAGGAAAAATACAGCAACTCGCCGGTGTGCTCGTCGAGCTTCGGGTGCGCCGACACACCTTCGGCCGGAAACTTGCCACCCCAGTCTGCACGGCCCAGTGCTTCGAGGGTCTTGGGGTCCAACGCATACAGGTCACCGCATTGGTAGAAAGATGCCAGCGCCTGACCACCATGGACGATGACGTCGGTGCTTGCGTTGTCCTTCATCATTCCCCGGGCGCCGCGGCCCGTTGGGGCAATGGCGTTGGAGGGGTGTTCGGCAATCCCGGCCCACAGGCTCTGCTTGGCTTCCTGTTCAGCCACGAAACCGTCAGTGCGCACAAAGCGGTTGGCGTAGCGCGCTTCGCCGTTGCCGAACGAGATGGCGTGCAGCATGCCGTCGCCGTCGAATGGGTGGTACCGCTTGATGGGCTCAAACAGAGCAACTTCGGTGTTTCGGAGATACACCCCACTCAGATCCGTTGGGATCTCGCCGACGACCTCCATGTCCCATGCGTCGTATTCGTTGACCTGGGTTTGCCACACACCGGTGCGGTAAGGGTGCGCGTCGTCTGGGGGCAGAGCGCTGTCCACAGTGTTCTTGAGCTGAAAGGCCATGTGCTCAACATACTTCGCCCGCTTGATGGACGTGGTTGGCTAATGCCCAGCGACAAGCCGGTGACCGTTGACGCATTATGGTTGGGCCATGTCGAGCCGGACCAACCCACCCCAGACGATCGACCAGCTTGTGCTCCGGGCCGCCGCGGCAAACCCAGGCGCGGTCGCCCTTGTTGATGCCCCAAACCGGGCGACCTTCACCACTGGCGATCCGCTGTTGCTCACCTGGGCTGAGCTCAACACAGCGATCGACGCGGTAGCTGCCCAGCTCGAGGATTTGGGAGCCGCACCAGGCGCACGCGTCGGGGTGCAGCTTCCGAATATCGTCGAACTCCCTATCACCATCTTGGCCTGCGCTCGCATCGGGGCTGTGGTCGTGCCGTATCCGGTGCAACATCGCGAGCACGAACTTTCCTATGGGATTGAGGTCACTAGCCCAACGGTCTTCGTTACTGGCCAGCGAACCGATCGCCCCGATCAGCTCACGATCATCACCCAACTGGCCCAGGGCGCTGCTGCACCGATGCAGGTGGCCACCTTCGACCAGGACAAAGCCGCCAACGTCGCCATGCTCCAACTCGCCCCAAGTCAGGCTCGGGCCAAGGCGCAAGGATCTACTCCCAACGACGTCGTCAGTGTGTGCTGGACAAGTGGCACCACTGGCGATCCCAAAGGCGTCCCACGAACCAATGCCATGTGGCTGGCGTCGGCCAGCTTTCAGGTAAGCGAGCTGGGCCTGACCAGCACCGACAACATCCTGTGCCCGTTCCCGGTCGTGAATATGGCTGGTATAGGCGGCATGTTGGTGCCGTGGGCTATGGCTGGCGCAGCGCTGCACCTTCATCAACCGCTGGACTTGCAGGTCTTTCTTGGACAGATCCAGACCGAGTCCATCACCTACACGGTGGCACCTCCCCCGCTGCTCAACATGTTGTTGTCCAACGAAGCTTTGCTTGCCCAGGCCAATCTGACTTCAATCCGCAAGATCAGCTCGGGCTCGGCGCCATTAGATCCTTGGATGGTCGAGGGTTGGCAGGCTCGAGGCATCGAGATTGTGAACGTTTTTGGGTCCAACGAAGGCGCGGCCCTGCTGTCGACGGCGGCCTCAGTGCCAGATCCTGCCGAACGGGCTCGGTTCTTCCCGGTTCCAACCCGCCCCGGCGTTGAGGTAAAGCTGGTCGCTCTCGGCGACGAGAGCGTCATCAGCGAAACCGGCATTCCGGGTGAGCTGCGGTTTCGGGGCCCCACGGTGTTCGACGGCTACTTGGGTTCGGACGGCACCGAGTTCGATGCCGACGGCTTCTTCCGCACTGGTGACGTGTTCGAGTACGGCGGCGACAGCAATCCCCCAACGCTGCTCCGCTTTGTTGACAGGGCCAAGGACATCATCATCCGCGGGGGAATGAACGTCTCAGCCGCAGAGGTAGAGGGCTTGGTCGGCGCAATGGAGGGAGTCAACGAAGTGGCCGCAGTGGCCTTCCCCGACCGAGACCTGGGCGAACGCGTGGGCCTGTTTGTCGTCGCTTCTGAACAGCCGCCTACCCTGGACAGCATCGTCGAGCACATGCGTAACGCCAACGTAGCGAGCTACAAGCTGCCCGAACGCCTGGAACTCGTCGATGCTTTGCCTCGCAACCCTGTGGGCAAGGTACTGAAGCCCGAGCTGAGAGCTCGATGGAGTGACCAATGAGCCCAGCACCAGCATCGTCCGTCTACATCCTGGGTGGATCGCAAACAGACTTCGCACGAAACATAGCCAAGCAAGACCTCACGATTGCTGACCTCGTTCGCGAGGCCGTGACCGACACGCTCGCTGATGCTGGGGTGGCACCAAACCAGATCGACAGCATTCATGTCGGCAACGCTTTTGGCCAGCTTTATAACGGCCAAGGACACCTGGGCGCGATGCCGGCATCGGTTGTGCCCGAGCTTTGGGGCAAGCCAGCCATGCGCCACGAGGCGGCTTGCGCCTCGGCTTCCATGGCGGCCCTGGCGGCCATGGCCGAGATCGAAGCTGGTCGGTACGACTGTGTGCTTGTGCTGGGTGCCGAGCAAGAAAAGAGCGTTCCTGGCGCAGAAGCGGCGAGCATCCAAAACGCTGCGGCATGGGTGGGTCATGAAACCGACGGGGTGCCATTCTTTTGGCCGTACGCGTTTGACCGAGTAGCCGACGAGTACGACAAACGCTTCGGGGTCGACGACACGCATCTTCGGGCCATTGGCGAACTCAACCTTCGCAACGCCAAAGATAACCCCAACGCTCAGACCCGGGCGTGGAAGCTCACCTCAGACAGCTTCGGGACCGACGACCATCTCAATCCGGTCGTTGCCGGTCGCTTGCGACGTAACGACGTAACGCAGATCACCGATGGCGCCGCTGGCGTGGTGCTGGTGTCGCAGCGCTGGCTCGCTGCCAACGGCGGCGTTGGTCGCGCGAAAGCGCAGATAACCGGGTGGGGGCATCGTACGGTTGGTCTTGGTCTTCAGGAAAAGCTCGACGCGTCGGTGAACGAACCCTTCGTGATGCCACATGTTCGTGGCGCTATCACGGATGCGTTCGAGCGTGCGGGGATTCCTGGGGTAAGCAATGTCGATGTCATCGAGACGCACGACTGCATGACTCCGTCTGAGTACATGGCCATCGATCACTTTGGCATTACGGCCCCCGGCGAAAGTTGGAAAGCCGTCGAGTCCGGGGCCCTCGAGCGCGACGGTGCACACCCGATGAACCCCAGCGGTGGCCTCATTGGCGGTGGCCACCCTGTCGGCGCAACCGGAGCCCGCATGCTCCTGGACGCCGCCAAGCAGGTCTCCAACTCTGCCGGTGACTACCAGGTGGATGGCGCCAAACGAGCCGCCACCCTCAACATTGGCGGCAGCACCGCCACGACCGCCTGCTTCATCGTCGAATCCACGTCCTAGCTGCCTCGCGTGGGGTCTGGGTCGGCAGGCAACACGCATGGCCGCCCAACGGCCGAACTGCGTGAGCGCGGGGTGTGATGCGGTTACTCGGCGCGGGTGACCTCGACCAGGGTTTCGAGGAAGAAGGCAGAGCCGATGTCATCGTCGGGGACGGTGGCGTTGGTGAGTACGTTGACCGACCGCCCCTCGGGAGTGGCGGCGTGCCACCAGCCGAAAGGGATCGACACCGTGCGCTCGAGCAACGCTGGGTCCACCACAGCCTCAAGTGTCAGGGACCCACGGTCATTGTGCACACGAACTTCGTCGCCAGCAACGATGCCCCGTGCTTGTGCGTCGGTTGGGTGGAGTGACACGACGGGTTGACCAGCTTGAGGATGATGTTCGGGGAAGCCGCCATAGTTCGCGTTGAGAAACTTGGTGTGCTGCTTGGGTGACAGGAGTTGGAGCGGCCAAGCCGACGCTCCCCTGCCTGGGACTTCGTCTCCAGGCCGGTATTCCACTGCCCGCAGGCGCATCTTCGGCCGATCCTCTACCCCGGCGCGCAGGTAGGGGCGGTGCCCGTGGGGAATGTTGAGCCGGGCCCAGCCATCGCGCTCGAGCGTCTCGAAGGTGATGCCGTCCATCAACGGGTGCGCTGAATCCAACAACTCACGCACCACATCTTCGTCGGTGGCCGCAAACACCGGATCGTCCATCCCCATCGCGTTGGCTAGACGGCGAAAGATCTCGGTGTTGGGCAATGACTGGCCCACAGGCTCGATGGCAGGCTTGTTAAGCGCCAGGTACAAGTGCCCCCACGAGTCAGCCAAGTCGAGATGCTCGAGCTGGGTGGTGGCCGGCAGCACAATGTCGCTGTAGCGGGCAGTGTCAGTCAGGAACTGGTCGATCGTGACCGTGAAGAGATCCTCGCGTTCTAGACCTTCGATTACTCGGTTCTGGTCCGGGGCGATCACCGCGGGATTGGAGTTGTGCACAACAAGAGCCTGGATCGTTGGGTGCAATCCCTTGTCGGTGAGTATCTCGCCAAGGCGTGCCATGTTGAACGAACGACGCGCCGGGCCCTCGGGCGCCACAACATTGAGGGCTTCTTCGAAGTAGACGCTCGTGGATCGGGCCAGCCCTCCCCCACTATGACGCCATGCCCCCACGACGGCTGGCAACATCGTGATCGCAGCCATGATGTCGCGACCCTGTTTTCGGTGCTCGGGCCCAACGAGTGTTCGGATCGCCGACGGCTGCCGGGCGGCGTAGGTGCGCGCCAGCCAGACAATCCGCAGAGGGTCAATGCCAGTGATCCGCCCAGCGCGTTCGACTGGCATTGTCAGAGCAGCGCTGCGCAGATCATCCCAGCCCGTGGTGTTGGAGTGAATCCAGTCGTGATCAACGAGGTCCTCTGCGATCAAGATGTTGACCATGCCCAGCACAAGCGCGACATCGGACCCGGGCTTGAGCTGGAACAACTCGTCAGCCTTTTGTGCGGTTGCCGTGGCCACGGGGTCGATGACAACTACGACTGCGCCGTTGGCGCGAGCTTGTTCGATGAAGGGCCACAAGTGCCGGTTAGTAAGGTAGGTGTTGGTTCCCCACAACAGGATGGTCTGGGCCATCGCGATGTCTTGGGGATCGAACCCCATTGGCGTCCCTAAGACCTCGGCGGCGCCAATCCGGGCGGTGACCCCGCACAGGTGGCGTTTGATGTCGCTAGCGCCCAATGCAGCGAAGAAGCGATCGGCCATCACGCCCTTTTGCACCATGCCCTGGGTTCCTGCGAATGAGTACTGGAGGATGGATTCGGCGCCAGGTCCGTCGCACAAAGCGGTGAGCCTCTCGGCAATGCTGGCTATTGCGTCGTTCCAGCCGATGGGTTCGAAGCTCCCCGACCCCTTTGGTCCTACGCGGCGCAGCGGCGTGGTGAGGCGATCTTGGTGATAGACCCGGTCGAGGAGCCTGTTGACTTTCGGGCACAGTTGACCGGCAGTCGTGGGATGGTCGCGGTTGCCATGCAACGCGACCGCCCGACCGTCTTGCACGGTGACGTTCCAAACACAGGTGTCTGGGCAGTCGTGATGACAGGCACCCCGTACCACGGTTGCTGATCGATCGTTGTTCATCGGTTCATCCTCGCAGCACAGCCGGGGCTTGCCTCGGACGAGGGTCGCCTACACCGGGCCGGGCTGGAGATGCTATTCCGCTGCGATTTGGTTGCCGACGGCTTCGGTAGCTTCGATGAACTCCTCGACCATCTCGTAGACGACCTGCGCTGTGGGCTTCGACTTGTTCATGGTGCCAACGATTTGGCCCACGAAGTAGTTCGCGAGTTCTGCTGCGCCTGAGCCTTCACGATGGGCTGCGCGATTGATGCGGCCGATAGCGTCGTTGACCAAAATTGGTTGCAATGGCATACCGAGAGGCATTGGGGTTTCGGGGTTTTCCCATTCTTCGGTCCACGCAGTCTTGAGCTGACGCGCAGGCTTGCCTGTTCGCGATCGACTCCGGATCGTGTCCGAGGACGTCGCTGACAAGAACTTCTCTTTGACCACGGGATGGGTTTCGGCTTCTTCGGTGGTGAGCCATACCGAGCCACACCAAACGCCTTGGGCTCCAAGCGCCATGGATGCAGCCATCTGTCGACCGCGGCCAATGCCGCCAGCGCCTAGGACCGGCGTGTCGCCCACTGCGTCGACGATCTCGGGGATAAGCACCATGGACCCGATCTCGCCTGTGTGACCGCCAGCCTCGTAGCCCTGGGCAATGATGAGGTCCACGCCTGCATTGACGTGACGTTCGGCGTGTTGGGCCTTGCCGGCCAGTGCACCAACCTTACGACCGGCCGCTTTGACTTGGTCGATCATGAATTTGGGGGGCGGCCCCAGCGCGTTGACGATGAGCGCAGGCTTGAACGCCAAAGCAATCTCGAGCTGGGGGCCAGCGGTGCCTGCACTCATGGGCGCAGCGCCATCGTCGGCCACGCCGAACTGACCTCGGCTTTCGTCTTCGGGTAGCGGAGGAACGTCATAGCGCCGCAGGATGTCCTGCACATAGTCCATGTGTTCCTGGGGAATCATGGACACCATGTCGCCCACAGAGACCTCGCCGCCTTCGTCAGAGCCCACGTACTTTGCGGGAACAATGAGGTCGACACCGTACGGCTTGTCCCCAACTTCGTCCTCGATCCATTGCAGGTCGATTTCGAGACTCCTTGGAGAGTGAGCCACGGCGCCCAGAACTCCAAAGCCACCAGCCTTGGTTACCTCGGCCACGACATCGCGGCAGTGGCTGAAGGCAAAGATCGGTATGTCGATCCCGAACATCTCGGTCACATCGTTCTTCATGAGGTTGCTCCTACGGTCGGGCTTGCGAAATTGTTGGCCTGCTGTACCAGGCTTGCAGGAATGGGGACCACACGCGCCCGTAACCACTCTCCCAGCGCCTTTGCTTGGCCGTCTTGTCGGGTCGAGGCTGCTACCCCTTCTTGGAGGAGCCCCCGGATAAGGAAGTTCAGCGACCGCACGTAGGGAAGCCGGTACCGGTCGATGACAAGTCCACTGGTTTCGGGCAGTAGTTCGGCGAGTCGTTCGGCGGTGAGGGTGGCATCGAGCCAGGCCCAGGCTTCATCGGTTCGGGCAAATACACCCAGGTTGGCGTCGCCGCCTTTGTCGCCGGATCTGGTGCCGACGACGGTGCCTATTGGCGCATCTACGGTTGGTTCTGCTGGAGGCATCTGGGTTGGGGGAAGCTCAATGTCAAGCGGTTCGCCGGTTGGAGCGACCGATTCCACCATGACGGTTTCGCCGCCGAGCATATGGACGTATTGGGGCACGAGATCGTTGGGGATCGTGGCAGGCCGGTAGACCCCAAACGGCGACGCTGCAGAGGGCCCTCCGCCAAGGCCATACATGCCCGGGATCGATGCCAGCGCCGTATGGACCATGGCATCGTTGAATGCTCGACCGACCTTGCG
>JAUIIS010000472.1 GCA_030431575.1 Acidimicrobiia bacterium | reverse complement strand
CGCGGCGAGTCTTACCTTGGGCTCAAAGCCCTGGGTTCATGCTCGACGCCGTCGTGGTCTTGGTCGACGCAGAACAATTTGCCCTGCGCTGCAACGATCCCGATTTGGGCCCGCTTGTCACTGCTCAGGTGGAGGCCGCTGATCAGCTAGTGATCGCCAAGGCCGACATCGCCGATGCCGCATCCCTGGCTGCCACCGAGGCGCAGTTGCGCCGATTGGCCCCAGACACGCCTGTTGTGACAGCAGACAACCCAGCCGTGACCGGAACCATCTTGAGTCTGGGGGCACGTCGCCCAGGGGGCGTTGCTGACGTTGCACCTCCCACGCTGTTTGACCCGCACGTCACGAGACTTGTCCCGTTCCCGCCAGATGTCTCAGAAGCATCGCTCACAGAATTCGTGGAGGGCCTCGCTCCAAGTGTGGTTCGCGCAAAAGGCATCGCCCGCGCCGGCAACGGCCAACTCTTCGTTGTCCACAAGGTGGGTCGACGGGTTTCGGTCTCCTTGCTCCCGAACTCCGAGGCACAATCCCCCACCGACCTCGTAGTCATCGAAGTACCCGGGGCTGGCACCAGCTTGTGACATATGCCCTAACCGAGGCCATCTGAGTGCCCCGGGCAAGCTCTAAGTTAGAACGGTTATGCCACCCCCGTCCCAAGCTGGTTCCGCACGAGATGCGCTCAAAGAACCAGCCTTCCGCCGCATCTACATTGCTTCGTTCCTGTCGAATTCAGGGCGTTGGATGCAAACCGCAGCGCTGGGGGTTTTGGCCTGGGAGATAAGCGAGTCCAGCGCCTACCTGGGCGGCATCATCTTTGCCCAACTAGGCCCCCTCGCCATCCTCAGCCTGCTGGGTGGTTCGCTGGCCGACACGGTCGACCGCAGAAAGCTGCTGCTTGCCACCCAAATTTGGCAGATGGCTTGGACCATCGTTTTGGGCATTGCGGTGCTGGACGGCACTATCACCAAGAGCACGCTCCTGCTGTTGGTGTTCATCATTGGATTAGGCCAGGGCATCTACGCTCCAGCGTTTACCTCGGTGTTGCCCGCTCTGGCTGGTCGGCGCAACATGTCGGCTGCCATTGCGCTGAACTCGGCCCAAGTCAACGGCGCACGCGTTGTTGGACCTGCCATTGGCGGCTACCTAACGGCGCAATTTGGGTTCGCCGAGGTCTTCTTCATCAATGCAGCCACGTACCTGTTTGTGCTTCTTGCATTGTGGATCACGCACATGCCGTCGCCTGGCTCTACCGCTCGAAGCTTCTCCGAACGGATCTTTGGTGGATTCCGCTTGGCTTGGCGAGCCCCCCAAGTCGGGCGGCCGCTGTTAGCCATGAGCTTGTTCTCGTTGTGTTGCCTGCCCTTCTTAGGCCAGCTCCCAGCCATTGCCGAGATCAATCTCGGTGTCGACGCCCAAAGCACAACCTATGGCTACTTCTACGCGTGCTTTGGCCTAGGAGCGTTAGCTGGTGCGGGTCTGGTGGCAACGGTCTTGCTTCGCCTTCCCCGCAAGTACGTCATGCGAGGCAGCCTGATTGGTTTCGCGGTCATGTTGGCTTGGCTTGCCAGCATCCGGAACGTGAACGTTGGCTACGGAGTCATCTTCTTTGTGGGACTCTTTTACTTCATCTTGCCCACAGCACTCAACACCGAATGGCAAGAACACGTCGACGAGTCTGTACGCGGCCGTGTCGCTGCGCTGTGGGTGCTGTCGTTTGGGGGCACAGTCCCCATTGCCAACATCATTGCCGGGCCACTCATCGAGGCCACCTCGCTTGACCTCGTCCTGTATGCGGGTGCCATGGCCGCTCTTGCTTTGGCCATCTTCTTTCAGCTGCGTCCCGGGCCGGTTGTCGGCGAAGAAGTGCTGCGAGCATGACCGCTCGTCGGGATGAACTCGCTGTACCCGACCCGGCCGGCCGTCTCTTTGATCTCACGTTCGCGCGGCTGGCAGTCAGTGCATTCACGTTCTTTGCCGCTATGGGCGCCACGTTTCCTGTGGTGCCTCGCTACGTGCGCGATGAGCTTGGCCACGGCGATGCCGCTGTTGGTGTCGTCCTCGGGTCCATGGCCGTCGGTGCCATCTTGGGCCGGCCCGCCATAGGCAAACTCGGCGACGAACGCGGTCGACGACTCCTCCTGATGCTGGGTGGGGGCATTTCTGCCCTCGCCATGCTCGGCCATCTCGTCTTCACCTCGCTGGGGGCATTGATTGCGCTTCGCGTGCTTCTCGGCGTGGGCCAAGGC
>JAUIIS010000471.1 GCA_030431575.1 Acidimicrobiia bacterium | reverse complement strand
CCGCTGTCCTACGTTGGCGACCAATAAGTCACCAGCACTCCGCGGTGAATCGCTAGCGGATTTGGTGGCGAGACCAAATCCTCAGGTGGCCTCGGCAAAGCCAACGCGAACGACAGTGGCTTCCCAAATCGTGCCGTCCTCAACATTGCGGGTGAACAACAGCAGTGCCCCAGCGCCGTCGCCCGGATTGTCGAAGGGGAACTCACCGGCAAACTCGCGCATCACATCACCGCCGCCGGTCACGAACTCCTCCAGCAGCGGCTCATCTTCTCCGTCTCGCCTCAGGAGGACGTCGACGGTTCCCTCGAACGCCAAGGCCTCGCCCGAGACCACGACAGGACTTCCAACATCCGCTAGGGCGTCTGGTTGCTCAACAACGATGTTCTCGGTGATGGCGCCAAGGACCCACCAGGAATCGTCATTCCCGAGCTGTCGTACCAACACAACAGTCACGGGCCCGTCGGCACGGGGCCGGATCTCGACCTCGCCCGAGCGACTATCACCCTGCATGAACGGTCCGACTTCGGGATCTTCGAACCCCACAAAGCCCTCTGCAAATCCCAAAGCCGCGTCAACAGGGTCGGTGTAGCGCACATCCGAATCGAACCAGGGCCACACAGCGGTCTCGACATCTTCGGGGGTCAGCCCCGGGGTTGGCGAAGGCTCTGCTGTCGGCTCAGACGTAGCAGTAGGAGCTGGCGCTCGGGTCTAAGCCTTTGGATTCACCCAGGGTCGCTTGCCACCGTCACCATGTCCGACAGTTCCAATGCTGCGGCGGCGGTACAAAGCGCCGTACCGGGGCTGGACACTGTGGCACTGCCGGCAGCCACACCACGCCGCACCGCCTCGATCACGTTGCATCCATCGACCAGCCCGGACACAATGCCGGCGACCATGGCATCACCAGCGCCGACAGTGCTCTTGACCTCGACAGGGGGCGAGCGGAACCACTGGGTGGTCTCGTTGCGCCTCACCAGTGCGGCTCCTGCTGGGCCAAGGGACACAACCAGGTTCTCGACCGATCCTCGGGCAAGCACCTCGCGGGCTCCAACTTCGATCTCTTCTGAGTTCGCAGGCGTCCACGAGAGAAGTGACGCTAGCTCGCGTCTACTCGGCTTGATTAAGAACGCGTCGCCCTGAACCGCCTCGGCAAGCGCCGGACCCGAAACATCGAGGACAAGTGAAGCGGGAGCAAGTGCAGGCCCTAAGACCCGATAGAAGTCGTCGGGAAGGCCAGGAGCCAAGCTCCCTGATGCCACGACCCACTCAGCGGGCTTCGCTGCAGCCGTGACCATTGCTTGGAAATGCTGTGCATCTGCGATGGTCGGGCCCGGAAAGACCACGCGATACTGCCGCCCATCGGACGCATCGCTGATTGAGATCGATTCCCGAGTCGAACCGTCAATGGTGATCGCGGTCACTTGAACGTCCTCAGCCTCGAGCAACGCAACAACTTCAGCTCCGATGCTGCCCCCTGCGGCAACAACCGCATCCGTCGGAATGCCAAACCGTCCCAGGACCCGTGCAACGTTTACACCGCCGCCGCCGGGTTCTCGGCGTGTGGCCGAGGCGCGAAGTTTGTGGTCCGGGACGAGCGCGTCCACGGTGAATGCCACGTCCAACGCCGGGTTGGTGGTAACGGTTACGACACGACTCATGCAACCAGCCTGCTGGAAGGGTCACACAAACACAACAGACATGAGCCACGCCCTGTGGCGGGCGGGAAATCGCTGGCACGAAGAGCGAACCCATCCATGACCTTCGGCCCTGTCGCCCATCGGTGCAATTGCAGACAATGGAGTTTCTACCACGCGTACTTGGAGGTGCGGTATGGACCTGAACACGGTTGTCGTCGGCTACGACGGATCCCCCGATGCCGAAGCCGCACTCGATGCCGCAGCTGTGCTGGCTGGCGACAAGGCCACGGTCCACGTGATCGTGGCGTACGAGCCTCCCTCAGCCGCTGAAATGGCTGAATGGATAGCCACAATGCCCGACGAGTTCAAGACCGTATTCGATTCGCTCGAGGTGCCTCGCAGGCGCCTCAGAGATGCTGAGGCCCGCCTGGCTCCCACCGGAGTCAAATACGCTGGATCGATCGCTGAGGGAAAGCCCGCTGCGGCCATCCTTGACGCCGCGGAGGATCTCCAAGCAGATCTCGTGGTCGTCGGCAGCAGGGGCCTCGGCCGCGGAACTCGGTTTCTTCGTGGCAGCGTTTCCAGCCGAATCGCCAACCACGCCCACTGCAGTTTCCTGGTTGTC
>JAUIIS010000470.1 GCA_030431575.1 Acidimicrobiia bacterium | reverse complement strand
GAACAACCTCGCCAGCCGGGTGGCAGAGCCCTCCCCATCGGCGGCCACAACCACGGCGTAGCCCTCGTGTAAGAAGTCCACTACGGACTTCACCGGGTCTGCGGCCCGGCCGCTGCCAGGGTCCCAACCCGACGCGGCGAGCACCGGCATGTCGGGGTTCTCGGGAATCCCGCTCATGGTGACCAGCGGCGCTTCGCTCATGGCCAGGAGCCGATCGAAGTCGACGTGCAGCTGCGGGAACTCCTGGTCGGCTTCTAAACCCCAGGTGCGAGACAACGAACCAGCGAGGTCGCGTTCCTCGGCCAATATGTCGGCGGCCCGGTCACGGCAACGCTTCGGTTCTATCACCACAACCAGCGCGTCGGCCGCGACACGATCAAAGAGGACTTCTTGGTCTGGGGACAGCCACGGCAGCCAAGACTCCATGCCGTCAAACAGTTGGCCATCGGACAGCCGGTCCCAGTGTTCGCGCCCCCACGGTTCCGAGGCCAGAAGGGCTTCGGCTCGTTCCTGGATCTCCGGCGTGGGGATCAGCTCGCGGCATGCAAAAATCTCGACTTCGCTGAGCGTCACCGTGCTGCGCTGATCTGAAACCGCAAACTCGGTGAGGCGCTCAACCTCGTCGCCCCATAGGTCAATGCGCACCGGCGCGTCAGCGGTAGACGGGTAGATATCGACGATAGAACCGCGCACCGCAATATCGCCGCGGTGCTCGACCTGAACATCTCGGCGGTACCCCATAGCCACAAGCGTGGCGACGGTCTGGTCGAGATCTATGACATCGCCAGCACCAATGACCAAAGGCTCAAAACCGTTGTCGGGGGCGAGCCGCTGAATCAGCGCATTGATAGGGGCCACAATGACCGCAGGTGGGCTGGCCTCATGCAACGACCACAACAACCGGCTGCGTCGACCCATAGTCTCAACCGCTGGGCTGACGCGCTCAAAAGGAAGCGTCTCCCAAGCAGGGAACGTATCTACCGCTTCGGGCCCCAGCAGCGTGATCAGATCACGTTCTAACCGGTCGGCCTCAGCCCCCGAAGGGACCGCAACCACCACCGGGCGCCGCTCGCCAAGCGCCACGATATTGGCAATGGCTACTGCCCGAGCAGGCTCGGGTACAGCAATCGAAGGGCTGGTGCGGCCAATCGCTGCGAGAACCGCAGGCTCGTCACCTAACAGCCGGGCGACCTCGGGCAAACTCATTTGTTGGCGTTGACCTTGGTCATGGTGGCCTCGTATCCCTGCGACAGAACTGACTCGACCGCATCGGCAGCCTCGACAACCACTATGTCGAGCTCCGCCCGTTCGGCCTTCGATGGCGCCTTCAGCACATAATCGGCACCTCGGGACTGACCCGGGGGGCGTCCAACCCCAATCCGGACGCGCCCAAACGCGTCGGAATGCAGATGGTCGCGAATGGATTTCAGACCGTTGTGTCCGGCCAAACCGCCGCCGAGTTTTAGCTTTAGCCGCCCAACCTCGATGTCGAGTTCGTCGTGCACAACCAAGACTTGAGCTGGGTCTTCGACGTTGTGTCGCCGACACAACAGCCCAACAGCTTGGCCGGACTCGTTCATGAACGTCTGCGGGAACGCAAGCACAACCCGACGCTCACCAATGCGCACTTCGTCGACCAAGGCCAGTTCTTTGGACTTCCGCAAACCGCTGCCGTGGCGGTGCGCCAAGAGGTCGACCACTTCGACACCAATATTGTGGCGCGTACCTGCGTACTTGGAGCCAGGGTTCCCCAGCCCAACCACCAACATGTCTGCGGGCGTTGAGGCGTGCTGCTTGTCTTGTTTCTTTCTGCGCAGCATCGACCTAGGGCCTGTGAAGTTCTCGGTCGCTGTGCCTTACGGCACTGCGACGACTAGTCGTCGCTGGCGTCGTCGTCGCCGGGAGCTTCGTCGCTGCCACCAGACAGGTCGGCCTCGGCTTCAGCAGCTTCGGCAGCCTCGTCTTCGGCAATGGCCTCGAGCGTGGAGCGAGTCACAGTACCAACAGCAACGGCTTCTTCTGGGTCGACCTCGGTGCGCACACCAGCAGGCAACGTCAGATCGCCAACACGAACAGCGTCGTTGATCTCCAAGTCGCTGATATTGACCACGATCTCGTTCGGAATGGACTGCGGGGAGGCAAGGATGGTGAGCTCGAACAACGTCTGATCGACCATGCCGTTCTCGTCGGTGACCTTCTTGGCTTCGCCTTCCAGCACCAAGGGCACCTCGAAGGCAAGCTCAGCATCTGGATCGATACGAAG
>JAUIIS010000090.1 GCA_030431575.1 Acidimicrobiia bacterium | reverse complement strand
CCCAGCAGTCCGGGTATGTGCTTAAGCTGAAGCCGTGGACCAACTGGGGCAACAGCTTGCGCATCGACACGCTCAACACCATGCCGAGCCCGACAGCGAAGTGTCGCTGATCAACTACGCCGAGATGGCCCGCACAGGTAACTGGACCTTGCGGTCAGCGCTAGTGCGGCTGGCCCAACCGCACCCGGCGTTGGCGTCGGTGGTACTTGACCAGGTGCGTCGTTGCGACGGTGCCCTGCATCCTCTGGCTCGCTCGCTGGAGGCACACACCGTTCTGGCCGACAGACAGCTGGACCCAGCCAACTTGGCCGAAGCCCCAGTCGAGGGATACCCCGACAGCAGGATGGCTGACATCGCTCGGCTGGTGCGCGCAGACCCCGACACCATGGACACCGTCTTGGCGTCCTACGAACTGGTTGCCCCGCTCGATGAGGTCGAACGGGATGCGCTTCCCCTTCTGCTTGTGGCCTCAGGTCTCGATCAGCTGGGTGCGCTGGTCGCAACCTGGGCGGCAGCAGGTTTTGAGCATCCCCCAGTGGCTGAGATTGAACGCCTTGCAAAATCTGCTCATGACGACATGGAACGCTACGGCATCCCCAAAGAACGCCCGCCCTCACGGCGCTAGCAGTTCTTCAACACCCTGCTAGTAACGCGTAGCGCCAGCGCTAGCGTCACTCGACTGGTTCACGCCAGTCTGGGCGATCCGGAGCCGAGTCCTCCCACGAGCGAATGTAGATGGTGACGGCGCGGATCTGCTCGGAGGTAAGCGGCCCAGAGAAGTCCTGCGAGTACGCGCTCATTTGGGTACCCGGAACGCCAACGGCAACCAAGAGTTCGATCTGCTCATCGGTCGCAGTTTGCAAGAACTGCTTCGAATTGAGCGCCGGAGCGGTGACTCCTTCGCCAGCGAGGCCATGACACGACGAACAGGTGATACTCCAAAGCTCGCCCCCTTGTTGGGCCAAAGACACAAGCTGATCTGCACGAGCCTCGTCGCGAGAAGATGGTTCGACCAGGCGGTACAGCGGAAATAGCGCTACGAGCACCAACATCAAGCCAGCGCCCCACGCCATCACACGGTTCGTGGACGCATCCATGTCATCGTCGGACTGGTACTCGTAGGTCATGCGTGGCCACTCTCTTCTGAACACGATGGCCCGAGCGGCGGCTCATCGATGGTCTGTGTTCCTGTGGCGGGCCCTTCCAACAGGGTGCCGGTGTCGATGTACAGCAGGCCATCTTCGCCTTCTTCGACCGGGTATCGGTCCATGCCTCGAGGCGCCGGTCCAGCCGCGTAGTCACCTGCTCGGTTGAACACCGAACCGTGACACGGGCACTCGAAACGACCAGACGAATCACAGAACGGCGTCCGGCAGCCCAGGTGCGTGCACTTCTCTGAAAGCGCCACGACCTCACCGTTAACTCGAGTGAGGTAGGCCCGCGCTGCGGGCACCTCGATAACGCCGGTCTCCGGAACTGCGGTTGGAGCCACCGATCGCACCTTGCCGCCAAACCCGCTGCTCACGATGGGTTGTAGCAGGTCCCATGATGTCCACGCCGCCGTGGCCGCCAATGCGCCCGCTCCCGCAGTCCACGCCTTGGTCAAGAAGCTTCTTCTACTCGCAGTGTTACTCATAGTTCGCCATGCCATTCTTCCCATGGCCAGACCCAACCCCAGTTAGGGCCGCGGAAGGCAAAGCCCACGATGGTCAGGATGAGCCAGATGATGATAAATGCGGTGAAGGCGGTGGTTGCTACCTTCCGGTGTTTGGGCTGCAGGTACGTGCTGCGATCTATGTAGGGCAACGCAATGAGCCCCACGATGATGGCCCCAGGAATGAGGACACCGGCCACCAGCGGATGGAAGTGGGCCAGGAGTTCCTGCAACGCAGCGAAGTACCAGGGCGCTTTCTCGGGGTTTGGCGTGAGCGTCGGGTTAGCCACATCGCGTAGTGGCGCATCGAACAGCATTGCGATGATCAACACCACCAGCATCGTGGCCAAAGTGGCGACCGCATGTCGGACAAGGAGGTGCGGCCACACCATCACCATGTCGTCATCGGCAGGCTCTTTGCGTTCCCCGGCAACGGGCTTACCTGGGACCACCCCCAGTACACGCTTGCCCCGAATTACGGTCGGCGTTGGAGAGAGCTCGACCGGCGTCTCACCACTAGTCGTCGGCATGTCCGCCTCGGCGGTGGGGGGCTTGGGCTCAGGCATCAGGTTCGTTCCTTTCAACCTCAAGCATCGAATCCTTCCGCCAGCGCCACAGGTGGATCATCAAGATGCTGACGATCATGAGCGGCAAGACGGCGACGTGGAGCACATAGAACCGCAACAACGTTGATGCGCCCACGATCGGCCCACCAAGCATCATCTCGCGGGTGCTGTCGCCAACAAACGGGACATAGGCAGCCATTTCGGTGCCGACCGTGATGGCCCAATAGGCAAGCTGATCCCACGGCAGCAAGTAGCCAGTGAACGACATCAACAACGTCAGCATCAGCAACACAACACCAATGACCCAGTTGAACTCTCGTGGTGCCTTGTATGCCCCGCGGTAGAACACACGAGTCATGTGGGCCACGACCGCCAAGACCATGAGGTGCGCAGACCAACGGTGCACGTTCCTGACATACTGACCAAACGCCACCTCGGTTTGTAGCGTTTGGACGTTCGAGTAGGCCTGGTTTGGCGAAGGCACGTAGAAGAACATGAGATACAGGCCTGACAAGACCAGCGACCCGAGCAGGACCGTCGAGATCACGCCCAGGTACCAGCTGTAGCGAAACGCGATCTCTTTGCGTTTCATCTTCACCGGGTAGATGTGCAGCGCAAAGCTGGCCCAGTGCGACGCGGCTCGGTCGCGCGGGGTCACCCGCCGCGGGGCCCGCCAAATCGATCGACCCACCGAAGTCTCGCGAACCTTGTCAAACACATCCGACTCCACCTCGGGGCCCAAAGGGCTTGGAGGTGTCTCTTTGTCGGTCACTGCCATGTTGGTACTCCTACGCCAGTCCAAACACCCATCGACAACGCGTTCGGTGGGCACCGCTCAATACAAAGGGCACATCTGATGCAACGTTCCTCGTCAAGGAGGAGTGCTGTGCCTGCTGGCTCGGCCTCCACCTCTTCGCTGGGAACCAGTGAAATCACGTCGACAGGGCACACGTCTGCGCACAGAGCGCACAACACGCATTTGGTGGTGTCGAGCATGATGTTCGCGAAACAACGGAGGCAGCGGTTGGCTTCGCATCGGGCCTGCTCTTCGGTGAAGCCCAGTTCGACTTCGGCAAGGCCGACCCTGCGCCCGGTGGCCAACGTGGGTACGGTCACGCGCTGATGACGGTCGTAGTGATCGTCCAAGCGATGGAACTGGCGCAGCTCCACCATCTCGCCAGCCTCGGCTTGCACGGCCTCGTGACCGAATGCCCGGTGGATTGCCGCAGCAGACCTGCGCCCGTCTGCCACCGCATCGATAAGGGTGCGAGGGCCCTTGGCGGCGTCCCCTCCAGCCCAAACGTCGGGGAGAGAGGTAGCGCCGGTGTCGTTGTCGATCTGGATGGTACGGCGCTCGCTAATGGTTGGGCCCTTGGCTCCCAAGGATTCGATGTCGATGGCCTGGCCAATAGCCAAGATGACGGTGTCGGCTTCGAGAACGGCAATGTCGGTGTCGTCGAAGTCGGGAGCAAATCGGCCCTGGTCGTCAAACACTGACCGGACCCCGATGGTCTCGACACCGGTAACAGCCCCGTCGGCCACCAGTAGACGCTGGGGGCCGCGACGTGAGACAAACTCGACGCCTTCGTGTTCAGCTTCCTCGATCTCGAATTCGTGAGCCGGCATTTCTTCGCGAGACTCGAGCGACATGACTGTGATGTGTCTTGCTCCGGCCCGAGCCGCGGTGCGGGCCACATCGATGGCATCGGTCATGGATGGCCGGTCGTGATCGTCGCTAAATGCTTGCTGGGCGTGTTGCTCGTAGTCGGCGGCTCGGAGCGCAGTTCTTGCTGCGTCCATGGCGACGTCGCCGCCGCCGATAACGAGCACTCGCTCGCCGATCTCCACATCGAAGCCGCGGTTCATGTTGATGAGAAACTCGATCGCTTTGAACACGCCATCGGCGTCGGCGCCCTCGATATCGAGGCCGCGGCCAAGGGTGGCCCCAATGCCTAAGAACACCGCATCGTGTTCTCGGCGAAGATCGTCGAGTGTGATGTCTTGGCCCAACTTCGTGTTGGTGCGGACTTCGACGCCCAGTTCGAGAATGGCATCGATGTCGGCATTGAGGACGTCCCGGTCCAGCCGGTACTCGGGGATGCCCAGCCACATCGCGCCACCCAGTTTGTCGGTGGCTTCATAGACAACGACCGAATAGCCAAACCTTCGCAAGTCGTGAGCTGCAGCCATGCCTGCTGGTCCGCCGCCAACGATCCCCACGCTTTGGGGTCGGTCTGCTTGAGGTGGGGCTGCGACTTTGTCCCAGGGGCGGGCGCTGGTCGCTTCCCGGTCTTTGAGATCTACTGACTCGGACCCAAACTTCTCGGTCACATAGCGCTTGAGTGCCCGGATCGCGATGGGGCGGTCGATCTGGCCACGTCGGCAGGCATCTTCGCATGGGGCTGCGCACACTCGACCACAAACCGAGGCAAACGGGTTTGGCAGCCGCGCCGTCAGGTACGCCTGCTCGTCGTCGCCATCGGCGATGGCCGCGACATACATGCCTGCATTGGTATGCACAGGGCATGCAGCCAGGCAGGGGATGTTCTCGTCGTAGAAACTGAGAGGGGTAACCATCAGATCCGGCTCTCGTGGTGCGCGAAGTACAGGCCGGCGAGCCCGCCGACCAGACCCAATGCCCAAACCCCAACGCCCAACAGGTCCTGTGCCACTGCGGACAGCTCGTTGACGGGTCCCGACTGAAGCACCCAGCTGGGCACGAATACCGTGAACAGCACAAACCAGGTGACGATCACTGCGGTCTTCAGCCAGGCATCAAGCCATGGCAGTGTCAGCCGGTCGTGTGCGCCAAAGATTCGGTCCGACAAGACCAGGATGGCAACCCCGATACCGACGATGTACACAATCCACTTCAGGTCATTGACCGAAGTCGGAAGCGATCCATCGGCCACGACGGTGCCGTCGGTTGCTGGTGGCCGGTTAGGTGCGGCAAACCCGCTTTGCACATAGACGATTACTGCGTTGAGGTCCTCGTCGCTGATGGTCGAGAACGCCGGCATCCGACCGTTGTAGGTAACCCCGTTGACGACAATCTCGCCCTCGCGGCCCTCGGTTATCACCGTCTCCATGTAGGCGGTGTCTTCGATGTGTGGGTTATCGATCAGCGGCGGGAACTGTCCTTCAATGCCGGCCCCGCCGGGTTGGTGGCATGCCGAACATGTGGCCGTATACACCTCAGCGCCCAGAATCAACGTGTCATCGAGCGCTTCGTCGACTTCGGTCTGGGCCTCGGCATCGGCGGGCGGCTCCTCGACCTCGCTCTGAGCGCTTGCCAGGTTGGTGCCTAGCGCTGTCAGCCCAACCAGGGCAAGTAACGCGAGTAGTGATCCGAGTGGCAGCAGCCGCCGGGGCGACGCTGCTGTGCGCGGGGAGAGCTGAGTATGGTTGCTGGTGCGTCTACGTTCGCTGCGGGGAGGTGGTTCCGCTTGCGCACCATGTGCATGGGTGCTCATTCGTGTCCAATGCCGGTCTCGTACGTGGTGCCGATTCTGCTGGCCCGCCGCAGCTGCGGGCAGGGCACTAGGTCCCTATTGCTTTGGACCTATTCCCTTTTCGGGCATGAAACTCCAAAAGGGGGCTTAGGTCCCTAGCCCGATTGCTTGGCGTGCAGAAGCATCGGGCCTGCGAGCGACACCTGTCCCGCCGCGGCGGTCGCATCGTGTGAGGCGAAGCAAATGGCCGCCCCAAAAGAGGAGACGACGTTGAGCACGCTGGAAGGCGACACTGCCCCAGACGACGAGGTCGAGGACGAGCACTTTCGACCCATTGGCACCATCTTCTTGCTTGGGTGCTTTGTGGTTGCCCTCGTGCTGCTGTGGCTGTCGGTGTACATCATCTTGTTGAGCAGAGGTGTCACCGTATGACGGAGACAGCACCCGGTCCCTCGACCGGCAGCGACGACCCAAACCTCACAATGGGCATCGACCCATACGAACGAAACTGGATGCGGCTATCGATCGCCCTGCTCGTTGCGTTCGCGGCGACGATTACCGTTGCCGGCTTCTCCATGGGGTTCGCAGTCCCAGGGGCCGACGGCGAAGTCGATCCCCGCACGGTCCTTGAGACCGAACCGTGGTCTAGCCCGGGGCTTCGGGAGATTTCGCCGGGGGTCTATGAGGCGTATGTGGTGGCCCAGACGTGGTCTTTCAATCCGCGAGAACTGGAGGTTCCCGTCGGCTCAGAGCTGACCATCTATGTCACCAGCCCTGATGTTCAGCACGGGTTTAGTGTCAGGGACACCAACGTGAACATGCAGGTTGTGCCCGGGCAGGTCTCCAAGCTCAGCTACACGTTCGACGAGGTCGGCGAGTTTCCCTACATATGCAATGAGTACTGCGGGCAAGGACACGCAGCCATGTATGGCGTTGTCAACGTCGTTCCGGCTTCAGCGGTCTCTGCTGGCAACGACAACGACAACGCCAGTGATAGCGCCGAGGCGCAAGGCGACGCAGATGGGCAGGTTGACTGATGACGGTTGTTGATCGTTCCCAATCTCGCCCACGCAACTGGGACAACGACTACGAGCTGACCGACAGCGAGAAGCGGTTCGTCGCCCAGCACATCTATGTCGCCATCGCGGCGCTGTTTGTGGGAAGCCTGTTTGGCCCGCTTCAGGCGTTTGAATTCTCTGGCGTCGACTTCTACCAGTACATCGAACCCGTCATCAAGAGCTACTACCAAGGCCTCACGCTTCACGGAGTCCTCAACGCACTGGTGTGGACCACGTTCTTCATTGTGGGGTTCACGAACCTCACAACCATGAAGGGGTTGGGTCGTCCGCTTAGCCATCCTCACATCAATCGCATCGGGTTCTGGGTCATGGTGGTTGGCCTGTTGACCACGGCCTTCCCCATCCTGGCTAACAGCGCCACGGTCCTCTACACCTTCTACCCGCCGCTACAAGCAAGCTGGGCCTTCTACCTGGGCCTGACCCTGGTCGTGGTTGGCAGCTGGATAGAAGGGCTTGGCTTCTACCTCACACTCCACGCCTGGCGGAAAGAGAACCGAGGTACTCGGTCGCCGTTCATTGCTTTGGGTGGGATCATCAACGCAGCCATGTGGCAGATCGCAACGCTGGGTATCGCGGTCGAGGTCTTGACCATGTTGCTGCCTTGGTCTCTTGGGATAACCGACGCAACGGACCCCGAACTGGCCCGCACGTACTTCTGGTTCACGGGTCACCCATTGGTCTACTTCTGGTTGCTGCCCGCCTACGTGAGTTGGTACGGCATGCTGCCTAAACAGGTCGGCGGGAAGCTCTTTAGCGACTCACTTGCTCGCCTTGCCTTCTGGATGTTTCTCATCGTGTCGGTTCCGGTGGGCTTCCACCACCAGTTCACCGACCCAGGCGTTCCCCAGACGTGGAAATTCATCCATGCGTTGCTCACCTACGCGGTGTTCTTCCCGTCGATGATTACGGCGTTCACCGTCATTGCCTCCTTGGAGTACGCGGGACGCAAGCGCGGGGGCACCGGTCTGGTTGGGTGGATACGAACGCTTCCCTGGGATGACCCGTCGGTTACTGCACAACTCTTGGGTGCAATCCTGTTCATGTTCGGCGGCATTGGGGGCCTCACCAACGCTTCGTACAACTTGAATCTCGTGATCCACAACACCGCTTGGGTTCCGGGGCACTTTCATCTCACGGTCGCCACCGCGGTAACGCTGACCTTCATGGGGGTTACCTACTGGATGATCCCGCATCTCACCGGGAAGGCGCTGTGGGGCCGTCGAGTCGCTTTGTTCCAGACGTGGACGTGGTTTGTGGGCATGATCATCTTCTCTAACGCCATGCACATGCTGGGGCTTCTAGGTGCCCCGCGCCGCACCCCGCTGGGCAAGGCGCTATATGTGCCAGAGTCCTGGGATGGTCACCTGATGCGAGTCTCGATCGGTGGCGCCATCTTGTTGGTCTCGGTGCTGACGTACGTGTACATCATGGTTCGGACTATCGCCGGGCCCAAGGTTGAAAAGGCCCTGGTGCCCGCTGTTCCAGTGGCCCAGCCGCTGCGGCCTAGCCAACAGACGCCGCTTTGGCTTGATCGTTTCAAGCCCTGGCTGATTGGTGCAGGTGTCTTGTTGGTGATCGCATACGGCCCCCAGTTGGTCGACCAGATCTTCAACATGAACCTCAACGCACCAGGCAGCGACATCGACCTCTGGTGACTAGCTCACCGATGGATCGACCAGTACCGGATCACGCGCCTACTCGACCCTCGGGACAATCGCGGGTTGCTGGCGCGGCTAGTCGGATCGAGCGGCCCGTACGGGCGGTGACGGGATCTGGCAGAGCCAACCCCCTGCCGCACGCTGGGACCATAAGCGTCTTCTTGTTGGGCGTTGTGGTGCTGACAGGGATCTACGTGACCCTGTTCTTTGAGTACGGCTTCGACGCCTCTTACGACGCGGTGGCCGACATGAATGGCCACCCCATTCAGCGGTTCATGCGCGGGCTTCACCGGTATTCGTCGGCTGCGCTGGTCCTGACCACTTGCGTGCATGCGTGGCGCATTTTTGTCGCGGGTCGCTTCAGTGGGCCGCGGCGGTGGCGGTGGGTCTCGGGCGTCAGCGCATTGGCGCTGGTCTGGGTTGCGGGGCTCACCGGCTATTGGCTGGTGTGGGATGTGCGAGCGCAAGCGCTTTCGGAGGCGCTTGCCGGACTGATCGGGCAGTTCGGTTGGGGTGCAAGCTTTGTGGTCAACCACCTGGTTGGAAACGGCGCCGGCTCTGGTGCGGGTTTGATGGTTGTTGTCTGGACGCTGCATCTGGGCGTCACTGCAGTCATCGGTTTTGCGCTGTATCGACACCTTCGACGCAGCCGGCTCCACTGGCTTCCCCCTCGGCCCTGGATGCTGATGATGGGGGCTGGACTGGTTCTGGTGACGCTCGTATTGCCCGTTGAGCTACTGGGTGCTGCCGACAACACTGCGTTACTGCCCGACATGAACCTCGACCCGTTCGTGCTTGTGCTGTTGCCGCCGCTGCTGTCGGACTACGCATGGTGGGTTGCTGGTGGTGCGCTGCTTGCGTTGAGTGTTGGTTTCGTCGTTCCATGGCTGCTGCGCGCAACACGCACACCTCAAGCCGTTGTCGACAACGAGGCGTGCACGGGTTGTCAGCTCTGCGCCATCGACTGTCCCTATCTGGCTGTGGAAATGGTCTCGTCGCCGCGCGCTGCGGATGCATCGGTGGCGGGCGACCCGAGCGAGTTCATCGCCCAGGTGGATCCGCAGGCATGTGTTGGGTGCGGCATTTGCTTGGGGTCGTGTTCGTTTGGCGCGCTGGCGCTACCTGGATTCGAACCAACGGAAGAGCTCGATGTGGCAGGCCGCTCAGTTGTTGTTGCCTGCGAGCAGCACGCGAGACAAGGTGGCTCAGAGGACTCAGCAGTTCAGCTAGTTGAGGTGGCCTGTACCGGGATGTTTCACCCCCAAGCCGTTGGCGACCTCATGGCCCGCGGAGCCAAGGGCGTGCAAGTCATTGGCTGTGCCCCAGGCGAATGCACGTATGGGGTGGGCAACGAGTTGACTCACCAACGGTTGGCTGGGGAACGCAACCCACATGTGGCGCGCCGCTTTGCGGGGCAAACCAAACAGGACTATGTGGCTCTTGGAGAAATGGCAAACGCCATCAGCCACCCCGGACAACACACCTCCACCGACCTCAACGACGTTGGAGGGGGGCGCCGGGGGCGCATCGGGGCAGCGGCCGTCGTCGCAGCTTCCGTGGTTGCTGTCGGCGCAGCAAGCTTGTTGCCGTACCGGGGCGAGGACGGTGCTGAGGTGAGGGTGGTTGTCGACCACCGCCCCGGGAACACCATTGTTGGCCAAGCGGCGCCCAGCGGAACCACGGATGATGCCGCGACTGTTGTTGTTTCTCTCGGCGACGAGGTCGTGGCCACAAGGGCCGTGCCGACGTTTCGTGGGGTCGGCGTTGGAGTAGTCGATGTGGCTCTCGAGCCCGGTTCGGTTGATTTGCGCGTTGAGCTACACGAAGGTTCCTCGGTCGCTCCGCTCTACGACGGGCCTGCCACAGTACGCGAGGGACAACGGTTCCTCCTTGAGGCTCGCGACGTGCCACCCCCACCAGGCGTGAAGGAGGGCAAGCGCGTCTTTGAAGAACCGCGCTTGGGTGGTTGCACGGTCTGTCACAGCACCAGCGTTGGCAAGGACGGCGTTGGCCCGTCATTGGCCGGCGTGGCCACCAGAGCAGGCCAAACCGTCGACGGCCTCAGTGATCGGCAGTACCTGATGCAGTCGCTGCTCGAGCCCGACGCCTACATCGTGCCCGGCTACCGGGCCGGGCAAATGTTGCCCACCTACGAAGACCGTTTGAGTGCCGACGAGCTCGCTTCGCTGGTCGAATACCTACTCACTTTGGAGGACGCGTGACTTCGTCAGGCATCGACAAAGATCTCCTCGGTTCCGGCGTCCTCGACCCCGTCGATCCGGCGCTCCCCGATGAGGTTGCCATCGGTGTCGAGTTGGTAGAGGGCCGTGCCGCTACTGGCGCCTCTGGGCGAGGTGACGGTCGTCCAGGTGGCGCTGAAGGTATCTCCGCTCAGGCGGCCGATCCCTTCATGGATGGCTCCGGTCACGATCCACTGGATGGCGTAGATGTCGCTCTGGTCGGTGGCCTCGATGACAACCGTTCCCGAGTATTCGATGCCCAGGGCGTCGACACCGTTAACGGTGTAGGTGCCCGTAATCCCAGGTCCATCGACCACAGCGCTGCCCGGCGTGGAACAAGCCACAGCGACCAAGGGGGCGAGGCCCAACAGGATCACAAAGGTCAGGTGCACTCGGGCGAAGTGGTGCTTCATAGCGCGGAGGCTACCGCTGGGCGGCCCTGGAGAAGAAGGACAAAGGTCCTGCTTTGGGTGCTAGGCGCCCTTGGGGGAGCGCTGTTGGCGTTTGCGATACTGCAACCAATCAAGGTCCTGCCACGCATTCGAGTGGCTCCGGGCTACGCCCTGGTGGACCAATCCGGCGTCTCCATCACCAGCGAAGATCAGCGGGGAGCGGTGACGCTGTATACGTTTGCGCCGCTGGACTGCGGCGAACGGTGCGACGCTATCAACGACACGATGGCGGAGGTAAGAGATCGGGTTGGCGTCGAGGCCGATCTCGGTAGCGTGCCCTTCGAGATGGTGACTGTTGTCCTTGCGGACGATCCCTCGCCAGCTGAGGTCGCTGCCGCGAGCAGCAGCGCTGGTGCCGACGGCGAGGACTGGCGATGGGCCAGCGGCGACTGGGCTGCCATCAAGACGCTTGTTGGGACGGGCTTTCAGCGGTACTTCGAGGAGGGCGACGACGGTGAGATCGCGTTTGACGTGGGCTACGTGTTGGTCGATGGCAATGGGGTCATCCGGGGCGACTATCGCTTCCAGACGTTGTCCACCGAGGCCGACAAGCTTGTGGGGCATGTTGGCATGCTCGGCGATGAGATCCGTTACTCCACCGGCGCAGGAGGCTGGGCCTACGAGGCCGCGCACCTGTTCTCGTGCTACGGGTAGGGAGCGCAACGCAATGGCCATAGATTCCCCCGAGCCTCTGACCCGCGAGTCTGTCGGCGACCCGCAACAACCACCGACGCCCCGCGCAGGTCGTTGGAGGCACCGCGCCCTTACCGCGTTGTTCTTCGCGGTGGCCATAGTGGCGGGCTTGACTGTTGTCTTCGTGGGTATGCGAGCCCTGCAGCCTCATTCCTTTGCCGGCACGGCCTTCCCCGACCCCCAACCGGCTGCCAACCTCGACGGACTCTTGTTCGATAGCGGCGAACCCGCAGACATAGCGCAGTTCGAGGGAGACGTTGTGCTGTTGTACTTCGGCTACACCTTCTGTCCAGACGTCTGCCCAACGACGCTTTTCACCGCAGCTGAGGCTCGAGATCGTCTCGGCGAAGACGGCGACCGGGTTCATTTGGTCATGGTGTCGGTTGACCCGGAGCGTGACCCTTTGAACGAACTCGGATCCTACGTGCGCCACTTCGATGAGACTTTTCTTGGTGCCGGCGGAGCCGACGAAGCGA
>JAUIIS010000089.1 GCA_030431575.1 Acidimicrobiia bacterium | reverse complement strand
GCTCCATTTTGGACCCCAAATCTCACGCTTCTACTCCCGCAATCGCAGCGTCGGCCCCGTTGGGGCCTTTGGCGGTTATCGCTTGGAGAAGCCGGTGGAGCGCAGGACGCGGTCGAGGTACGGGTTGGAGAAGTGGCCATCGGGGTCGAGGTCTGACAGGACTCTTTGGAAGGCGTCCCACTTGGGGTAGAGGGGAGCGAGGGTCTCGGCCGATTGGCGATGCAGCTTGCCCCAGTGAGGGCGGCCGCCGTAGTCGGCCATGATGCGCTCGACGCCTGCGAAGTAGGCCTCGTGAGAAGTGCCTCGGTAGACATGGCACGCGATGTACCCGCTGTCTCGGCCGCTCGCCGTGCCCAAGGCGGTGTCGTCTTGGCCAAGGACTCGTACCTCTAGCGGGAAGCTGATTGGCTGGCCCAACGACTCGATGTGCGAGCGGACCCGCCCGAACGCCTCAAGGAGATGTTCGCGGGGGACGGCGTACTCCATCTCCACAAAACGAACGCGGCGCGGCGAGCAGAAAACCTCGGCGCTGGGCGCGACGAACTCAAAACGGTCACCCGGTTTCATGACCGCGTTGATGAGCGAAGGAATCGTCCGGGGTCGTCGCCGGCCGATGCGGTTGAGCACCTCGAAACCGGCGTTCGACAGCACCTCGTCGTTGAGGAATGCCTTGAGCTTCGGCCGGCGGGCAATGGGTTCGTCTGTGCGGTTGTTTACCTTCAGCTGACCGGTCCGAGTGTGGGGGAACCAGTAGAACTCGACATGTTCGTTGGATGCAGCGGTTTCGTCGAACGTCTCAATCACTTCGTCGATGTCGTGGGTGGACTCGACAGCGTGCAGGTTGAAGGCGGGCTCGCACTGCAGCGTGATCTCACTCAAGATGCCCAGCGCGCCAATACCTGCTCTGACCGCGTCGAACCGTTCGCCGTCGCCTGGTCCAATGTCGAGCATGGAGCCGTCGCCGGTTGCCAGACGTGCGCCGACTATGGCGGCCGAGATGCTCTGGTAGCGCTCGCCCGTGCCGTGCGTGCCTGTCGAGGTAGCGCCAGCGAGGGTTTGGGCATCGATGTCACCCAAGTTGGGCAGTGCCAACCCGAAGTCGGCAAGGCCTGCGTTGAGCTCGGCCAAGACCGTCCCGGCACCTACGGTCACCTGGTTGTTGGTGGTGTCCACGTGCCGGATACCGGATAGCGCAGCGATGTCGACCATGAGGCCGTCGGTGCAGGCAATGTCGGTGAAAGAATGCCCCGAACCCACCACCTTGACGGTCCTGCCCTCGGCGACACCACGGCCCACGATGGCCTCAAGATCTGCTTCAGAGGTCGGGCGCACGACGTCGGCCGGTACCGCTGTCTGGTTGCGGCCCCAGTTGCGCCACGTCGTTTGGGAAGAGGTTGCCATGGCGCTATTGCTACCAGTGCCGAAGGTCCACTGGCCAGGTGGCGACAACCTCGTCGCCGTCGCACACATGCATGACTTCGTGCTTGGCAATGGTGGGATCTACGTGCGCGGGCCGCAGTCGCAGCCGGTCACCGACCGCCCAGTCGTGCTCGACAAGGGTCGTGTGCTCGTCAGAGCAGAAGAAGACGCCACCCTGGTCCACCGACGGATTGCCGTGGTCCATTCCGAAACACTTCAAGCCGGCGTCGCCCACCGCCCAACCGCCGTTTGCATCAACCGAAACCACGGTGGAAAGTACCGACAGAGCTTCAACGAAGGGCAAGCCAACCTTGGCGTAGTGGGTGTCCATGAATAGGTACGAGCCGGCCTGTATCTCGGTGGCTGCATGGTTGATATCGAAGGTCCCGGTGCCGCCTGCGGAAACCACGTCACCGCCAACGGCCTCGTGCGCCATAATCAACTTGTCCATGGACAGCGCTACTTGCTCGGCCTGTTTGGTCCGGTCTGTCCAGTCCATCAGGTGGCCCTCGTAGCCCATGACACCGCGTACGTTCAGGCCACGCGAGCGGGCGAGGTCTGCGAGCCGACCCGCGTCCTCGGGCACGCAGCCGCAGCGGGGGAGTCCAACGTTCACGTCGATGAGCACCTCTTTGACGCCGCCATCAGCGGCTGCAGCCACAGTGACGTCCGAATCCACGGCCAGAGTGACGCGAGCCCCAGCCTCGGCGAGGGCGCCAAGGCGAGATGCGTCGAGCACCTCATTGGCGAGCAGCAAATCGTTGCCCAACCCTGCAGCCGCCATCCCTTCCATTTCCTTGATGGTGGCGCAGCAAAACGCGGTATGGCCTGCATCTGCCAAGACTTGGGCCACCGCAGTGGACTTGAAGGCTTTGATATGTGGTCGCAGAGCCAGGCCCGGGCGAACGCCTGCCATGGTCTTGAGATTTGCCTCAAATGCCGTCTTGTCCACCAGCAACGCCGGAGTGGGCAGTTCAGAGATGTTTTGCACGTGACGACAGTACGTCAGATCACCGAAGCAGCGTTACTGCTTTCTCGCCGGGCCGGATCTGCGTGCAGACGCTTGCCAAAACGGAAGCAGCGCCCGCCTGCGAAGGCGTGGCGCTGCTGATCCGAAAGTAACGCGGAGCTACATCACGGGCTTGATGCCGAGGTCAGCGAAGCCCTTCTTTTCGTAGTTGGCTCGGAACATGTCGCGAAGCTTGGTTGCTTGCACGTCGTAGGCCTCGGGGTCGTCCCAGGTCCCCCGAGGGTCCAGGATCTCGTCGGGGACCGCGGGGCAGGCCGTGGGCATCTTCAGGCCAAGGGTGGGTTGCGTGGCGAGCTCTGCGTCATCGAACTCACCCGCGAGGGCCGCGTCGAGCAGTGCACGAGTGTGCTTGAGTGACATGCGGTCACCCTTGCCGTAGGGGCCGCCGGTCCAGCCGGTGTTCAACAAGATGCAGCGGGTCTGGTGGGCAGCCATACGGCTGGCTAGCAGTTCTGCATAGACCGACGCTTTCTGCGACATGAAAGCGGCGCCAAAGCAAGCCGAGAACGTGGCCTCAGGCTCGGTCACACCCACCTCGGTGCCTGCCAGCTTCGAGGTGAAGCCAGTCACGAAGTGATACATGGCCTCGTCGGTGTTGAGGACAGACACAGGAGGCAAGACGCCGAATGCGTCGGCGGTGAGCAGCACAATGGTGTCGGGGTGCGGGCCCTTGGCGCCGTCGGCCACACCGGGGTTGCAGTCGAGGGGGTAGGCAAACCGTGTGTTCTCGGTGATCGAGCCGTCGGTGAGATCGAACTCTTGGGGGTCGGTCTCGCTGACAGGCTTGCCTGGCAGTGGCGGCACGTTCTCGATAAGCGTGCCCTTCATGGACATGGCTGCGGCAATGACCGGCTCGGCCTCTTTGTTGAGGTCGATCAGCTTGGCATAGCAGCCGTCTTCGAAGTTGGAGATGCCGCTGTCGGTCCAGACATGCTCGTCGTCGCCGATAAGCAAGCGCTCGGGGTCGGCCGACAACGTTGTCTTGCCAGTTCCCGAGAGACCAAAGAGGATGGCGGTGGTGTTGTCGGCGCCCACGTTGGCCGAGCAATGCATGGAAAGCTGGCCCTTGGCGGGTAGCACGTAGTTCATGGCGGTGAACATGGTCTTCTTGTTGACGCCGCAGTAGTCGGCGCGGCCGATGACGAGGGCAACCCGGTTGACGATGTCCATGATGACGCCGCGGTCGGACTTGGTGCCGTCGCGTTCGGGAACGGCACGGAACGAGGGGACGTTGATGATGGTCCAGCCGGTTTCGGCACGGTCGCTGTCGTCACGAACTTCTTTGGGGAACATGATGTTGCAGAAGTACGCATGCGTGGCGTACTCGCCCACGAAGCGGTAGGGCTCGGCGAAGTCGGGGTCCCAACCACAGAACACGTCGGTGACATACAGCTCGGCGTTGCGCTCGTTGAGATGGTCAATCACGCGGGGGAGAAGTGCATCGAATGCGGCGGGATCGAACTGGAAGAATCCGTCCTTCCACCACACCGTGTCGACGACCTCGGGTCGCGCCACAGCAAAGGTGTCGCCTGTAGGTCGCCCGGTGCACGTCGGGTCCGTGTAGTACACCAACGGTCCATCGAGGCCGAGTGCTGTGGGAAACGCCTTCTGCGCGTCGTCGGGCCCATCGATCTCTACACGGCCTCGGTCATTGTCGATCGCCGCCTGGAAGAGCTCATCCTGGCTCAATCCATAATGCAAGGTGACCGTGTCCAGACCGAACTGCTGCTTGAGCTGTTCGGCGACTACGGGGGTATTGGTGCCAGTCATGGTTGCTCTCCGACGTCGTTGTCGTTGGCTGGGGGGTAATGGAGTCCTGTCGACCCAGAATGATCAGGCTTTAGCGAAGAAAGTCCGGCGTACCCATGTCGACTTCAGATCCGAGCCGGAGCCCGGTAGCCAAACCATCGCTGGTTAGGTCGAAGACGACACGTTGGCCTTGCCGCAGCATGCGGAAGACCGAGCCTTCGAGGGCGTTGGCGGACAGGTCGTATTCGGTGAAGTCTCGCTCAGACATCACCACACCGTCTCTGGTAGCCGGGTCGTACGACTTGATCACGCCTTGCACTCGATGGCCTCCTGGCCGGACAACCCGCTGTGGGACTGTCACAAGAGATTCGTGGACCTTCCCACGTTATACAACCGGAGACGCAGTATCTAACCATCCTGGGTGTATCCGCCCAATCTTTTTCTTCCGTCTGGCCGTCGCACCCAGACAAATTCGAGAGAAGTAGCCCGCGACAGATAAAGTCTGTGCCCGTGACTGCCCTTGACCAGCTTGGTGTGCAAGACATCGAACGCACCATCGTCAGCTTCCGCGATGCGCTCAAGGCGCACAAGGAATCCATCAACGCGCTCAACGTCTACCCCGTGCCCGACGGCGACACCGGAACAAACATGTCGCTGACGTTGGAATCGGTGGTTGAGGAGCTGGAGGCAGCCGATCAGTCGCCGGCGGCAAAGTGGAAAGCCATAAGCCACGGAAGCTTGATGGGCGCCAGGGGGAACTCGGGCGTTATCTTGAGCCAGGTTCTGCGCGGTATAGCCGACACGCTTGCACAAGCTGACGCCATTGGCGCCAACGAGGTTGCCGGCGCGTTGGCCGTGGCCTCCAGCGCCGCTTACGGCGCAGTCATGAAGCCCGTCGAGGGCACCATTTTGACCGTGGTCAAAGACTGTTCTGCTGAAGCCGCTGCCGCAGCAGATGACGCGGCGGGCTTGCTTGAGCTCCTGGAACGTGTGGCGGCGGCCGGGCAAGCCTCGGTCGAGAACACTCCCGAGCTCCTGCCCGTGCTCAAAGACGCGGGTGTGGTCGATGCCGGTGGAGCCGGATTCATGCTGTTGATCGATGCCCTGTTGCATGTCGTCGATGGTCGACCGCTGCCCGACGCGCCCCAGGTCGACCGCGCTGTTGCGGATCTCGCCAGCCGAGCTACCTCAGCAACCACCGGCGAGGTAGACGTTTCCGAGCTGCGCTACGAGGTCATGTTTTTCCTCGAGGCCCCCGACGACAAGATCGATCAATTCAAGGCGTCATGGGGTGCCATTGGCGACTCCATCGTGGTGGTGGGCGGCGACGGCATCTGGAACTGCCACGTGCACTCAAACGACATTGGTGGCTGCATTGAGGCGGGCATCGAGGTTGGACGACCCAAACAGATCCGTGTCACCGACCTTTTCGAAGAAGTCGAACACCTCGAAGAGATCATGCACCCCGACGACGGTGACACCACGGTTACCATCACCAACCCTGAGCCAGCCGCTACCGCCGTAGTAGCAGTTGCGGTGGGTCACGGTGTGCAGCAGATCTTTGAATCCCTCGGGGTACACGCGGTCATCCGCGGTGGCCAGTCAATGAACCCGTCCACGCGCCAGCTAGTGCAGGCCGTCGGCCAAGTCGATGCCGACGAAGTGGTGATCTTGCCGAACAACAAGAACATCATTCCGGTCGCCGAGCAGGTAGATGCCGAGGTCCCAAAGACCGTTCGCGTTGTGGGAACCCGCGGCATCGCCGAGGGCTTTGCGTCACTGTTGGCCTATGACCCTGGCGCGACCGCTGAGGCCAACCAAGCGGCTATGGCCCAGGCTGCCGAAGCCGTCGTGGCTGGCGAAGTCACTTGCGCCGTGCGCGAGTCAGACACCGGCGCTGGCAGGGTTCAGCCCGGCGACTGGATTGGTCTCGACCGCGGTGGTGTGTGTGCCATTGGCGACACCGCTGCTTCGGCAGCCACAGCGCTGCTGGAAAAGCTGGTCACCGACGATCACGAGCTGGTGACGGTTATTGCTGGCGAGGGCTCCTCAGCCGCTGCCAACGCCGAGATCGAGGCGTGGCTTGGTGAGCACCGTCCCGACGTGGAGGCCGAGTTCCATACCGGGGGCCAGCCCTTGTACCCGTACTACTTCGGTATCGAGTAGCTCTACGGCGCTACCAAGGCGCTCAGTGCGTCGTCGTTCCAGGCCTTGGTGTCTGGGTCGCGTAACCCGAAGTTGAAGCTGGTCCAGTCCCACACGGCCCACGAAAAGCCTTGGATGTCTGCAGCTTCACGGATGAAGCGCAGCCACGCAAGGCGACTCTGGGGGTCGGCATTGGTGATCACGCCAAACTCGCCAAGGAACACGGGCAGGTTTCGTTCGTTGGCCCATTCGGCCACGGTTGCGAAGTCGGCGTCGATGGTCGCGGCGGCTTCGTCGTCGGGACTAAACGTGGTGCCCAGCCATTCGTCGGTGCCTGGCAACCAACCTGCTCCTTGGTGGGTGAACCGAAAGGGCTCGTAGTAGTGGAAGGTCAGGATGAGGTTGTCGTCGTCGGGGAGCGCAAAGTTCTCTAGTTGCGCAACCGCGTACCACTCGGTGGGGCCAACGATGAGCGTCCTGTTTGGGTCGACGGTTCGGATGGCTTCCACGGTCTGGCCCAGGATGGGGTTCCAGAACTCCGGTGTCAGCGCTTGGTTTGGTTCGTTGAGCACCTCGAAACTCACCGTGTCAGTGGGGAGGGCTTTGTATCGCTCGGCGATGTTGAGCCACATTCCGGCGAGGCGATCTCCATGGGCCTCAGGGTCTTCGAAGATCTCGTCGTAGTGATGGAGGTCGATGATGACCGCGAGACCGGCGTCGAGGGAGAGTTCGACCGCTTCGTCTACGGACGCGAGGAACGTCTCGTCAATCGCGTAAGGCGCTTCGGCCTCCGCCCACGCCGAGAACTTGATGGGGATCCTCACCGCAGTAAAGCCTTGCGCGGCAATGTCTGGGTAGTCGGCAGCGACAAGCTCTTCGCCCCAGTCTTCGTCGGGGCCAACCTCGAACGTGGCGCCGAGGTTCATGGTCTTGGCAAGGCCGGCATTCACCACAAAGGGATCGGTCGGGCCAATTTGTGGTGTTGGTTCGACCGTGGGTTCTTCTGGTTGTGCACCGCCGGTGCTGGTTGCGTCATCGCCGCTTTGTGTGTCGGTGGTGGGGTCCTCGACCGTTGCCTCGCCGGTGTCAGTCTCGGCGTCAACGCCAGGGGCCGGTGTTGAGGTGGGGATGACATCAATTGTGCTGGCCGCATCGCCATCGGTGTCGCCACCGCAGCCGGCGAACGCCAGTAGCGCAGCTATCGCAGCGGCTGCCAGAAAGTACCGGCGGGTGGGTTTGAGGGTCATGGGGATTCCAGATCAGTTGGGCTGGCGGCGATGGTGAGGCCCGTGCGTCGAGCAAGCATGTGCGCCATCATGAACACTTGTGTCTCGTCGACGAGACATCCAGTGAGGTCTAATGTTGCGTTGAGGTCTAGGTAGGCAAGGCCATCCGAGATCTCAGGGACCCCGTCCCCGCGATCGCGTTGAGGTCGCTGGCGGGGCAATCGCGGCGGGTCCGCATACGGCGTGTCAGTTCCGGGCACCTGTTGAGTATGGCCACTCTGGCCCCCAAAGTCAGTGCACTGCCGTAGACGATTCCAGGAACAGCGTCATTGACTGCTCGTCTTTGCAGGGGTCTGACGGCAAGGGTTTGATGGCGTTGTCGGTGGCGAACCCCAAGGATGTATAGAGCGCTTCGGCAGGCGTGTTACCGCAGGTGACCCACAGTGTCACGGTGTCCACCTGGATCTCGTTTGCCCACGCAACCACCGCCAGCACCAGCGCTCGTCCGACGTTTCTGCCGCGGGCTACGGGCGCAACCCACAGCGAGACAAGCTGGACCGAGTTTGTGGCGACATCTGGCCGGAACGCCCCAACCAGTCCAACGACTTCGCGGTCGTCGACGGCAAAGAACGTGGCGCTCGTGACACCCGAAGCATTGGTGCGAGCCCGTTCAGACCACGACGAGTAGGGCCGCTTGGATTCCTCGGCGTGGGTTCCGGCGAACGCGTCGGGGGCATCGGCTAGTGCGGCCAACCGTATCTCGCGGAGTTGGAGCGAATCGTGAGCGGTGATGCGTCGGACCGTAACTGGCATGTCACGAACGTAGATGGTGCGTGCGACAGTGCCGAACGAATTACTGATTCCCAGCCAACAGAGGCCTGGCGACGGAAACGAGGCTGGCAACCACCAGAACGTCATCGCCGTGCGATAAACCTCTTGATATGGCGCCGACCGAGCCTCCGCTGACCCTCGCCGATCTAGACGTGCTGCCAGTGACGCGCCTCAAAGGCGTGGGCGAGAAGAAGGCGGCGGGGCTGGCCAGCGCCGAGATCACGTCGGTCCTCGACCTGTTGACGCACTACCCGCGGCGTTACATAGACCGCACCAAAGAGGCCAGCATTGGCAGCCTCGAACCGGGTGAGGAGGGCATGGTGCTGGCCGAAGTGGTTCGGGTCAGTAGTCGCCGGACCCGCAATCGACGCACCATGGTCACCGTCACGGTCAGCGACGGCACAGGTCGCATGGGCCTCACCTTCTTCAACCAGCCATGGCGCGAACGTCAACTTCAGCCAGGAATGGAGGCCATCGTCTTTGGGAAGATGGATCTCTATAACGGCTCGAGGCAGATGACGAATCCGTTGGTTGACCTCGTGGGCGATCAGACAGGTCGCATTGTGCCCGTCTATCCGCAGTCAGAAAAGGCAGGCCTTCACTCGAGGGAGATGGCCGCCTGGGTGGCTGACGCCTTAGCCAAGGCGGCGCCTCGTGGCTTCGCTGAACCATTGCCCCAGGCAGTGCGGGACCGGTTCGCCCTTATTGACCGGTCTTCGGCCTTTGCGGGAATTCACACGCCCGAAGATATGGCACAGGTGGCCATGGCTCGGCGGCGCCTGGTATTCGACGAGCTGCTGCGCATTCAGTTGCTCCTGGTGCTGCGCAAACGCGCCATCGAAGCCTCCACCCAAGGTGTGCAGCATGTGCCTAGCCGGTTGTTACGCGACGCCTTGCTTGAGCAGTTGCCTTTTGCGCTTACCTCGGCCCAGCAGCTTGCCATTCGCGACATCGAGGAAGACTTGGCGGCGCGTGCTCCAATGCATCGGCTCCTCCAAGGAGATGTGGGTTCAGGTAAGACGCTGGTGGCTGTTGCGTCACTGCTCACCGCAGTCGAGGGGGGCCACCAGGGGGCGCTGATGGCCCCCACCGAGGTCTTGGCTGAGCAGCACTACCTGGGCATCTCTGCGCTGCTGTCGTCCTTCACGGTTCCCGATTCCACAACGCTATTGGGCGAGCGCGAACTCCGGGTTGCGCTGCTGACCAACAAGACAAAAGCGGCCGACCGTCGACGGGTTGTGGCCGAGCTTGAGTCCGGCGGCATTGATATTGCCATTGGCACCCATGCGCTCATTCAAGAGGGCATTGCGTTCAAGAGCTTGGGCATGGTGGTCATCGACGAACAGCACCGATTCGGCGTGGACCAGCGTGCCGCACTTCGAGACAAAGGCGCTGGCCAGGCCATCCCGGACGTCTTGGTCATGACCGCCACGCCCATACCCCGCACGGCGGCCATGACGGTCTACGGCGATCTCGATGTGTCGGTCCTTGACGAGTTGCCTCCTGGGCGCACGCCTATCACCACCCACTGGGTGCAAGACGAAGATCAACCCGATACCGAAGGTGTTGACGTCTGGGCACGCGTCAGAGCCGAGGTGGCCGCTGGTCATCAGGCGTATGTGGTGTGCCCGTTGATCGAGGAATCCGACAAGCTCGAGGCGGCCTCAGCCGAAGAGACCTTCGACCGTCTGCGGGCAACCGAGCTAGCCGAGCAACGCCTTGGGCTGCTTCACGGACGGCTCAACCCATTGGAGAAGGAGGCAGTCATGACCGCGTTTCGGCTGGGTGAGCTAGACGTGCTGATTGCCACCACGGTTATCGAGGTGGGTGTCGATGTCCCTAACGCGACGGTCATGGCAATTCTGGACGCCGACCGTTTCGGCATAGCGCAGCTGCATCAGTTGCGCGGCCGTGTGGGTCGTGGCGCGGCCGTGTCGTATTGCTACCTCGTGGGCGTTGGGGCCACCCCTGATGGCGAGGAACGCCTCAAAGCACTGGTGGGGACCACCGACGGCTTCGAGTTGGCTGAGATCGACCTCGACCTCCGGGGCGAAGGCACCATCATGAGCGATCGACAGAAAGGGCGAAATGACCTGAAGCTGGCGTCGTTGCGTCGGGATAGGGAGTGGGTCGAAAAGGCGCGTGCCGTGGCGTTCGAACTCGTGGATCAATCACCTGGACTCAAGGAATTTCCTCAACTCGCCGCGGAGATAGATCTTCTCCTCGACGACGATGAAGCCGAGTATCTTCTTCGGTCGTGACCCCATCTCCAACGACCGACGATGTCACCGCAATGGCCGACATCTTGACCGAAGCCTTTGCCGATGACCCCGTGATGCAATGGGTATTTGCAGATCCAATCACTCGGGTCGACCACCTCCAGACCTGGTGGCGGTTCATGCTTGGGGCGCGACCCGAGGGTTCGCTGATGTTGTTGGCACCCGACAACATGACGGCGGCCTATTGGCAGCCCCCAAAATTTCGCACCGAGGCCCCCGAAACGCCCAAGAGCGACGGCCAAAGTGTCGAGGGTGTCGATGCCCAGCCAGAACAAGATAATGCCTTTGTCACCCTTGTTGGGCAGATGGTGGGGGACCGGCTAGGCGAAGTGTTGGCCTACTTTGGCCAGGTGGTGGAGGCGCACCCCGAGGAGCCGCATTGGTACCTGTCGGCTATTGGTACTCGGCTTGAGGCTCAAGGCCAAGGAGGCGGGCACAAGTTGTTGCAACCCATGCTCGACCGCTGCGACACCGAAGGACTTCCCGCTTACCTGGAAAGCTCAAATCCGCGGAATGTGCCGTTCTACTTCCGTCACGGATTTGTGAGCGTGGGCGAACTGCTCACCCCCGACGACTCTGCGCTCATGACCTTCATGCGCCGAGATCCCAGGTAGGTACCGGGCTCCGGCGTCGTCGTCGCCAATGACACTTAGACGCCGTCGTCGCCAATGACACGTAGACGCCGTCGTCGCCAATGACACGTAGACGCCGTCGTCGCCAATGACACTTAGACGCCGTCGTCGCCAATGACAATGTCCCACCGGTCGAGGCAATCTTCGCAGCGGTAGAAGGCGACGTCGCCAGGTTGCCAACCTTCATGGGGTGGATAGCTGCCGAGGTGGCAGCGTCCACCGCAGTCCACGCACACGATGTGTTCGGGGAGGCGAAGGCCATCAGGCTCATGGGGTTCCATAGCTTGGGAACACTAGCGGTCCCGCTCCAGATACCTTTGCTGGATGCGAATTGTGGCTGGAAGTGCCGGTGGCAGACACCTTGTCACCCCCGAGAACGACGATGTGCGGCCCACCAAAGACCGCGTCCGCGAAGCAGTGTTCAACTCGCTGTTCAGCTATGACCTGGTCGAAGACCAGTCGTTTCTCGACCTCTTCGCCGGATCGGGGGCGTTGGGCCTTGAGGCGTTGTCGCGTGGCGCGGCGAGCTGCACCTTTGTAGACAACGACCGACGCTCGGTGGCCATCGTGCAACAAAACCTCGAGCAGCTTGGGTTCGACGCTCAGGCCACCGTGCGCCTCGGCGATGCCATGCGGCTCCTCGATAGGCTCGACGCTGTCGATGTTGCGTTGTTGGACCCGCCTTACGAGTTCGACCAATGGGTCGACCTCCTCGACCAGGTGCGCGCCGCAGCGGTCGTGATCGAATCCGACAGGCCAGTGGACCCAGGTCCGGGATGGCGGATTCTCAAGGAGAAGCAGTATGCGGGTAGCGTGGTGGTGATCGCCGAGCGGCTTGAGGGGGCAGCGGTCAACTCAGCCGCGCTAGAGGAGGTCGACACCGCATGACACGTGCCATCTACCCAGGATCCTTCGATCCCATCCACCGTGGGCACCTAGACGTCATCGAGTGCGCCGCGCCGC
>JAUIIS010000088.1 GCA_030431575.1 Acidimicrobiia bacterium | reverse complement strand
CTGTGCCGAAGCCATCACCGTGGCCCGACAAGCTAAGCCCGAGGTCGCCATCCTCGACGTTCGGCTTCCAGACGGCTCCGGGGTCGATCTTTGCGCAAGCCTGCGGGCCCAAAGCCCAGACCTCGCCGTTGCCATGCTCACGTCTTTCGCCGACGACCACGCCATCGTGGCCGCGGCAGACGCTGGCGCACGCGCCTACTTGCTCAAAGAAGTCACCAGCACCGACATCGTCGACTCCATCCGAAAGGTGGCCTCAGGGGCACAGCTGCTCGATGATGCCATGGTGCGCCTCGCCCGCCAGCGCATCTCCGCCGGTGACGAGGGCCTACTCGAAACACTGTCGCCCCAGGAACGCCGCATCTTTGACCTGATTGGCAACGGGGCCACTAATCGGGCCATCGCTGATGAACTATTCCTGGCCGAAAAGACCGTCAAGAACTACGTCACAAACATGCTGGCCAAGCTCGGTATGGCTCGACGCACTGAGGCAGCCGCTCTGGCTGCTCGGCTCGTCGAGCGCGACAAGCAACGTTTCACCTAGGCCAGCCAGGCCAGGGCGCTTCAGTCTTTGGGAACCCCTAGTCAGAGCTGCCATTGACGATTACCGTCGGCGCCACCAGGTGATGGACGGTGTGGTCGGCAACCGAACCCATCAAGAACCGCTCGAAACGCGAGTGGCCCCTGGCCCCGATGACAACCATCTCGGCCTCTCGCCCTCGCATCGCTAGCTCTGTGCGGGCGTCGCCACGCACACGCAAGGTGTCCACCTTGTGATGCTCCACCAAACAAGCTGCGTTGTCCAGCAAATGCTTGGCAGCGTCTTCCAATGCCTCAGCATCGATTGAGAACGCCGAAGCTGCGCTGGTCACCGGAACGTTCCATACGTGAATGAGCGTCAACGTTGCATCCTCGGGCGCCCACGCGTCGGCCCATCGAACCGCATCGTCAGACGACGGCGACCCGTCAACACCCACCAGGATCACCCCGTTTGCCACGTGCGCAATTGGCTCGTCACCCTCGTCTGCAACGGGAATGACAGCAACCGGGCAAGGCGCTGCGGTGGCGCAGTGAGCACTCACCGAGCCCAACAGCACCCCTTTGACCGATCCCAATCCTCGTGAGCCAACCACGAGGAGATCCGCAGGATCTGTCACATCACACAACACCTTGCCCGGCGAACCTTGGCGAACAATCGGATCAGCCACCTCTACAGCAGGGGCGCTGGCCAAAGCTGCCTCCACCAAGACCTCGGCGCGCACCTCGCTGTCGGCCTGCATGGCATCGACCGGCGGCACCGGCATGCCAGCGGGGAACGGAAGCAGCGCAAGCGTTGGATACTCCCAGGCCACAACAGGAACGATGGTGGCACCAACACGCGCAGCAGTGTCAGCCGCCCACGTCATGGCCGCGATCGAACCCGCAGACCCGTCGACACCCACAACAATCCGTTGACCTTCAAGCATGGTTCCTCCTGGTTGGCTACAGCAGCTACTGGCGCGGCCGCTGCTTTCATACTGGTCTACCCAACCCCCAAGTCCAAGGGTCCAAAGTCCCTGGGCGATCGCCCTTTGCTGCACGACGCTGTGAGCTATGTACGACAAACTGGTGGTCCCACTCGACGGTTCCGATGCCGCAGCCCGCGCACTCAAACCGGCAGCCGTCCTTGCCGCCAGATACGACGCAACCGTAAAAATCACCGCAGTTGTGTCACCAGCCTTTGTCCCATCCATGACAAAGAACGCACAAATCCAAGCCGCCGAAGCTGGCATCGACGAACCAAACATCAACCTCGTGGTCTCCACCAGACCCCCCGCTGTGCAGCTCCTCAACGCCCTTGACGCCGAGCCCACCACGCTGCTCTGCATGGCCACCACCGGGCGCAGCCATCTTGGCCAAGTCATAGGCAGCGTCGCCGAAGCCATCATTCGCGCCCGCACTGGCCCCTTCGTGTTGGTTGGCCCCAAAGCAGCCACACCCGACTACAACCTCGATGGTCCCCTGCTCGTGGCCACCGACGGGTCTGCGGCAGCCACCGAGATCATCCCGCTCGCAGCAGCGTGGAGCACGGCCTACGACATGGCACCACACGTTGTGACCGTCAGCACCCCGGACTTCGCCTACGAAAGCGCCCGAGCCGCAAACGCCGAAGCTGCCGGATCGCTGCGAGACCTCCTCGCAGACGGGCCACACCCCCACACCCCAACCAGCAGCGTCATCGAAGCCACAAGCCCCGCCGAAGCGATCGCTGGCGAAGCCAGCCGGATCGGCGCTTCACTGGTTGCGATAACCACACACGGTCGAACCGGCCTAGCTCGTGTCCTCCTTGGTTCGGTGGCGATGGACATCGTCCACCGCTCTCCTTGCCCCATTCTGATCCACCGCCCCCTGAGACTGCGAACCTAACCAATGACATCTCACCCCCAATCCCAACCCCAACCTTGGGCGGACCACGCCGAAACGCACATCTCAGCGGTCTTCTTTGCAGGCGAACACGTCTATAAACAGCTGAAACCCCTCAAGACAGCGTTCCTCGATCACTCAACTATCGAGCAACGAGCAGAGGCGCTTCGCCAGGAGCACGAGCTCAACAGTCGACTCGCCCCAGACGTCTACATCGGCGTCGCCCCTGTTGCGGTAGCAGGCACGACCATCGACCACGTACTGGTCATGAAACGTATGCCAGCGGAACGCACCCTTAGCCTCCTCGCTGGCGCCGACGGCCCGCCCAGCCCAGATCTCGACAAGCAACTCAAGGCGGTGGCGCGGGCCGTAGCCGCATTCCACGAACAACTCGGACCCGACGACGAAGCAGCCGCCATTGCTGCACCAGAGGCGGAACGCCAACGGTGGATCAACAACCTCGACGAGATGGCTGGAGATGTCGACGCAGAGATCCTTGGTCGCATCCGGCAAGAGGCCCTGGCCTTTCTTGATCACCGCGAACCCCTCTTTACCGAGCGCGCAGCAGCGGGGCTGTGCCGCGATGGGCACGGCGACCTCCTGGCCGCCGACATCTTCTGCCTCGACGATGGACCGCGCATCCTCGACTGCCTGGCATTCGACGCATCGTTACGCAAAGGTGACGTCCTCGCCGACATTGCCTTCCTCGTCATGGACATCGAGCGTCTCAGCGGGCCCCGCCCAGCGCAACGCCTGCTGCGCTGGTATCAAGAGTTCACCAACGAGCACCACCCCGCATCACTGGCGCACTTCTATGTGGCGTACCGGGCGCTCGTACGTGCAAAGGTCACGCTGCTTCGAGTCCGCCAAGACCTGCCAGCCGACGAAGAACAACAAGCCCAAGCCGAAGCCAACGCGTTCCTCGCGCAGTGCATCGACCACCTTCGTCGAGCCCGCCCACGCGTTGTCCTCGTAGGCGGCGGACCCGGCACTGGCAAGAGCACCGTCGCCACGATAATTGCCGACACCATGGCCTGGTCCATGCTCGGCAGCGACGAACTCCGCAAAGAGCTCTCCGGCGTCGACCGAGAGACGCATGCCTTTGCAAAGCCCGACCAGGGGATCTACAAGCCCGAAGTCACCACCGAGACCTACACAACGCTGTGTGACCAGGCCTCGGTTCTGCTGCAGCGGGGCGAATCCGTGGTGCTCGACGCGTCCTGGCGCCAAAGCCAGCACCGCGAGATGGCCCGCGAGATGGCTGAAGCGTGCGGGGCCCAAATCATCGAACTGCAATGCCAACTGGACGAGGCAATAGCCAAGGAGCGCATCGTTCGCCGGATGGCATCCCCATGGACCGTCTCAGATGCCACCACCGAGGTCGTCGACTTCTTCACTGAGACAACCGAACCTTGGCCCGAGGCCACCCACCTTGACACCGAGCAGGCGCTCCACACCGTGCGAGCTAACGCGTTGACAGCAGTGCTACGCCTTGGCGATACCAACGGGGCCCGTCTTCCCTAGCGTCTAGAACAGGCTCATCCCCTGGTGAATCATGATCACGTAGATCAACGTCGTAGCAATGTCGGAGATAGCCACATACTTGGCGCTCATCCGCAGCGACCCGGCCCAAACCAAGACGCTCTGACTGGGGCGCAGCCAGATAGCCACCCCGCAGGCCCGTCGTTCCATGGGCATGATCTTCATCAACCACCGACGTAGCCGGCTGCGCTCCATGCGATCCCTGACCTTGCCGCCATAGCGCACGCCCAGCATGTACGAGAACGGATCTGCCAAGCACAAGCGGGCACTGGCAACCAACGTAAACTCGAACAACCCCAGCTTCGGCGCCACCAAGAGGAGAAACAGCATTCTCGGGTTGAGCGCAATGAGCAACAACGGCCACTGGATAAGCCACGGCGACGCTGCCAAGGACAGCCACCCCACCGCTGTAAGAGCAACTAGGGGCGGCACAATGGGGAATCGGGTGGGAGTAGCCCTGATCGTGGGGGATGCGAGGACAGTCATCAAGCACAACCAGCCTTTCCATGTCGTGCCGTCAACCGTCTTTCGGTTCTCAACGGCGCACGAAAAGGTCCGCCAGGCAAAAATGACTGGATCCGGGCCATTCTGCTCATGCCTTAGGTCTCGCGACCCACAACCCCGCTACGCGCCCTTGCCTGCGGTGTCAGTGCGCGCGCAAGCACAAGGGGTACGTGAACCCCTTACCCTCGCCGAGACTGCTGTGGGGGCTAGCTAAGGCGGTATTTGACGATACGGGCGAAGCCGGGTGCTTCTAGTGATGCGCCACCCACAAGGGCGCCGTCGATATCGGCCTGGCCCATCAGCTCGGCCGCGTTACCGGGCTTGACCGAACCCCCATACTGGATGCGAACAGCATCAGCGGCTTCATCGCCGGCTTTGGCGCGCACAACCGAACGAACGTGGGCACACATTGTCTGTGCGTCCTCAGGTGTAGCCGTCACACCAGTGCCAATAGCCCAGATCGGTTCATACGCAATAACGAGGCCCGCTATGGCCTCCTTGCCTACACCATGCAAACCGGCAAGGATCTGCGTCTCCACCTTGGACTCGGCCTGACCAGCCTCGCGTTCGTCGAGCGTCTCGCCGCAACACAAGATAGGTGTCATGTCTTGTTTGAGGATGGCCTTCACCTTTGCGTTGACCATCTCGTCGGTCTCACCAAAGATCTCGCGGCGCTCAGAATGACCCACGATGACAAGCTTTACGTTGAGCTTGGCCAGCATCTCGGGCGCAACCTCGCCGGTAAAGGCGCCTTTGGACTCGAAGTGGCAGTGCTGAGCACCCAACAGGATCGGCAGCCGGTCCGCATCAAGAATGGTCTGGATCGACCGGATGTCCGTGAATGGAGGGTGAACCGAGACATCGACAGCCTCGTAGTCATCCTTATCCACCTCGTAGGACAACGTCTGAACCAACTGAATGGCCTCAAAGTGGTTGAGGTGCATCTTCCAGTTGCCACTGATGAGGGGCTTACGGCCTTGCTCTGCCATTGATCGTTCTCCTCGTTACTTCCAACTTGTCTACCAGCCCAAGCAACAACAACGTTGTCGTTACGTGGCCCAACTGCCCAAACCGCGATCGAACCGCACGTCGCTACAGCTAACCCGCTGCCCGCGGGTAACCCACCGCTACGGCTTGGCGTTCACCGCGTTCCGCAGTGCCTCGAGGCCCGGCAGGTCGCCCCGCTCAAGCAGCTCAAGGCTTGCGCCCCCGCCGGTCGATACATGATCCATGTCGCCATCGAGGCCGAACTGTTTGACTGCAGCGGCGCTATCGCCGCCGCCGACCACGGTGAAAGCCCGGGTCTCAGCCATGCAGTGGGCGATATGACGGGTGCCAGCCTCAAACCTCGGGTCCTCGAAGACTCCCATTGGCCCATTCCACAACACAGTCCGGGCATCGGAAATGAGGTCGCCAAACGCTGCCGCAGTTCCCGGCCCAATATCGAGGCCCATCCAGCCCTCGGGGAGGTTGACGCCGGCTTGACGCACCTCGCCGCCAGCAGCAGGGTCGCCGATCTTGCCGCCCGGACCCAGCGCGGTCAGGTCGTGGGGCAGGTAGATGGCTGCTCCGCTATCAAGCAAAGACTTGCAGTAGTCGAGCTGGCTTTCCTCAAGGAGCGACGACCCAATCTGGTTTCCCTGAGCCTTCAGGAACGTGAAGGCCATGCCGCCGCCGATGATAAGCCCATCGACGATGCCCAACAGCGAATCGATGACTCCAAGCTTGTCGCTCACCTTTGCCCCACCCAAGACCGCAATAAACGGACGCTTTGGCGATTCGCGCAACCCGCCAAGGACCTCGACCTCGCGGCCCAGGAGCCGGCCAGCGGCCGAAGGCAAGTGCTGCGGCGGGCCAACAATAGAAGCGTGCGCGCGATGCGACGCCCCAAACGCGTCGTTCACGTACGCGTCTTGCCCTGCTATGAGCTGAGCCACAAACGCTGGGTCGTTGGCCGTCTCGCCTGGGTTGAACCGCAGGTTCTCTAGCAACTTCACGCCAGGGGCCAGCTCAGCCAGCCGCTTGCGTACCGGGTCCATCGAGAACGCAGGATCCGGAGCACCCTTTGGGCGCCCCAGATGGCTGCACGCGGTTACTTCGGCTCCAGCATCGACGAGGTAGCGCAACGTAGGCAAGGCTGCCTTGATGCGGAGCTCGTCGGTGATTTCGCCGTCTTGGAGCGGCACGTTGAAGTCGGCGCGCACCAAAACTCGACGACCTCGCACATCGCCGAGGTCTTCGAGTTGAGGGATGGTCATGGGTTGTTACTTCTTCTTTGCGGCACGCTTGGCGGGCTTCTTCTTGGCCTTCTTGGTCTTGCGGGTGCCAACAATGGCAGCAAGATCGATCAAGCGGTTCGAGTAGCCCCACTCGTTGTCGTACCAGCCACAGATCTTGGCCATCTTGCCCTGCGTCATGGTGAGCCCAGAGTCAAACGTGCAACTTGCAGCGGAGCCAACAATGTCGGAGCTGACCAGAGGTTCTTCGCTGTAGTCGAGCACGTTACGAAGCGGGCCAGAACGGGCAGCTGCTTTGAACGCAGCGTTGATCTCTTCGGCAGAGGCTTCCTTCTTGAGGTTGCCGGTGAAGTCAGTCATTGAGCCGTCGGGAATGGGCACACGCATGGCAATGCCGTCGAGCTTGCCTGCCATCTTCTTCAGCACCAGCCCGGTTGCTCGCGCCGCACCAGTTGAGGTGGGCACAATGTTGACCGCAGCAGCGCGGGCACGACGCAGGTCGCTGTGTGGGCCGTCGACCAACGCTTGGTCGCCCGTGTAGGCATGCACCGTGGTCATCAAACCCTCTTCGACGCCAAAGGCATCGTCAAGCACTTTGATCATTGGCACAAAGCAGTTGGTGGTGCACGAGGCGTTGGAGATGACGTGATGCTTCGCGGGATCGTAGTCGTCGTCGTTGACGCCAACCACAAAGGTGGCGTCGCAGCTTGCGGGTGCCGAGATGATGACTTTGCGGGCGCCGGCCTCGATGTGGGCGCCAGCGGTCTCTTTGGAAGTAAAGATGCCAGTTGACTCGATCACGACGTCGACGCCAAGGTCGCCCCATGGCAGGTCGGCAGGGTTGCGCTCGGAGAGCACCTGAAGCACGTCGCCGTCGACGTTGATGCCGCCACGGACAGCCTTGATTGTGCCGCCGAAACGGCCGTGCACCGAATCGTTCTTCAGGAGGTGGGCCATGGTCTCGAGGGAACCGAGGTCGTTCACCGCCACGAAGTCGATATCGGCGCCGCTGAGCTTTGCAGCTCGGAAGAAGTTGCGGCCGATGCGGCCAAAGCCGTTGATGCCTACGCGGATGGTCATAGAGGAAGCCTCCTGGAGGTTTGGCACGGGCCAACTCGGGCGCTCATGCCGGATCGCTTCGATCCCAGCGACGATGCTACCGAAGCTGGTGGCGCGATGGTGGACTCAGGTGCATCCAAGCGTTGGAAGGACTACTCGCCAGCGCGCTATCGCTGCATGTCGCGGTGGGTGATCGACGGCTTGTAACCCAATCCATCCAAAAACGTGGCCACGCGTTCGGTGATAGCCACAGAGCGGTGCCGCCCTCCTGTACACCCGAACGCCACCGTCAGGTAAGCCTTGCCTTCTTTGGCATAGGCCGGAGTCAGCAGCTCCAGCATGGCCTCTAGGTGTTCCAGAAAGCCCCGGGTGAGGTCTTGGTCAAGCACATAGTCCCGCACGGGTTCGTCAAGGCCGGTCTGGGGACGAAGCTCCTCGACCCAGTGCGGGTTTGGCAGGAAGCGGCAGTCAATCACCAAGTCGACATCAAGCGGCAGACCATATTTGAAGCCAAAGGACACCAACCTGGTCTGCATCCGGCGCTCAGCTTCCTCGCCCCCAAACAGCTCGACAATGCGATCGCGGAGTTGATGCACGTTGAGGTCCGACGTGTCGAGCACGACATCGGCTTCGGCCTTGATGGGCTCGAGCGCCTCGCGCTCGGCCTCGATAGCTCCTGCCAGACTGCCGCCGTCCATGAAAGGGTGCCTACGCCGGGTGGCGTCGTAGCGACGAACCAGCACTGGCGTCCTGGCCTGAAGGAACAGAACGCGCACGCGTGACTCGACATCGGAGCGCAGCTCTTCGATGGCGGCAGCGGTCTCGTCGCGGTAGCGGCCCGTGCCAATGACGAACGCCACTTTGTCGACACTGGCGCCAGGGCCCACGGCCAGCTCTGACACCTTGGGCATCAGTGTGGGGGGCAGGTTGTCGATGACAAACCAGCCGAGGTCGTCGAGGTGCTTAGCGGCTTCGGACCGCCCCGCGCCCGACATGCCGGTGATGAGAATGAACTCTGCCATGGCTATCTACTGTGGTCCCTGTAGCTACACATGGTTTGCCTGTGCTCCTTGCTAAGTGCCCCAGCTCGGGCCATCCCATTCCGTGGCTGTGACCTTTGCTCAGTAACGTACACCTCTATCGCGTTGCCACGAGTACCAATAGGCGCGGAATCGTGGCTGCATCGAAGTACTCGGGCGCCTTGGCCAAGAAGCCCGCAGGGGGTGCCGGCTCAATCATGCGCTCGAACGTCAGGCCCGCATCGACCATCGCGTTGAGGTACCGGCTCAGCGGGCGGTGAATGAACGGGATGAAAACACCTTTCTGGACCTCTTCGACCTGCGTGCTCTCGACCAAGTACGGCCCAATACGCCAATACTGCTCAGGCGGATCGATCATGTGGTCGTCAATCCACCCACTGCCCGGCGTCTGTAGAAGCGGATGGTTGAGCATGAACACAAACCGTCCGCCGGGCTCAAGCACCCGTGCAACTTCAGCAACGGCATCGTCGATCCCGTCGATGTGCTCAAAGACCAGGCAAGCAATCACCGCGTCGAACGAACCAGACGCAAAGGGAAGCTCCGCCGCTCCAGCGCGAGCGTAGGCAACCCCTCCCCCACGCTCAGCCGCCACCACCGTCTGGTTGTGTGTGGGGTCGATCCCGATCACCTTGGCAGCCCCGTTTGCCCGAAGCAGCCGGGCGATTTGTCCTTCGCCAGTACCAACGTCGAGCACGTCGTTGCGCCCCGCCAACAACGACACTGCGAGCGGCAGAATCTGCTCTTCGTACTCGGGGTCTGCCCCGTCGGTGAAGCCGTCCTGCCACCAGTCAGAGTGTTCTTCCCACAGATCGTCTTCCATCATGGCAGTATCGCTTGGAGAAAACGGTTCCGTGCCCCCGCCTTTGGCTTGCCGGAACAACCCAGACCAACAAGAAGGATGACTCAATGAACCGGCTCGACGACAAAGTGGCCCTCATTACCGGCGGCGCCCGTGGCCAAGGAGCGGCCGAAGCCGAGATCTTCGCCGAGGCCGGCGCGCAGGTCGTCATCACCGACGTGCTCGACGAAGGCGAGGCCACCGCAGAACGCCTCGGCGCCAGCGTGGAATTCATTCACCAAGATGTCACCAGCGAAGCCCGCTGGACCGAGGTTGTCGACACCATCGTGGAACGCCACGGCCGGCTTGACGTGCTAGTCAACAACGCCGGAATCTTCCGCACGGTTGGGCTTGAAGAGACGTCGCTGAAGATGTGGGACCAAATGATCGCCATCAACCAGACCGCCGTGTTCTTGGGCATGCGAGCCGTCGCCGCCCAAATGAAGGCCCAGGCAGCTGGCAGCATTGTCAACATCTCGTCGATCGCCGGGCTGGGCGGCGCAGGCTTAGCGCATGCGTACTCAGCCACCAAATGGGCGGTCCGGGGCATGTCCAAGAGTGCAGCGCAGGAGCTTGGACCGCACGGCGTTCGAGTCAATTCGGTGCACCCCGGCATCATCGAGACAGCCATGCTCGAAGAGTTCGGCGACGCGCTCCCACTCATTGAGCAGCGCATTCCGCTGGGGCGCACCGCCAAGCCCGAAGAGGTTGCCAAGCTGGTCCTCTTCTTGGCCTCAGACGACGCGTCCTACTGCACCGGCCACGAGTTCGTTATCGACGGGGCGATGAAAGCTTGAGATAAACGGCCTCGGCCACACTGTCTGGCAGCCACGGCAGGGCAATAAGCTCGTCGAGGCTGGCGCGTTGCACGGCGCGCACCCCACCGAAAGCCTTGATGAGCTTCTTCTTGCGCTCGGGGCCCAGCCCCTTGATGCCATCGAGCACCGACGTGGTCATGCGCTTGTCTCGCAGCTGCCGATGGAACGTGATGGCAAACCGGTGACTCTCGTCGCGAATCCGCTGGAGCAGGTAGAGGGCCTCGGACTGACGCGGCAACTTGATGGGCTCTGACTGCCCCGGCAAGAACACTTCTTCGAACTGTTTGGCCAACGAAGCCACCGGGATCTCGTTGGTCAAACCCAACTCGTCAAGCACCCGTACGGCAACCCCGAGCTGCCCCTTGCCGCCGTCGACCACAAGGAGCTGAGGCGGATACGAGAACTTGCCCCGCTGGTCGACCGGCTTTTCTCTGTCGCGCAAGTAGTTACTGAAGCGCCGCGTCAGCACCTCTTCCATTGCCGCAAAGTCGTCGTTGCCGTCAACGGTCTTGATCTTGAATCGCCGATATTCGCTCTTCTTGGGCAACGCGTCTTCCATGACCACCATTGAGCCCACGTAGTCGGTGCCTTGAATGTGACTCATGTCGTAGCACTCGATACGCAGCGGGGCGTCCGCCAGACCCAGGTACTCCTGGAGCTCGTTCAGCGCCTTGGATCGGCTGTTGTGGTCGGCAGTGCGCTTGAGGCGATGCCGGGTAAAAGCTTCCTTCGCGTTTTGCGTGACGGTTTCGGCCAAGCTGCGCTTCTCGCCACGTTGGGGCACACCAATGGTGACCGCCGAACCACGCAGTTCAGAAAGCCACTCTTCGTAGAGTTCCTGGTCGGAAGGCAGGTGCGGGACAAACACCTTCTTGGGATGACCCAAAGGGTTGTCGGCAAAATAGAGGCGCTCAAGCACACGAGCCACCAGCTCATCGGTTGTCAGCGCCTCGGCTTTGTCGACAATGAAACCTCGACGGCCCATGACACGGCCCTTGCGCACATAGAAGACCTGCACGGCCGCTTCCAGCTCGTCGTCTTCCATGCCAATGATGTCGAAGTCCTCAGAGCGGGCTCCCACCATCTGCTGCTTCTCTACCGCTTTGCGGACGCTAATAAGCCGATCACGGTGTCGGGCCGCCAGCTCGAACTCCTGGTTCTCGGCAGCCGCAAGCATTTGCGCTTCGAGCTTGGAGACAATCTCGTCGGTGTCGCCCTCGAGAAACAAAATGAGGTCGCTGACAAGGTTGTCGTAGGTGGCTTTGTCGATCTCGTCGACACACGGCCCTGCACACTTTTCGATGTGGAAGTCCAGGCACGGTTTGCCCAGCCGGGCATGACGGTCGAACTTGCCCTCGGAACAGGTCCTGATGGGGAACGTCCGTTGCAACAAGTCGAGTGTTTCCCTGATGGCGTAGGCGTGCCCGAAAGGACCGAAGTACCTGTTGCCCTTCTTGTGCTTACCCCTAATGACCATGGCTCTGGGCCACTGGTCATTAAGCGTGACCGCCAAAAAGGGGTAACTCTTGTCGTCGCGGTAGCGAACATTGAAACGCGGTTGGTGACGCTGAATGAGGCTGTACTCCAGCATCAGCGCCTCGACCTCGTTGGCCACCTGGATCCACTCGACGCTCTCGGCGCTCTCGACCATTTGTCGGGTACGCGTGGGCAGGTTGCGCGGGTTCTGGAAGTAGTTGCTTAGCCTGCTGCGGAGCGACTTGGCCTTACCCACATAGATGACGCGACCGTCGCCATCTTTGAACTGGTAGGAGCCAGGAGTCTCGGGGATGGTGCCCGTTGGCGGACGCTCAACCACGGGTCACAGACGGCCGGCCTCGGCCAGAATGGGGCCCAAGAACTGGCCCGTGTAGCTGTCTTCGGTCTTTGCCA
>JAUIIS010000469.1 GCA_030431575.1 Acidimicrobiia bacterium | reverse complement strand
CCCAGTGCCCACAAGCTCATCGGCCTCGACTACGAGCCGGGCACCGTGGCCGAAACCGGCGTGCCTAACCTGCGCTTCATCGCCGACGTGGAACGCACCGACAACGACACTCCTGGACAAGTCAGCGAACGCCAGCGCACCCTCATTCGCCGGGCGCGCGAGCTGACCGATCTCATCATCCTCGACACCGCACCGGTGCTGGCCACCAACGACGCCATCGACATCCTCCCCGAAACCGATCTTGTGGTGCTGGTGGCTCGAGAAGCCAAAACCACCGCCGACGCAGCCCGCGAAGCACGCGAACTCCTCATCGACCGCATGGGGGTCCCTGTTGCTGGCGTGGTGCTCACCGCTGCTGGTGCTGGTCTAGGTACCGGCTATTACGAGAAGTACCGCTACGGCAACTACTTCGATAAAGGCGAAACCCTCTTCGCCGTGGGTCGCGAAGCCACCAAACAAAAGCGCGGCGCCAAGCCAAGCAGGGCCAGCAAGGCCGAAGCCAAGGCAGCAGCCAAAGCCGAAGCCAAAGCCGCCAAAGCTGCAGCAAAATCACGCAAGTCCAAACCGGTGGTGCCCGACGCCCCGATAGCGGGCGCCCCGATTTCGCCCACCGATCAAGAGATCGCCCGCCAAATGGAAGCCGAAGCCGCCGTTGCCCGTGCCAAAGCCGATGCCGCAGCCCACGCCGCAGCTGAGGCAAAGCGCCTGGCAGAAGCCGAAGCGAACCGACGTAACAACCAGCCAGCCGGTGCCGAGCTCTATCGCACGGCAACCCCGCCTACTGCGCCATCGCGGAGCGAACAAGCGGTGCAAGCGCCAGCGGCACCCTCCACAAGCTCACTCAGCCCGAGCGTACAGTCACACCTCAGCTTCGACGTCGAAGACCTCTTCGATACCAGCAAAGGAACTGGATCCGGCTCTTACGAGGTCGACGGAACCTTTCACGCCCCTGGCGAGATCGACTTGCGCATCGAAGACCGCTGGCGTTCAAGCCAGGCCGACCAGAACCGCCCCAGCGACGACGCCTAAACGTTGTACCAGCCCTGCTCTCGGCTGGTGTCGTGTGTGCTGATCTTCTTCAAGGTCAGACCCCTCTCACGCAGCGTCGTAGATGACGTTTGCGAGTGTCCCAGCGGGATCTGACCTTGGAGAAGGTCAGCTGGTGTTGTGTGTGCTGGCCTTCTTCAAGGTCAGACCCCTCTCACGCAGCGTCGTAGATGACGTTTGCGAGTGTCCCAGCGGGATCTGACCTTGGAGAAGGTCAGCAATAGCGAGCAAGTTGTAAAGGTGCGGTCCTCCCAGCATTCTTCGGGGCCAGACCCCTCTCACGCAGCGTCGTAGATGACGTTTGCGAGTGTCCCAGCGGGGTCTGACCTCGAAGAAGGCCAACAGGACGAAATAGGTGATGGCGGCGCTCAGCCGATGGTCAACTCCGACGCAACTGGGTTGACAGGCGTTAATGGTGGCACAGTCACATGACTTATCAAGGGATGCGCCGGGCGGTGATCAAGCTCCTCAGTGCCAAGGAGCACTTCGTGCATCTTCTCTCCAGGACGTAGGCCCGTGTAGACCACCTCAAGCCCTCCAGCTTGGGCCGCCATCCGGCGGGCCACGTCGTCGATCTTCACTGGTTCGCCCATGTCGAGGACCAGGGCCTCGCCGTCGCTGCCAATAGCGCCAGCTTGGATAACCAGTTGCACAGCTTCTTCGACCAGCATGAAGTAGCGGGTCACGTCGGGGTGTGTCACCGTCAATGGGCCACCGGCATGTACCTGAGAGCGGAACGCTTCCAGAACCGAACCCCGGCTCCCCAACACGTTCCCGAAACGAACACTCAAGTAGGTGCCCTCGGTACGGTGCGCCACCATGGCCGTCAGCCGTTCGGCGGTCCGCTTGGTCGAACCCAGCACGCTGGTGGGGTCGGCCGCCTTGTCGGTTGAGATATTGACAAAGCGCTCCGTGCCCACACGTTCGGCAGCGTGCAACAAGTTGAGCGTGCCCACCACGTTGGTCTTGACGCCCTCAGACGGGTACATCTCAAGCAAAGGCAAGTGCTTCAACGCTGCGGTATGAAACACCACCTGCGGTTGATGCTCGTCGAAGACCTCGTTGATACGTTCTTCGTCGCGAATGTCGGCCACCACAACGTTGCGGGTATTCAACATCGCCCGGCCCTCAATGGAGAGCTGCACTGCATGCAGCGCCGACTCGTCGCGATCCAACATCACCAGACGCGATGGCCCAAAGCGCTGGAGTTGGCGACACAACTCGGAGCCAATAGAGCCCCCCGCA
>JAUIIS010000468.1 GCA_030431575.1 Acidimicrobiia bacterium | reverse complement strand
CGACAGGTGTTTCTTCGGTGGGAGCTTCTTCGGCCGGGTCGTCTTCGGCGGGAGTCTCCTCGGCGTCGGTGTCGTCTTCGGCCTCGGCGTCTTTCTTCTTCTTTTTCTTCTCGGGTTCGGGCGTGACGGTGGTGGGGTCGGTTGGCTTGCCGTCGCAGCCGATGTTGTCGCCTGGCTGGTAGCGAGCCCGGAAATTGTCGATCTCTTCGGTGCCGTCGGGGTAGGTGCGTATCCGTTCGGTGTCGATGATGGTGCACTGGCCCGAGCCGTAAATGTCTTGGCTCTTTACGTCGGCCTCTACGTACTTGGTTGAGTACAGCGAGACCGTCAATGACGTATCGGTGTAGCTCGGCCAGATAAGCACCGGGTAGGGCGTGTTGTTGGTGAAGGCCACGTCGGGCTGTGGGAACGAAATGGTGGACTCGATGCCGCGTCGACCCTCGAAGTCGGCGTAGCGCGAGAACCAGATGGTGTGGGGGAAGTACGAGTCGATGTCTAGCCCGCCGTAGAACATCGCCTGGAAAATGGTGGTGGCAAACTGGGAGATCCCGCCGCCGACATCGGTCTGGAGGCGTCCGGCATAGATGACGCCAGACTCGACAAAGCCCTTCTCGGTGGTGCGCTGACCCACATGCTCGTTGAGCGAGATGGACTCACCTGGCTGAAGCACAACGCCCGTCATGTAGTCGGCGAACAGTTGGATGTTGGTTACTCGACTTTGGCAGCAGTCGTACGGCGTGGTGGCTTCGCCAATAAGTTCAACAATGCCAAGCTCGGCCAGTACTTCTTGCTCGCGGCCGCTGACATCGATGAGCTCGAGGCGCACGGTGCTGTCACCTGCATACAAGCCCTCGAGGATCCGTTCGGGAGCATCGGCGCCACAGCACGCCATTGCGCTGAATCCCTCGATGGCAAGTTCGCCATCTTCGACAATGACGGTGGGTTCTTCCGCGCCGGAAGTCACGGTTCCAAAGGCGCGCTCAAGGTCTGGAATTGCGAGATCGGGGTCGAAGGCCAGGGTGGGTTCGGTGCCGCTGTTGTCGACAACGGCCCAGCTGCGCAGCTGGTCTGGGGTGATCGACACCACCTCGTTGCCAGCACCGACCCGGATGCCGTCGGCGGTGAGGTCGTTGAACTGGTCGGCCCATGCCTGGGCTTGTGCGTCGCTGCGGTTAGGCGCAATCTCCACCGCTGCGGCCTCGACCTCAATAGGGCTGGCACCGCTGCGAGCGGCAGCAAAGACGTCGTCGCGCACGGTTGAGAGATCGAATCGTTGGACGGCCTCGCCCGGCACGACCGTGATCTCGCCGTTGGAGGCCACAACCAGTGGTTCAACCGGTTCAGGTTGGCCAGCGTTGACCAGCCGAGCGAGTTCGGCCGGGTCGCCGTCGCCGAGACGCACCGCCGCTTCTGCTGTCCGGCTGCCAAAGATGCCGCCAAGCCAGCTGAACGGTCGAGTAGGCCAAGCGCCTCGACCCACGGCCATGGCTTCTTCAGCGGTAGCTGCCGGATCTAGTTCAAGGCCAACGACACCTGCGGTTGTTCTGACTTCGCTGTCGTCTGTTCGGATAACGACAAGGGTGTCTTCATAGCTAGCGGCCGCTTCGCGGAGTTGGCTTTCTAGCTCTGCTTCGCTCAGTCCACTGACGTCAACACCGGCCACGCTGACGTTGCGGCCGACGTTGCCGCTGTTCATTGCGCTGTCTACTCCCCACGCCACGAGCAGGAGGGCGATGAGACCAACGGGGATCAGGGCCGCAAGCCCAGCCTTGGGAATGCTCGGCAAGCTACGCCCTTCAGGCTCAGGCTCTGGAGGCTTGGCGCGTTTGGGCGCTGAACGAGGGGGTGTCACAGCAGACATAAGAAGAGACCAGGCTAACCACCTCTGGTGCCCAAGGGTTGGCAACTACCCAAGTTTGGGTCCGTTGGCGGTGAAGTGGAAGTGGAGCTAGAAGAGCCGCGTTTGGCTCGACTCAATCCCGCGCAGCTCGTCGTAGTCCACTTCCACACAGGCAATACCTCGGTCGGTGGCCAGCACCTTGGCCTGTGGTTTGATCTCCTGCGCCACAAAGACGCCGCGAACGGGCCGCAGGTTTGGGTCGCGGTTCAAGAACTCTAGGTACCGCGTGAGTTGCTCGACGCCGTCGATCTCACCCCGACGTTTTACTTCGACGGCGACGGCCTTGCCGGCTTCGTCTCGGCACATCAGGTCTACCGGGCCAATGTCGGTGGGGTACTCACGACGGACGAGCAAGAATCCTGCCTCGATCGCAGTGGGTGCCTCAGCCAGGAGCTCT
>JAUIIS010000087.1 GCA_030431575.1 Acidimicrobiia bacterium | reverse complement strand
CCGACACCGAACTCGACGGGTCGACAGCCAACACGGCGACGCGACGACCAGCCGCCGTTAGCTGCGTCCCCAGCTCGTCGATAAAGGTGGACTTGCCCACACCAGGCACGCCGGTGATGCCCACCCGATGTGCCTTTCCTGCATGGGGCAGCAGCGTTCGCAACATTTGCTGCGCGAGAGGTCGGTCCTGTGGTCGAGTGCTCTCAACCAGCGTTATGGCGCGGCCAATCCAGGGGCGTTCGCCGTTGAGAACGCCAGCGCAATAGGCATCAAGATCTACAGATGGCACAGAGACTTCTAACTGCCCAGTTTGTCGAGCAGTTCGAGGGCGGCCTCGGCAATGACGGTTCCTGGCGGGTAAATGGCAGCTGCGCCAGCTTCGTACAGCGCCTCAAAGTCCTGCGGCGGGATCACGCCGCCCACGACGATGAGGATGTCCTGACGGCCAAGCGCCGCCAACTCCTCTCGGAGCTCGGGCACCAAGGTGAGATGCCCGGCCGCAAGCGACGACACCCCCACCACGTGCACGTCGGCTTCGACAGCCTGGCGGGCGGCCTCGCCCGGAGTCTGGAACAGCGGGCCAATGTCGACATCGAAGCCGAGATCGGCAAACGCGGTAGCGATGACCTTTTGGCCCCGGTCGTGTCCGTCTTGGCCCATCTTGGCCACCAACAAACGCGGCCGCCGACCATGTTCGTTCGCAAAGCCATCGACGGCTTCGCGAACCTCGTCGACGTTGGTATTGTTCTCGCCCACTTCGCTCCGATATACGCCCGAGATGGTCCGAATTTCGGCTGTGTGGCGACCGTACACCTTCTCGAGGGCGTCGCTGATCTCACCAACCGTTGCCTTGGCACGTGCGGCATCTACAGCCAATGCCAGCAAGTTGCCGTCGCCGCTGTCGGCCGCAGCGGTCAACGCCCGTAAAGCGCTTTCGCACGCGTCGCCGTTGCGTTCAGCCCTGAGTTGATCGAGCTTGGCGATCTGTGCCGCACGGACCTCGGCGTTCTCAACCTTGAGCACCGCGATGTCCTCGGTGTGGTCGAGGCGGTACTTGTTGACCCCAATGACCGGTTGGCGACCAGAGTCGATCCGGGCTTGCGTACGAGCCGCAGCCTCTTCGATCCGCATCTTCGGGATACCGGCGTCAATGGCAGCTGCCATGCCGCCAGTGGACTCAACCTCGGTGATGTGCGCCCATGCGCGCTGAGCCAAGTCATGAGTGAGCCGCTCCACGTAGTAGCTGCCTCCCCAGGGGTCAACAACTGCGCACGTACCCGACTCCTGTTGCAGCACCAACTGGGTGTTGCGAGCAATGCGGGCGCTGAAGTCGGTGGGTAGCGCGAGGGCTTCGTCAAAGCTGTTGGTATGGAGCGATTGGGTGTGGCCCTGGGTCGCCGCCATTGCCTCCACGCAGGTACGCACCACGTTGGTGTAGACGTCTTGAGCGGTGAGGCTCCAGCCCGAGGTCTGACTGTGGGTACGCAAGCTGAGTGACTTCGGGTTTGTTGGCCCAAAGTCCTTTACAAGCTTCGCCCACAGCAGCCTGGCCGCCCGCATCTTGGCCACCTCCATAAAGAAGTTCATGCCAATGGCCCAAAAGAAACTGAGACGAGGCGCAAACGCATCGACGTCGAGGCCAGCATCGACCCCCGCCCGCAGATACTCGATACCGTCAGCCAACGTGTAGGCAAGCTCGAGGTCCGCCGTCGCCCCTGCCTCTTGCATGTGGTAGCCCGAGATAGAGATCGAGTTGAACTTGGGCATGTTCTGCGACGTGAACGCAAAGATGTCCGAGATGATCCGCATGCTGGGCTTGGGCGGATAGATGTAGGTGTTGCGCACCATGAACTCTTTGAGAATGTCGTTCTGAATCGTGCCGCCAAGCTGTTCGGGTTTGACGCCTTGTTCTTCGGCGGCCACCACATACAACGCCATGATGGGTAACACGGCCCCGTTCATGGTCATAGAGACCGTCATGTCGCCAAGGGGGATCCCGTCGAAAAGCTGGCGCATGTCCAGAATCGAATCGATTGCCACGCCAGCCATGCCAACGTCGCCAGCGACGCGAGGGTTATCGGAGTCATAGCCACGATGCGTGGCCAAGTCGAAGGCAACCGACAGACCCTTTTGGCCAGCAGCAAGGTTGCGACGATAGAACGCGTTCGATTCCTCAGCCGTCGAGAACCCGGCGTACTGACGGATCGTCCACGGCTGATTCACGTACATGGTGGCGTACGGGCCCCGGAGATAGGGAGCAATCCCAGGTCGGGTGTCGAGGAAGTCGAGTCCCTCGCGGTCAGCTGAGGTGTACAGCGGAGGCACCGCAATGCCTTCGGGTGTGTCCCAAGTAAGCGCGTCGACCGACTTGCCGGTTTGCGACTCTACGGCCTCAGACCATGCTTCTCGCGCCGGCGAGTCCTGCGCTGGGTTGAGATCGATGTCAGAGAAATTGGGGATCATTGCGCCACCTCCGTGGGGCCGATGCCTTGAACCTGATGTGCTCGTTGCAGCGACTCCAAAACGTTGCATCCGACATGGATGAACTCATGCACACCTGCCGCTTGGTACGCACCGGCCCTGTCGCCGGGGTTACCAGCCAAATAGATCCGGCTGGCTCCAGCCTGAGCGAGCGCTTCTGCTGTGGCTTCGCCGAGTTCGTCGTAGAGCGCATCTGAGGAGCAGATGACTACCAACGCTGCTCCGCTCTGGGCAAAGGCCTGTGCCGCTTCGGCTGGCGTTGTGAACCCCTCATTGGTTACCGCAGCAATGCCGCCCGCCTCAAAGAAGTTCTGCGCCCAACCCGCTCTCGCGGTGTGCGCAGCGACTGGTCCCATGTTGGCCAAGAACACTGTGGGCGCGGTGCTGGCGGCATCGGCGGCGTCGCGCAATGCCTCGTAGTCCTCGGCGAGGCGCCATGGTTGCAGACCATCTCCAGAACCAACGTCCGCAACAGCGAGGGGCTTTCGCTGCAAGGGCTCCTCGGCAAGGTTCGGAAACTCGCTGACGCCAGTGATGGGCCGGGTCCGCGTGGCCACATGCTTCGCAGTCTCAGCCCGGGCCTCATCGACAAGACCTTGCACCGTGCCCGACTGGATCGCAGCCACTACACCGCCCTCGGCTTCGAACGATTGGAATATCGACCATGCTTGTTCACCAAGCTGGCTGGTGAGCGTTTCCACGTACCAGCTACCGCCGGCTGGGTCGATCACGCGATGCAGGTTGGATTCCTCCATCAATGCCAAATGGGTATTTCGAGCAATGCGCAGGCCAAGGTCGTCTGGCTGGCCAACAAGCGCGTCGAACGGATGAACCAACACAATGTCGGCGCCACCAACAGCGGCAGCGAAACAACCAATCGTTCCCCGCAACATGTTCACCCACGGGTCTCGCTTAGTCATCACGTTGCGAGCCATTGAGGCCTGGATCTTGGTGTCGGCGGCAGGCACGCCGCTGGCTGCAGCCACCCGCTGCCACATGATCCTCAGCGCCCGCAGTTTGGCAATGTCACCGAACTGGTCGGTGCCCACGGAAACGTTCAGTAGCACCTGGTTGAACGCGTCGGCCTCCGAGACGCCCTGCGCCACCAAAGCGCGAGCGTAAGCCACACCGGCACCCACCGTGACCGCTAGTTCGGTTGCAGGCGTTGCCCCCGCTTCGGCGAAGCGGACACCGCTGGCGCGAACCACACGCACGTGTGGGTGCGAGCCGGCACACGCTGCGCCCAACTCACCTACTTGGGCTAACGCGGCATCAATGTCGATGGCCGCTGAGCTTGCCAGCGCACCAATGGGGTCACAACCCAGATCCAGCAAGGCTTCGCTGGCAGGAACACCAGAACGTTCGGCGACAGCGAGCAGTGCCTTTGCGGCATCGATCCCGTCGCCAGAGTCCAGCAGGGCCACCGGGGCGAGGTCCAGGAGTACGTCGCTGAGGGCTCCCTCAAGCACGTCGGTCGCCCCAGCGTCGACAACGAGTTCCACGCTGGTCACGCCCCGATTGAGGTCGTGGAGGATAGCGGCGTTAGCCGCAGCGGGATCTCCAATCACATGTCGTTGTCGCACGTCCCAACCGCTGGTCTGACCAGCCGGGTTCGATGCCCGCAACGACACGCCATCTCCTGGCACATCGACCGCCCAGGGCTGGTCTTCTTTGGTGTACAGCGGCTCGATGACGATGCCATCAGGGGTCTTCGATCGCAGAACGCGGTCGAAGTCTTTGCCCTTGAGAACCTTGTCGACAGCGTCGAGCCAGTCCTGGTGGGTCACCGGGTCAAACTCGGCCGCGAGGCGTAATGCTTCTTTAGTCACACCCCCACATTATGTGACGTTGCGTCCACCCGCCGAAGTGGCCGCAGCCGCTGTGACATGGCACACACGCAAAGAACGTCGGGAATACCCCAAACACTGCGACACTTATACTTAACGGTTCGAAAGAACAGCGCAACGACCAGTGAGGTCTTGCCCTGCTCGGGGGGTCCCGAACCACCTTCACTAAGGAGCCCCAACCATGTTTGACCGATCCACTAAGCCAAATCCAAGGTTTGCTGCGTTCACCGACTTGCCGGCCGCTGAACTCGAAACCCTCGAACGCCTCATCACCCCAATCACGGTGCCTGCGGGCGAAACCATCATGACCCAGGGCGCCTTCGGAAACGAAGCGCACCTCCTTCTCGACGGCCAACTGCTGGTCCAGCGCGATGGCCAAGAAATCGCCATCTTGGGGGCTGGAGCCATCGTGGGCGAAACCGCCGTGCTGCTCAACGAGCCACGCTCGGCCACCGTGGTTGCCGCAACCGACACAACCATTGCTGTCATGACCAGGCGAGAGTTCTCAAGCATGCTCGAGACGTGCCCAACGCTGGCGCGACGCGTGCTCAACAGCGCTGTTGGCCGCGCCGCAAAGACCAGCAACTAGCGCAGCTGTTGCGCCTTGGCGCGGCCCATTGGCCACCGGCACAACCGGGCCGCGCCCAACACCAAGGCGAGTGTTCTCTGAAGCGCAGATGCCGGTCAGGGCGCCGCGTTCTCGTTTCGGTTGTCCATTGACGAGGAAAAGGAGAGCGCAGTCGTTCCGGCAGCGCCCAACCCTGTTTGCGTGATTGCCTTAGAGTCGCGACCCCTCGGCCGAGCCGGTGAGCTTGGAGCCTTGGTAGCCGTAAAGCAGGCATGAGACCTCGCGGTCGCCTTCGGCCCAGCTTCCCGACGAAGGCGTGTACGTGGTGATGCCCAAGGTCGATTGACCGAACGAAGTGCCCACATACCCCTCGAAATAGGTGAAACAGCGATCCCATGTGGTCTGGTCCATCACCGCTTGTGGCGGGTAGGCCGACTCGGTCATCTGGTACTCGGCAAAGACCTCAAAGTCGTGCGGCGTCTCACAAGGAACACCTTCCACTGAGGCAATTAGCTCTGCATCGACGTCCGGCTGGTTGATGCAGTCGCCGACCTGAAGCGCGAATGCGCCCAGGCCACCGGCGGCGGTGATGGACCCCGAGTCGTCGCGGACCGTGTTGTCGTCCAAAGCCCCCGTTCCTGCAAAGACGGCAATGCCGACCCCGGCCACTGCGGCGGCCGCTCGTGCGATACCCATGTTTCAGTCCCTCTTCCGCTGATATGGCATGTTTTTCGACAACAATCCCGGTGCCCTTAGCGCGTTCGGCACGGAAGGCCAAAGGCCCTGGGCTCGATGACATGGGGTGCCTAGGGCTGACGCACTACGGTCTGGCGATGGATACTCATGAGAAACCGATCATCACGGTTCCCGACACCGACCCCCCAACCGAACTTGTCCTCGATGACCTCGTGGTTGGCGACGGCACCGAAGCTGCGCCAGGCATGGTTGTCACCGTCGACTACGCGGGCACCTCCTGGTCAACAGGCCAGGAGTTCGATGCGTCCTGGAACCGCAACGACACGTTCTCCTTTGGCCTCGGCGCAGGCCAAGTCATTGCGGGTTGGGACCAAGGCGTTGCTGGCATGAAGGTTGGTGGACGACGCCAAATCACCATCCCGCCCGATCTCGGGTACGGCGCAGCAGGCGCTGGCGGCGTCATTGGACCAAACGAAACGCTGATCTTTGTTGTCGACCTCCGAAGCGTTGGGTAGCGCACTATGGCTAACGAACTCTCATCTGACGTAGCTGTTGTCACCGGCTCAAGCCGCGGCATTGGTCGCGGCATCGCCGTCGGCCTCGGCGAGGCAGGCGCCACCGTGTACGTCACGGGGCGCTCCACAGGCGATGGCCCCTTGACCATCGACACCACGGCCCAAATGGTGACCGACGCAGGTGGCACCGGCGTCCCGGTCGCCACCGACTTTGGCGACGACGCCGCCATCGAAGCGCTCTATGACCGCATCCGCGCCGACCACGGACGGCTCGATATCCATGTCAACAACGCGTTCAAGATCCCCGACCCCCCGGTGTGGGGCGGAAAGTTCTGGGAGCACCCCATCCAAGTTTGGGACGACCAAGTGGGTATTGGGTTGCGGGCTGCCTATGTGGCCAGCGTCCACGCCGCGAAGCTCATGATGGAGACCGACACCAGCCGACGATTCATGGCAAACATCTCCTCCAGCGGCTCCGAGCGCTACGCCCTCAGCACCAGCTATGGCATTGCGAAGTCAGGCACCGACCGGCTGACACGAGACTTCGCCGTCGAAGGCAAAGAAGACGGGCTCGTCGTTGTGGGGTTGTGGCCAAGCCAGGTTCTCACCGAATTCATTGTCGACTCCATCGACCAGGGCACCATCAAACTCGACGAAGAGCACGCCGAGACGCCGCTCTACACCGGACGCGTCATCGCTGCTCTTGCCGCCGACCCCTCACGCGCCGAGCGGTCTGGGCAGGTGTTCACCACGGCCGAACTAGCCGTGCACTACGACATCTCAGATGAGCGTGGCAAACAGCCAAAGGGCAACCGGACACCCACGCTTTTCCGCAGCCCCATCTAGTGTCCCGAGTCAGAAGTTCGCCAGCGTATTCACCTTCGCATGCGCAGCTCAGCTGCGTTGCGGGTTCTCATCGCACGCGCCGGAGTGCGCTCTCGAACCTGCGCCTGGCTGAACAGCGCATTCTCAGCCGAATAGTCCACCGCTCTTCTGACTCAGGACACTAACCGGCGGCCCATTCGAGCGGGCCGGTCAGTCAGCTACGCGCCGTTGGCGGCCGTCCTTGCGCTCGCGCACAATGCAGGACTGGCTCCCAATGGCGCACAGCTCTCCCGCCTCGGTCCAGATGTGGATCACGCCATGGCCAAAGCCGTTGGCTACGCCATCGACGGCGATGTCCAACAAGTACCAGTCGGTGGGGTGAAGCTCCATGACTCGCAGCGTGTTGTCGAGACTCGTCGAACTGGTATTGCCTCCTTGGAGAAACCCAATGCCCATGGGGATGTAGTCGCCAAGCACGGCCAACGTGGCAGCGGAGTTATCGGACAAGCCAATCACTCGGGTCCATACCCCAACACGACCCCTGGCCAACAGCCCAGGTTTATCCGACCCGACAGGCAGCGCCCACCGCTGCTCGAGTCGCGTATCAAGCGAGTCAGGAACCATAGAGCTGCGCTCGCGCGGCGGGCACGCCTCAGGTGGCTGAACCAGCGGCGGGTCCGTGAAGCGCTGCTCTTGAGGCGACGAACGTTTTCCGAGCGCGGCGTTGACGGTGATGATCTCTGTGCCGCCAACGTGGCCGACAGCTCGGGCCTGCGTGGTCTTGCCACCATGAACAGCCAAGGTGACGTCGAAGTCCACAACCGAGTCGACCTTTGCAAAGGAGAGATACTGGGCCGTGGCCCAAACCACAGGCCGGTCGGTGGTTCCTTCCAACGCCGCTATTGCCGCGCCAAGACCGCACCCGCCAAACATGAACGCTTGGCTGGTGGCTATCCCTGGTGTCACTGGCAGAAACCACCGGTGAGGGTTGTGGGTTGGTTCAAGGCCTAGCCAGGCTCGTGCGTCCATGGCCCTCACCATAGAAGCCCAGGCGACCGCCGTTGGTGCTAACCGGGTGCGCCAGCTTCCTTGTCGAGTGTTTCTTCGCTGGCATGGTCGCTCGCTTCTGCGAAATCTCCGCTGGCGCGTGAGGCTTCTAGCGCAGCGGCAAACATGGACCTCTGGGCCCTGAACACTGCAGCGGCAAACCACAAACCACCAAAAACCAAGACGGGTCCCCAAAACAACCAGGACCAGCGATCTTGGATCTCATAGTGAAGCCCACGACCCACACCCAGCGCCACCATTGCGGTGACAAGAACTTGCCGACGAGGGTTGTAGGGAGTGTCAAATAGCTTCTCGGCCATGAAGTCCGCCGTTGCGGGGAGGCAACTCAGCCAAATGACCCAGACGTCAAGACTCTCCGGCCACAGGTGAAACCCAGATGCGGAAAGGAAAAGCACTGCCAGCGCTACCGGGTAGAGCACCAGACAACGGCGACACACGTGTCGTCCCCCAACCGTGACACAACGCTCGTATTCGTTGGGCCAGTGATGGGTCAGCCAAAGCTGCTTGCGAGCTCTGATGGCAGAGTCTTCGGTAGCGCGGCGGGCCCGCTGGTCTGCCAGCAGCGCCTGCATGCGCGCCTCAGCCTCAGGAGGAAGCTCAGGAAGGGCGTCGGTAGTCACGTAGTCCCATCGGCACATCGGCCGGGGACCTGAACCACCGTGTTGGGGACTACGGCTTCAGCCGCAGTGCGTGAGCACAGGCCGTCTCAGCAGGCGCGATGGCGACGAAGACCAATGACGGGCGTGGTCGGCGCATAGCCAGCCTCGGCTCGTTCGATCTCGGATTCGCCACCCCAGAAACCAAGCTCGCGTTCGGAACGAGCGAATTCTTGGCATGCGCTCAGTACCGCACAGCTCATGCAAACCGCACGGGCCCGGTTCTCACGGTTCTCCCGAGCTGCCGGCCGTTCGCCAGGAGGCGGAAAAAAGAGCTCAGACTTGCCTCGGCACGCTGCGTTTTCCATCCACCAGGGACGGGGGGCAGCTTCTTGCCCAGCTTTATCGAGAACTGTCATATTTCCCGCTACTCCGGTCGGTCGTCCGCTGCCCACGGGACAACATAAGCGCGCGATTGCGATCTGTCACTATCTGACACATGAATGCTGGCGATACCAACATCTGTTTTCGCGATGCGCAGGTCAAATGGGGCTACCGTCGGTAACACTACGTGCATTATTTTGGCGGACCAGCCGAGGTGAACCGAGCATCAGGCGGATCCTGCGCCCACGGGGGCGACGCGCCCCAAGCACCCTCAAAGACCACTTCGGCCAACGGACGCCGCCGCACCGGGCCATGCGCCCCAGCGGGGTGACCCAGCGCAATCGTTGCAGCGATAGCGGCCCCATCGGGTATCGCCAACAGCGCCCGCAACTCGTCCTCGACCCCGCCGTGCCAGTGGGTCAACACGCCGCCAAGGCCAAGCGCTCGAGCAGCAAGCAGCAGGTTCTGGCAAGCGGGATAGATCGACGCACCTTCACTCGGGGTCGGTTCTCGATATCGCACCAGGCAGGGCAAGATCACCACCGGGACCGACGCAAACCCTTCAACGAAAGCTGTCATCGTCCGAGCCATACGCGCCTTCGGGCTGTTCTCATCAGCACCAGAACCAGCGTCGTAGCCATCAGCGGCCCGCTTCTGGGCCCAAAAGGCTTGGGCTGATCTCGCAATCAGCTGCTTGGCCTCGGTGGCCACGTCGCCGTCTCGCAACACGACGAAGCGGCCCGGCTGGCGGTTGGAGCCGGTTGGAGCGCGCGTTGCACTAAACATGATCTGTTGGAGTTGCTCGTCGGTGACCCGAGCGTCGGTGTAGCGCCGAATCGCACGCGTGGTGGCCATGCCAACGAGTAGATCAACGCCTTCGAGAGAACCCTTACCTGCGCTCTCAGCCATCTCAGCCATCTCGCTATCCCACAAAGATCTGTTCAGAGAACGTGATGCCGCGCTCTAGGGTCTTGTGCACCGGGCACCGCTGGGCCACCTGCTCCAGACGAGCCCGTTCCTCGTCGGTGAAGTCACCCTCAATAAAGATCTGCGAAGAAACCGTGTCCACAAAGCCCTCTGCGTCCTCCTCGCAGAACCCGCAGTCGTCGACGTGCACCTTGTCATAGCTGAACTGTGCCGAGATCGATGTCAGGTTGATGCCTTTGCGAGCGGCATACATCGACAACGTGATCGCGGTACAGGCCGCCAGCCCACCCAACATCAACTCATACGGGTTCGGGCCAGTATCGGTGCCACCCAAGCTGAGGGGCTCGTCCGCACGCCAGGTGTGACGGCCGTTGTTCACCTCGACCTGAAACCCATCGCTGAGATCGGCGGTAATGGTTGCCATCGTCTACATCCTCCGTAGTGTCTGCGGCATCCAACGCCGGGTCGCCACAACCATCTCGTGGCCAGAACTCCGCACGCACCGCACGGGGTCACCATAATGGGCAACATGTCAGAGCTGCCGTCTCGATACGAAACCTACCCAGTCGCTGATTGGGCACCCCTGCGTGCGGCCACGCCGCTCACCCTCGACGAGGCAGAACTCGACGAGCTCCTCGGCATAAACGAACGCTTAGACCTCGATGAAGTGACCGAGGTCTACCTGCCACTGTCCCGACTCCTCAACCTGCACGTCGCAGCAACACAACAGCTCTCTGAGGTCACCGCCACCTTCATCGGAGCCCTCCACCAACCCGTTCCCTATGTCATCGGCATCGCAGGCAGCGTCGCCGTAGGCAAGAGCACCATCGCCCGCGTCCTCCAAGCCCTGCTCGCGCACTGGCCCAACAGCCCCCGAGTCGACCTCATCACCACCGACGGCTTCCTCTTCCCCAACGCCGAACTCGAGGCCCGCAACCTCATGCATCGCAAAGGGTTCCCCGAAAGCTACGACCAAGCCGCGCTCATCGCGTTCCTCGCACAAGTGAAGTCAGGCGCGCCCAACGCAACCACCCCTGTCTACAGCCACACGGTCTACGACATCGTCGACGGAGCCACAAACGTGGTGTCCAACCCCGACGTGCTCATCGTCGAAGGCCTCAACGTCCTCCAAACCGGCAGCGTGCGCCGGCCCGACGGCACTACGCCTGCACCGCAGGTGTTCGTCAGCGACTTCTTCGACTTCAGCATCTATGTGGACGCCGAAGAACAACACATCGAATCGTGGTACGTCGAGCGATTCCTCGCCCTGCGCGACACCGTCTTCCAGGACCCCGAATCGTTCTTCCGTCGGTACGGCGACCTGTCCACCGAAGAAGCCATCATCGAAGCTCAAGGCATCTGGCGAGCCATCAACGGCCCAAACCTCCACAACAACATCGCCCCCACCAAAGAACGCGCCGACCTCATCTTGGGGAAAGGCGCCGACCACCGAGTCGAGCAAGTCAAACTGCGCAAACGCTGACATGTAGCCGGTCCAGCCCACAGCAACCACTTTGGATTGCAGAACCACCACGCGCCACGTAGCTTCGCACCTGACCACCCCTCACCACCACCCTCACCGAGCACGGAGCACCACATGCCCATTAACCCCGATGCCGTCGGCGCCGAAAGCCAGCCACGAGAAAGCTCCTGGGGCTCAAAGGACTGCCTGCTCTACGCCCTCGGCGTGGGTGCTGGCGTCAGTGACCCCACCGGCTTCGAGCTCGAGTTCACCACCGAAAACACCAACGACGTCACCCAACAAGCGCTCCCAACCATGGCAGTTGTCCTCGGTGGAGGCGCAGGCGGCCCCGACTCGCCCATGGCCAAGCTCGGCGACGTCAACTTCGCAAAGATGGTCCACGGCGAACAAGGCATCACCCTCCACAAGCCACTACCCGTCGAAGCGACCGTTACCGCCACCACCCGCATCGCCGACATCTTCGACAAAGGCAAAGCAGCCCTTGTTGTCCTCGAATCCACCGCCATCGACACCGCCGACAACGAACCGCTCTTCACTACCAGCTCCAAACTGTTCTTCCGTGGCGAAGGGGGCTGGGGCGGCGACCGAGGACCATCAGAGGGCATCGAGATCCCTGAAACCGACCCAGACCATGTGGTGACGTACCAGACCAGGCCAGACCAGGCACTCCTCTACCGCCTCAACGGCGACCGAAACCCGCTGCACTCAGACCCATCGTTTGCGGCATTGGGCGGATTCCCCAAGCCTATCCTTCACGGTCTCTGCACCTACGGGTTCACCGGGCGAGGGCTACTGCACGCGGTCTGTGACAGCGACCCCACCCGCTTCCTAAGCATGGATGGACGGTTCAGCTCACCCGTCATGCCCGGCGAAGCGCTCACCATCAACATCTGGGATCAAGGCAACGGCAACGCCAACTTCCGCACCTACGCCGGTGACCGCGTCGTCCTGGACAACGGCCTCCTGACGTACAAATAGACCGGTGGGGCCAAACGA
>JAUIIS010000086.1 GCA_030431575.1 Acidimicrobiia bacterium | reverse complement strand
CAACCCATAGCCAGCTCACCGAAGAAGAGCAGGCCTCAACCGGCGTGTATCCAGGCCTCATTCGCTTGTCCGTTGGCATTGAGAGCATCGACGACATCATCGCCGATCTCGACAAAGGCTTCGCCGCGGTCAGCTAAGGGGCCAGCGGATAGGTGTCGGGGTCAGGTTGCGCTGAGTGTTGCTGGGTTGTTCGACCGCGAGAGCACCCACAGCGCACACCCCAGACACACCAGTGACGTGAGCAAAATCGTGGTGGCCGAGCCGAGGTCGAGGCCAGCCTCGCCGGCCATCAACCCCATGATCAGGCTGCCCACAGGAACAAATCCGGCCCACGCGATCTGGAAGAGCGACATGACGCGACCCCGGTGCTCCTCAGCCACGAGCTGTTGCACCAGCACTTGAAGAGTGGTGAAGGACCCAATGTAGGAGAACCCCATTGGGATTTGGATGGCCACCGCCCAATAGAACGACGTCAGCTGCGAGAAGACACAAAGCAGCGTGCAGTAGGGCAAGATGAGGAGCGCACCCTGACGCAAGGTGGCCTTCTTGGTGATGCTGCCCGCCATGAGGGCGCCAGCTAAGGCCCCAACACCAGTAGCGACGCCAATCCAGACAAAATCCCCCTTGGGACGGCCCAACGCATCGGCGGTGAACGACGGCATCAACGAGATGTGCGACACGCCAAACGCCGAGACCACGGCCACCAGCCCCAAGGCGGTGGCCGCAGGCTTTCGCTCGCGAGCGTGACGCCACCCACCCATGAGCCGCTGCACCACTGGTATTTCCTCAGTGTCGCGCTGGTACGGCAGCAAGGTGACGCCTGAGATCACAAAGCTCGCAATGGCAACACCGCCCAGGTACACCGACCAGGTTGCCTCAAAGAGATCACGGACAAGGAGCGGCGCCGACAGCGCTGGCCCCAAAATGCGTGACAAGTTGGCCGACATGGCCTGCAGCGATATGGCACTAGGTAGGTCGTTGGCGGGCACAACATTGGCAGTAATCGCCCCCGCTGCAGGTCCAAGAACCGCCATGGTCGTACCAATGAGCGTGCTGGTTATCAGCAGCCGACCCGGCGACACCTCGTCGAGCGCAACCATCGCCACCTGCGCGCCTACCGTCACAATCAGGGCGCCGTAGCAACCAAGAAGAACCCGTTTGCGATCGAAGCGGTCCACGACCATGCCGCCAAAGGGACCAATGAGGAGCACGGGGCCAAAGGTGACCACAAAGAGCATGGAGACCCAAAGCTCGTCGTCGGTGAGATCCGACATGAGGTCCTGAAACGAGATGTGTGAGAACCAGAACCCCAGCTGAGCCAGCAAGCCACCCCAAAAGAACCTCTTGAACTCGCTGTGGCGCAACGCCCGAAATGCCGGGTAGCTGGTTAGTCCGCGTCGCCGAGGGGACGATGGGGCGACAGGGTTGGGCACCGAGACAGCCTACGCCCATGCCAGAGGCCTCCACGTCCAGACATGCACCACCGCGGGTCGCTGGCACGGTGGTTGCGCAGTGGTGGCCGCGTCGGCGATGAAGTCTGGCACGAGTAGTCTGGTGCCCTCATGAGGTTCTGGAAGCACTCGGTACGGGTGATCGTAGGCATGCTGGTCTGGGCGCTGGTGGCAGTGTCTTGTGGCGATGTGGTCATTCCCGAGGTTGTGGCCCCAGCGACGCCCACCCCCGAACCCACGCCAACGCCCACACCTGGGCCCGTTATTGTCGACGCTCCAACGCCCACACCGCGCCCATTCGAGCTAGAGCCAGGCGTGTCCGAGGAGACCATCCGGGTTGGTGTGATCTACGACACCGGCGTCAACGCCGTGGCCGACGCTGTCGCCGCAGCAGCCCCTGAAGCCGTCGAGGCTTGGGCGAAAGCAATCAACTCCGAAGGCGGTATTGCTGGGGGACGCATGGTCGAGGTAGTGAGGTTCGAAACTCAGCCGCTCTTAGGAGACCACGCCGAAGCGATCGACAAGGCTTGCAACAGCGACGTCTTTGCCCTCATTGGGTCCACAGCGCTGTTCGATTCACTTGGCCTCGATCAGCTCAACGCCGGAGCCTGCGGTCTCCCCGATTTTCCGGCCACCGTTCAATCAAGCGAACGCCTTGCTTCGCCGGTTACCACCTCCACCAATCCGGTCACGAGTAGCGTTTGGCAAGCCGGGTGGGCCCGGTACTTTGCGCGCGAAGACCTAGAGGCCGTCGAAGCGGCGGCCGCGCTCTACCTCGAGTTCCCGGTCTCGATCATCAACGGCGAACGCACCATCGAGGCCGCAAGTGCGCAGGGCTATGAGTTCGTGGCTCGCGAGCAGCTCTCCTTCTCAGCCGACTACGAAGCTGTTGCTGGCGACATTGCCGACAACAATGTCGACATGTTGACCTGGACTGCCGATGGCGGCCGCTTGGTTGAGCTCCTTGCCGTTTTTGAAGAAACAGGTGCCCGGCCAGCCTTCATTGACTGCGGCATGCTGTGTTATAGCGACGACTTCGTTGCTGCTGCAGGAGATGCGGGTGATGGCGTTTACACCTGGTTACCTACGCTGCCCCTCGAAGAGTCCGACAGCGTCCCAGAGCTGACCCGCTACCTGTTCTGGCGTGGCTCGGTGTCGCCCGAAAGCGAGCCATCAAGCATTGGTGTACTCGCCTGGGCGTCGGCCCTGCTTTTTGAAGAAGCACTCAACAACGCCATTGGACTAAACACCAGCGACTATGACCCTGACAACCTCACCCGGGCCGGTGTCATCGCCGCAACAGCGGGCATCACCAACTGGGATGCCCGTGGGTTGCACGGGCCGTCCAACCCCGCCGAGGGCATTCCGTCCGCCTGTGTGGTTGTGCTGCGGCTAGACAACGGTGGCTGGGAGCGAGTCTTCCCCAACCGCCGCGGCGAGCTCAACTGCGCGGACGGCAACTTGGTGTCGCTTTCAATAACACAGAGCCTGAGTGAAGATGACGAGACGTTGGCCCCCGAGCCCGGCGAAGAGCCAGACGAACCAGAGCCCGCCGATCAGTAGCCCCGTGGCGGTCGGCCGCTAGCCTCTGAAGGCGGCAATGACCGACGCTGTTGTCGTGGTCTGTGCTTCGAACTCTGTGAAACCTCCAGCGGCCAGAGCCGCAGCTGTTCGCTCCGAGCTAGCGTCGAGTCCTGTCCCGCTGAGCACGTGGAGGTGGGTGTTGGTTGCCAGCACCGAGTCGCCCCAGGGGACCAACTTTGCAATGGTGGGCCCAAGCACGGTTGGCAGACTATCGCCCAATGGCTGGCTGAGTATGGCGAAGGTCGTGGATGGGCGGGCCATCCCGAGGCGCAGAGCTGCGCCAGCAAGAACCGCAGAGTCCAGCAGCGGACGGACCTTCGAACCTGGTACTGCCTCCCAGTGCACGGGGACTTCAGCAATATCGAATCGAAGCCGGCTGGCAAGGTCAAGGAGTTCCAGGTCGAGACCAAAGCCATCGTAGGTGGCGAGGCTGAACAACAGCCGAGCAACAGGCGTGTGGAACGCCTTGAATCCACACTGTGTATCGGTCACGTTGGTGGCTGTGGCTCGACGCACCAACAGGTTGAACGACGCCCGCATGATCCGCCGATACAGGGGAGATCCCTCTACCTCGGCCCCGCTGATCAGTCTCGACCCGGCCGCCACATCTGCGGTGGTCAGAGCTTCGAGCACGGTCGCGATATCGCTGAGGTCTGTGGCCATGTCTGCGTCCATAAAGACAACCCGCGGTGCAATTGCCGCAGCTACGCCGCGACGTAACGCAAATCCCTTTCCCCGGTTCTTGTTGGACCGAAGCACGAGATGGTTCGTGAAGCCTCCAAGCCCGGCTTCGGCGATATCGGCGGTGGCGTCCTGGGAACCGTCGTCGACCACAATGACCTGGGTCGATGGGTCGCAGCTGGTCTTCAGCCCGGTGAGCAGGCGCGGGAGACGCTGCTCTTCGTTGAAGGCTGGAATCACCAAACTGAGGCTCGGCGCGTTGGCAGGCGCTGTTGGCCAGTACCAGCCACCGGCCTTGCCCAGCTCGCCGCTAGGCCCCGTCATGTGTCAGCCCTGTCATCGACCAGCACGCTAGCTGGGGCCAAGCACAACCAGCAGGGTAAGCGAATCTGGTCATGGAGCGATTGGCCGGCCCGGATCGGCCAGATCAGGCTCGCCGCAAAGAACCATACGCACTGTGTGGGCATCGCCGGATAGTCCAATAGAACTCACGGTGGTCTGCCATTGGCCGCCAACGAACCGCTCCGCTGTATCGGAGGCCCACTGGGCTGCCTTGGTGGCAAGCTCCTTGGTAGGAGCCACAGCCACGACTTCGTCATGTCTGCGCTTCATGATCCGCGAAATGGTTTGCCACAACGGCGCAGCGTCGATGAGCAGGAACTCGTCGGGCCACTGAAGCTCGGGAAGGCGGTTCCCGCGCGCGCTGTTACAGCGGCGATGGGCTAAGCGAAGGTTGGCTGGTTCGGTGGCTCCACCGCGCGACTTCGGAACGACATGGTCAACAGTCGGGGCCCATGCAGTGTTAGGTGGCGTGTTTGGATCAACAGGGTTTCCGCACAGCCAACACATCCAGCCGTCGCGGTCTGCGGCCCCGCTTATCCGAGACACACGTGGTCCTATCCCAGGCGCTCGAGGGCCTTGGTGGCATCCTCGACAAGAGCGTCCATGAGCTCGGCTACTGGTTTGACGTCTTGGTGATAGCCGATGCCTTGGCCCGCCCCGGAGTGCAATAAGGGCTCGACCTCATGCTCGTCTATGGCGCCAAGGAGGTCGCCGACCAGCACGTCTTGGTAGGGCATCTTGAGCGGCGCGGGGGCATTGGGTTGATCCCATTCGTCACTCCAAGCCGACCGGATTTGGCGGAACGTCTTGCCGGATTCGGAGCGGGTAACCACCGTGTCGGCCGAGGTAGCCGACAACAACTTGTCCACCAGCGCGGGTGCCATATGGGCGGTGTGTTCGGTGCTCGTGAGCCAAATGGTGCCGGTCCAGACACCTTGGGCGCCCATGGCCAATGATGCGGCCACATGGCGCCCCGTGGCCACCCCTCCTGCAGCCAGCACCCCAATGTCGCCAACGGCGTCGACAATTTGGGGCACCAACGTGAACGTGCCAATGGGTCCGGTGTGGGCGCCGGCATCGTAGCCCTGAGCGACGATGAGGTCGACACCCGAAGCCAATGCCTTGCGCACGTGACGGGGGCTGCCAATGAGCGCTGCGGTCGACTTTCCCAATGACGCAGCTTGGTCGACGGCCGCACGCGGGGCCCCAATGCCGCATGCGAACAAGTCCACATCGGAAGCCATGACAGCCTCAAGTTGTTGGCTCTCGATCTCGGCAGAACGAATGAACCGCGTGCGCATGCCCGGGCCCGACGGCTCGGGGACCTTGTACTTCTCGACAATGCCGGCCACGAAGGTTCGGTGCTCGTCGGGGATGTGCGCCTCAATGGCAGCGCGGTTGTCGTGCTCGGGCATGCCATCGGGCAGTACCAGATCTACACCGAACGGACGGTCGCCAACCAGCGACCGTAGTTCGGCCAGCTCTTCGGTGATCTCGTGGGGGAACCGACGCGTTGCCCCGTAGACGCCGAGACCTCCGGCGTTGGTGATGGCAGCAACCGTGGCAATGTCGTGTGCGAAACCAAAGATGGGGTAGGTGATCCCAAACTGGTCACAAACTGGCGTGTGCAAGATGGTCATAGGGGTCCTAGTCCGTAGGGATCCAGACCAGATGTAGCTGGTCAACGGAGATGTCGGTCTTTTCGAGACTGACCTCCAAGGTGGTGATGTTGGCGGCTTTGTCGTCCCACTCGGTCAAGATGTCCTGAAGGCTGTCGGCAAGCTCTTCCTCGAGGTCGTTGAGATCGTCGAGTTTCTCGGCCAAACGGTTCTCAGCGGTGATAACTCTTTCGGCTGCCGCCTCGCGGGACTTGCGTTTCGAACCGGCCCGGCGCAACCCAGATAGAATCGATCGACTCGATTTGCGGCCACCAAGCAGACTGCCCAACACGTCGCCGACACCCGACAAAAGCTCGTCTGATCGGCTGTTTTCCGCCTTGGATTCGGCCTCGCGCACCCGGTCTTCGGCCTTCGCTATGGATTCTCGAATGCGGTCGAGCTTGGTCTCAAGAGATCGGCGCAACTTGTCTGCCGCCGCGTCGGCGGCATCGTCGGCGAGGTGTTGGCAACGCTGTGCAAATGCTTCGGCCGACTCGTCGGGACGTCCATAGGCCAACAGGTCTGGGTTGTGGAGCAGCTCGAGCGTCTCGTTGCGGTAGAGGCGATCCTTGAGATCTCGCTGTGCGTTGTTGAAGAACGTCTTCGTGTGGATCTTGGCATCGCTCAAGACATAGCGGGCATTCTCGGGGGCCTGCGAACGAAGGTCTCGATCGTCGTAGTCGACCGCTGTCGCCTGATCCATGTCGGCTTGCTCGCCCGTCAACGGAAAGAGCACCGCTTCCCATTCTTCTTCGTGGCGCAAGTCTGCTTTGGTCTCGTCGTACAACAGGTTCACCCGCGCTACCAGCGCCGGCTGCAGCCGGGTACCTTGGGGCGATGCTCCGATGCCTGCCGCCCATGGGGCAGCGGGGTCAAGGTAGGCGACGTTGATGCCATCGGCCACTGGTGGTGGGGTAGTGGTCTCGTCGTCGGCTAGGTGCGGGGCTTCAGGCACTGGTGTCATAGCGGACCCACCGATTGCCGCGGACGGGGTCACAGAAGCCTCTGCTGTTAGCTCTGCACGGCGCGGGTCCATGAGCGTTTGGATCTGGTCGCGTGTAAGCGGGCCTGGCAAGTACGACATCGCCCAACGGGTCCCAAAGGTGACGGGTTTGGCCTCCTTCGTGCTGTAGAGCAAGAACTCTCGTTTGCCCAATCCGCTGATAGTGGCGTCGATGTGAGCAATGTCTACCTCTCCGGATGCAGACGTCATGCCCTCAAGCAAGCGACCCTTGTCGCGTTCGGTTTGCAGTCGGCCGATCATCCACGTACCGGCATTGGAGATGGCCTTGTAGTCGAGGTCGACAGGGTTTTGCGTGGACAAGACCATACCAACGCCAAACGCTCGTGCTTGTTTGAGAATCGTGAGGATGGGCTTCTTTGCTGGCGGCGCAGCTGTTGGGGGCACAAACCCGAACACCTCGTCCATGTAGACCATGGCTCGAAGGTTGCCTGTGCCCGATTGAGCCCGCATCCAGGTCACGAGCTTCGACAACAGCAGCGTCACCACAAACTGGCGTTCTTGGTCGCTGAGATGGGCGATTGAAACAACAGCGCAGCGCGGCTTGCGGTCGGCTGTCATCAGCAACGAATCGATGTCGAGATCTGCACCTTGCATCCAGGACCCAAACGCTGGCGAAGCAATCAGGCCGTTGAGCTTCATGGCTAGGCCGATGCGATCTGCTGGCGGGAAGAAGGTGTCTAGGTCGATCACGCCCAGCTTGCGCATTGGGGGTTGTTGGATTTGACCAATGAGCCCCGCCAGGTCGATTTCAAGCCCGTTGGTCCAGGCATGCGAGAGGAGGTTGGAGATCAAGATGTGTTCGCGGCTGGACAACGGATCCGCGTCGATCCCAATCAAGCCCAGCACCGACGAGGCAAAGCCCTCAATCTCGTCCGCCATGGTTTCGGCATCGACGTCACCTGGTGAACGCAACGATCCAATGACGTTGAGCGGGATACCGGTTGTGGAACCGGGGGTGTAGATGGCGAAGTCTGCGGCCTGCTCGAGCGCGCTAATGCGCTCGGGCCCCATGCCCCAGCTGGCCAACCCGCTGCGCCACATGTCGGCCGTAGCCGACGCAGCCTCGGCCATGGTCTTGCCTTCGCGTTCTGCTGCCACCGCGTCGATCCACGGCTCGAAGTCGCTGCCGGCCAACGACGGGAACGTCAACAACAGGTTGCCCATGTCGCCTTTGGGGTCAATCACTAGCGTGGGGACTCCTTGAAGCAACGCTTCTTCGAGCATGACCACGCCCAGCCCGGTCTTGCCTGAACCCGTCATGCCCACGATGACGCCATGAGTGGTGAAGTTGGCCGCCTCGTAGAAGACTTCGCCGCCATCGATGCGGTTGTGGGTGGCCGGATTAACCTTGCCGCCGAGATAAAGATGTCCGCTGGGAACGTCGGTCATGTACCAGGCTCCTGGTTGGTGAAGGCCCGCCAAGGGTATTCAGACTCTACTTGGCGTTGACCGTAGCAATCGTGTGGAGAACTCAACCGAGAGAAGTCGTGGAATCGTTGATAGAACAAGAGTGGGTTACCTCGGCGGGGACCCATCCACTGTTAAGAGGAAAGGACCCCAAATGGGACTCATGGACAGCATCAAGAAAATGGTCGGCAAGGCCAAGGACGAAGGCGACAAGATCGCCGACGGCGTCGACAAGGCCACCGACATGGTCGACGACAAGACCGGTGGCAAGTACACCGAGCACCTCGACAAGGTTGACGACATGGCCGACAAACTTCGCGAAGGCGAAGAAGAGACCCCAGCCGGCGAATAGTGAGTACCGCAGCCGGGCCCGATGGCCCGGCGGCGAGAACCTAAGCGGGCCCTGCCCCAGCGCATGCTGGAGGCAGGGCCCGTTTAGGGTCGAGTCGGCTTGCCCGATGAGGGCAAGAACGGCGCCGTTTAGGACAGGCGTTGGACGATCATGGCCATGCCTTGACCGCCGCCAACACACATGGTTTCAAGACCGAACTCTTTGTCGGCGTCTTCAAGGCCGTTGAGCAGGGTGGTCATGATGCGGCTGCCCGTCATGCCAAATGGATGTCCCAACGCAATGGCGCCGCCGTTGACGTTGAGCTGAGAGTCGATGTCGATGCCCAACTCGTCGGCAGACCCAATGACCTGCACGGCAAACGCCTCGTTGATCTCAACCAGGTCGATGTCGCTGATGGCCATCTTGGCTCGGCCGAGCACTTGGCGTACCGCGTCGATGGGGCCGAGGCCCATGATCTCGGGGTTGAGGGCGGAGACGCCGCTGGCCACGATGCGGGCCTTGGGAGTCAAGCCCAACTCCTTGGCGCGTGTGTCGCTCATCACCAAGACGGCAGAGGCGCCGTCGTTCAGCGGGCATGCGTTGCCTGCGGTGATGGTGCCGTCGGGGCGGAACACGGGATTGAGGCTGGAGACCTTTTCGAGAGTGGTACCGGCGCGGATACCGTCGTCGGTTGAGACGACGGTGCCGTCGGGGAGGGTGTAGGGCGAGATCTCGCGTTCGAAGAAGCCGCGGTTGAGCGCTGCTTCGGCCAGGTTCTGTGAGCGCACGCCGAATTCGTCTTGGCGTTGACGAGAGATGCCGGTGTGTTGTTGGACATTCTCGGCAGTCTGACCCATGGCGATGTAGACGTCAGGTAGACCAGCGGGTGCTTCCCAGATAGGGGCACCTTCTTGGGTGCGTTCGGCGGTGCGGGCCTCGGCTCCAGCGAAGGATTCGTTGTGTGGGCCGGTGTCTGATGCTCCGTTGCCGTAGCGGCTGACAGTCTCGACACCGCCTGCAATGAAGCAGTCGCCTTCGCCCGCCTTGATGGCGTGGGCAGCCATGCGGATGGTTTGGAGCGACGATGAACAGTAGCGGTTGACGGTGACGCCAGGGACGTTCATGTCGTTCATGACCGCGATGACACGGGCGATGTTGTAGCCGCCCTCGCCGCCGGGTTGACCAATGCCCCAGGTGATGTCTTCGACCGAGTTGGGATCGAGATCTGGAACCTTGTTGAGGAGTTCCTTCACGATGAATGCCGACATGTCGTCGGGACGGGCTTCAGCAAGTGAGCCCTTGACGGCACGACCAATCGGCGTGCGTGCGGTTTCGACAATGACAGCTTCAGGCATGGGGGTCTCCTGGTCGACGGCTTCAACCCCGGCAGTGTTGCCGGGATCTACCGCCGTCATCGTACCGGCGCGTTTGGAGCTAGCGAACAGTCAGCCGCCAAGCGCTAGTCCAGCGAAGCGCTCTGTGTGTCTTGCCCTGATCGCAACAGCGTGCCTGGACGAGCTTCGGTGAACTCGCCATCTCGCACGATGTGGCTGCCGTTGCACACCACCTGGTTGATTCCATGGGCGCCCGCATATAACCGTGGCGCCCCTTCGGGCAGGTCGTTACGGATACCTGTTTCGCCGGATCCAACGGAATGCTCGTCGAGCACGATGACATCGGCAAACGAGCCCTCGGCCAGGCGACCTCGGTCTTTGAGGCCATAAAGGTCTGCGGGTACAGAAGTAAGCATGGCAATGGCGCTTTCCATGTCCAACAGGCCACGCTTGCGGACCGCTTCGCCAAGCATCTTGGTGGCGTAGTTAGCGCTGAGGAAGAGGTCGAGGTGCGCGCCCGCATCCGAGGCGCCAATGACGGCTCGGCCGTCTCGCCACACATCGACACGTGCCTGCCAGTCGCTGTCGGGCTCCTCTGAAGGAGGGTTCCCAAACGACAACTCCAGGTCGTCGGCCAGCGCGAGGTCGCACAACGTGTCCCAGGGCGCTGTCCCGAGTTCTTCAGAGATCTCGTAAACGGTCTTGCCGATGAAGCGCTGGTTGTCGGGGTTCGGGGTGTGCAAGATGGTCTTCGCACCCCAGTGCGCCACTGCCCGCACCGGTCCGTCCTGCTGGGCGTGCTCGTCGAGCTGCTTGCGGCTAGCGGGGTCAGACAAAATGTTGACCTTTTCTTCCTTGGACAGCAACACGAAGTTCTCCCACTCGGGGAGCGCATCCAAGATGAAACCGCTGATGAAGTTGAGGTGCAGCGACAACGTCATTGGCACCGTGAGTGCAACCACCTTGCCGCCGCGCGCTGCGGCCACGTCGCCAGCTTGGAGCTTTTGCATGCCCTCTTCGAGAAGCCTGGCGTTGATGTTCAGCACGTTCCAATTCAGCGGGCTTTGTGCCGCTGCAGACATGTCGGCCATGAGCTCCATGGCCCACGCGTCGAATGGTCCAAGCGCAGGAATGAACTCGAGCGAAGTGCCTTCGTAGTCGGACAACACGCCGGCCAGGGCAATGAGCTCGCTGGCCTCGGCATAGCGGCTGGGCACCATGTTGCCCATGGGGTCGTTGTGCGTGCGGGCCCACGAGGACGAAAACCCAATGCCGCCTGCGTCTAGCCCTGCCCGGAGCAGATCCTTCATGGCGCTGAGCTCGTCTGGGGTGCAAGGGCGCTTGACCGCGTCGTCGCCCATCACGACTCGCCGCAGTGCCGAGTGCCCGACCTTGAAGCCAGCGTTGATAGCCAGAGTGTTCTCGAAGCGGTCGAAGTACTCTGCGGTGCTGGTCCAGTTCCACGGCACCGCGCTTTGCAGCGTCTCAAGCGGCATACCCTCGACACGAGCAAGCATGCGCATGAGGTAGTCGCCATCGGCGGGGTTGTTGCTGAGCGGCGCAATAGTGAAACCGCAGTTGCCGCCGATGACGGTGGTGACGCCATGCAGCGGCGACGGCGACAACGTTGTGTCCCAAAACACTTGGGCATCGAGATGGGTGTGCACGTCCACAAAACCTGGAGCCACAACTTGGCCACTGGCATCGATCTCGGTGCCAGCCTCAGCAGCGCTGAGATCTCCAATGGTTTCGATGCGGTCTCCAGTGACACCCACATCTGCTTGGCGGCGTGGTGCGCCGGTTCCATCTACGACGTCACCACCACGGATAATCAGGTCAAACATGCCAACCCCCTTTGAGGTGACAGTACCGGAATTGGCGGGCCAGTTCCGAAGCGGACGAACCTGGGGTTCAGCAACGCACCGCCAAGGCTGTCGCTGCTGCTGTGCCCGACTCGCCACGGGGTGGCTCGCCCGAGCGCGAAATGGAGCAGTGACGGGGCCCGCGCGACCCACGTCACTGCTCGCTACATCGCATAGCCGCCCCCAGCGATGGCCCCCAGGGCTAGGTGTTCGATCTAGTTGTTGAGACTCGCAAGCTCAGCGAACTCCGCACGGCGATGTTGACGAATGGCTTCTTCAAAAGCCTTCTCGTCGAACTCGTCCGTGTCGTTCTCCGGAAGCTCGTACTCCTGCGAGGAACCGTCGTAGTCCATATCTCACTCCGCTTGTCAACACCCGAAAGGTCTTGCGACCCCTTCCCACCGCCCCTATACAAGCCCACCGACATGCAGAGCGAATGACATAGCCATGACGATTAGGTGACGGTTAGTCCCCATCCAACAGGCGCACCAGCGTCTTGGGAGCCACGCAGCGGTAAGCCTCCTCGACCATGTGGCCGACTTCGTCCCAATCGAGATCCACATCGAGGCGCAACCCAAGCCAGCCGCGGTGGCCGACATAGGGGGGAACAAAGAAGCGTTCGGGTTCTTGTTCGACCAGTTGTTGCTGTACCCCATTGGGGGCCGCCATCCACAAGGTGGTGTACGGATCGCCGTGGTGGTTGCCCGCGAGGTTTACGAACGTCTTCTTGTCGCGGATGAAGAACGTGGGCATGCCGTGCGACAGGCGCTCGTTGGTCTCGGGCAATCGCAGCGCGGCGCTGCGTACCCCTTCAAGAAACTCA
>JAUIIS010000467.1 GCA_030431575.1 Acidimicrobiia bacterium | reverse complement strand
ACTCGGGGGAACTATGGAACCGCTCATTCGTTATCCAATCGTGCAACACGCTTGGTTTGTCAACGACATCGAAGAAGCCGCACAAAAGTGGCATCGCACCACGGGTGCGGGGCCGTTCTTTGTCAGCCGCAACCACTGGGGCGATCGTCACCTGTACCGGGGCGACCCCATAACGGTGCCTCTCGACTACGGGTTTGGGTATCACGGCGACACCCATGTGCAGTTCATCCAACAGAACGAGGAAGGCCCCTCGATCTATCGCGACATGTTCGCCAAGGGCGAAGAAGGCTTTCACCACATTGGCATGCTGGTTCCTGACGCCGACATCGAACAGGTCGGCAACGACTTCGAAGACGCCGGCTTTCCTGTGGCTTCGTCGTTATGGGCCATTGCCAACGTCATCTACATCGATACCCGCGAAGCGTTGGGGTGTTTCCTCGAGTGTCATGGCGACAACGCCGAGATTCGTGAAGTATTTGCCGGTTGGAAAAAGGCATCCGAAGAATGGGACGGCCACACGGATCTCGTGCGAGGTAACCGGGCAACTTAGTGGTGTGACACCGCCTCTACTAACGTGACGTAGTGATTCGCGCTCGGACAGACGTCTCCAATACATGACGTTCTATGAAGCGCTCCTTCTTGTAGGTGGCGGCGGGCTGGCGGGCATTATTAACGCCATGGCTGGAGGCGGCTCTAGTCTTACCGTCCCCTTGTTGGTGTTGGCCGGGGTGCCGGGCAACGCTGCCAATGGATCGAACCGCGTGGGCGTGCTGACCTCGAGCATCACCACGGCATGGTCGTTTCATCAGCGTGGCGTCAAGGCCTACCGCGAAGCCGCAAACATCCTGGTCCCTGTGGTGCTCGGGTCGCTGACGGGGTCGCTTGGTATCAGTCGGATCACCGACGATGCCTTTGAAACGCTCTTCGGGTTGTTGATGTTGCCCATTATTTTCTTGTCCATTCGCAAACCCAAAGTCGCCCTTGAGGCCGAGCCTTGGGCACGATCCACAACAGTCTTGGTGTTCTTCGGCATTGGCATCTACGGCGGAGCCGTCCAGGCTGGCGTGGGATTGGTGCTGCTGGCGGCGCTCACCCGTTCTGGCTTCGATTTAGTTACGGCCAATGTGATCAAGGTCTTGGTCACGCTCGCGGTTACCTTGACTGCGCTGCCGGTGTTTTTGGCTCAAGGCAACGTGCGCTGGGGCCCGGCGTTGGTGTTGGCCCTTGGCCTCGGCATCGGGGGCTGGGTTGGCGCCCGAATCGCTGTTGAAGGCGGTGAGCGTGTTATTCGCTTTGTGATGGTTGTGGCCGCGATTGGTCTGGCGGCGCGTCTATTGGGCCTCTACTAGCCCGGCGGTCCGTGCTGGTTGGAGCAACCACCTAGGCTGGGCTGATGGACATCGACATTGCGGTGGTTGGAAGCGCCAATCTCGATCTCGTTGTAGGGGTCGATGCGGTGCCGCTCGTCGGCGAGACCGTGTTGGGTGGCGATCTAGTTCAAATCCCGGGAGGCAAGGGTGCAAATCAGGCTGTTGGCGCCGCTCGATTGGGGCGACGAGTTGCCATGGTTGGCCGCGTTGGTGACGACCCAGCCGGAGCAACCTTGCGCAGCGCCCTCCAGGATTCCGGCGTCGACACCGCTGCGCTATTGACGACGCCGGACGTACCCTCGGGGGTGGCGCTCATTGCGGTGCAGGCCGACGGAGACAACGCCATTGTGGTGTCACCAGGCGCAAATGGCCGAGTAACACCGGCCGATGTCGGGGTTGCCGACGTGGTCCGAACCGCAAAGGTGGTCTTGTTGCAGGCCGAGATCCCAATCGATGCCGTTCTCGAAGCAGCGCGCATGGCCGAAGGCACCGTGGTCTGGAATCCGGCCCCGGCGCCAGACGACGTGCCTATGGAGCTTCTCGAACATGTCGATGTTCTGGTACCCAACCAAACCGAGCTAGCAGCGTTGGCTGGGCACGATGGGCCGGTTGACGCGGCGATGGCAGCCAAGCTGGCGGCTCGCCTTCCCTCGGCCTCAGTTGTTGTCACCCTCGGCGCTGATGGTGCGCTGGTCGTCGTGGGCGACAACGCTGTTCATGTACCTGCCCCACGCGTGACTCCGGTAGATACAACGGCTGCGGGCGACTCGTTCTGCGCGGCTCTTGCTGACAAGCTGGTCGATGGAGAAGACCTGGTTGGGGCGACCCAGTGGGCTACACGCGTGGGTGCGGCTACAACCTTGCGCCCCGGCGCTCAGCCGTCGTTGCCCACACCGGGTGAGGTGGAACAACGGTTGGGGTAGGGCCTCTGGTGAGCTAGTGGGTGGC
>JAUIIS010000466.1 GCA_030431575.1 Acidimicrobiia bacterium | reverse complement strand
CGGCGGAGCCGATAACACGCCAACCCCCGCAGCGGGTGCTCGGGCCATCCTTTCCCACGTTCCTGCCCAGCCTGAAGTACCACTCCATCTCCAGCTTTGTGGCGCGCTAAGTATTGGCGTTGGCGCCCAGGAGCCGGCCACGTCGCCTACACGCGCCCGGGTCCGACAACTGCTCAGCCTGCTAACGCTGCGCAAAGAGGTGCGCCGCGACGAAGCCATCGACCTGCTCTGGCCCGACACCGAGCCCTCGAAGGCACGTAACAGCCTTCGGGTCACCCTTGGCTACCTCCGCGATGCGCTCGAACCCAACCGAGTTGCAGGCGAAGCATCATTCCATCTCCGCGCGACCGCAGACACACTGCGACTGCGGCGTTCGCCAGCCCTTCGCGTCGACGTTTGGGACATCGAGGCAGAGCTCAAAGCTGCCCAGGCACTAGACGTTGGTGGCCACCACCAGCAAGCATCCGAGCATTGCCAACGCGCAGCTGCGCTGTGGCGGGGCGAAGCATGGCAGGACCTGCGAGGCTCCATCGACCTTATGGCCGAGCTATCGGTGTTCGACCAGCGCATTGCGCAGGCTGTAGCTCAGGCTGGCGAATGGTCGTACACGACCGGCGACTTCGACGACGCGCTGGCTAGGGCCGAACAGGTTCTCGAGAACGATCCGTACAACGAGCGCGGCCACCGGCTAGCCATAAGCGCGCTCATTGCCCTTGGGCGTAGTGGCGCTGCCGCGCAGGCCCGAGATCGGTGCCTGCGTGCCCTTAGCGAGTTTGGTGTTCGCCCCAGCGAGCAGACCGAAATGGTCCTGCGTCGCCTGCGCGCTAGCGCCTAGCAGCTCTCTAGCACCCTGCTAGGAGCGTTTGGCGGAGGTGGACGGGAATCGAACCCGCCACAGAGGGATCGCCCCTGTCACCCGCTTTGAAGGCGGGGGAGCCCACCAGGTACTCATACACCTCCCTGGACCAACAACCGAAGCAGGTAGCTCGGGACGAGTATGGCCGTTCCCGCCACCAAACGCCTACTCAGGTGCGTGGCCCCCATCTTCAAGCCTCACTGGTGTCAGGGTCCTAAGCTGGCCGCATGAACGAATGGCAACGCGCTCGGCTCTTTAGTCACGAAGGAATCAAGACTGAGATCGAGGCTCGGCGCCGTGCATCCGAAGCTCTCCTGGCCACGTTGGCACTTGTTCCCGGCTACGCCGCATCTGTTCTGGGCGAGCTCGGGGTCCGTGTCGACAAGTCCGCGTTGGTGGAAACGTTTGCCAACGTGAAGCTGGGCAACAAAGCTGCAGACACCGTCGAAGGTGTAGTCGAAGTCTCCAAGGGCAACCGGCGCTGGTCAGCGGCAATTGTTGCCCGAGCCGGGGCTGGCAAGCTCACTTCGGCTGCGGTGACAAAGGCCCGCACCCTGGCCAAACAAGCCAACTTGGACGCACTGATTACCATCACCAATGACGCCCACGGCCCCGACGTTGGGCGCTCGCGTTCTGGGCCAGCCATGGGCCACTTGGGCTGGGCCAGCGTTGTGGCAATGGCCAACGACCTCCGGGCCAGAGATGCCGAACAGGCCCAGATCCTCGATGACCTCGTGGCTTTCTTGGGTCACCCCGAGATCAGCGTGGTCTCATTCTCAGATATGGGTCCGCATTGGAGCGATGTCGTTAAGACCGCTCGAACGTCTCGATTGTCCGCCAGAAACGCCGGGGTGCGCGAAGTCGCCAGCCGCTGGGAGCAAGTCACCGGCCAACTCGAAGTTGCTTTGGAAGGTGCCAGCGGCGCCGCGGTCTCTCAGGTCACCGGGGCCAACAAGTCGTCGGTGGCTAGCCGAACTGAGGCCCATGTTGAGAACCTGGCCGCGAACAGCCAGTTGTCGGCCACCTTCAGGGTGCGGGGGGCCGCAGGAGATATGGCTGTTGTCGCAGACCTTGCCGGACGCCGCCTTGTGGGGGTGGTTGTGGTGGCCCCACCTGAGGGCCTTGGCAACCGAGCGACGGTTGGGTGGCTTCTCGACGGTCTCGAGTCTGCTCCGGGCGATGCGGTGGTCGAGTCATGGAAGTCCCGAGGGCGCGCCGCGCACGCGGTGGCAACGGTCGACGAGCTTCGCCGTGACGCCCAACTCTTAGAAGGCCGCAACGGCACGATTGGTGATTCGTTTAGGGTGCTGCTTGCCGCGGAAATGCCGGTGGGCCGGACTGGCAACGGGAGGTCGGCGGGGTTTGTCCATGCCACCACCGACTTCTTGGTTGAGCTATGGCAGCAGATGCTCGGCCCACTGTCGGGCAGCGTTGTCGTTGCGCCCCGTGCACGCACGACCGCAACCACACCG
>JAUIIS010000465.1 GCA_030431575.1 Acidimicrobiia bacterium | reverse complement strand
CTACAAGACGACGACCCGACCGCGGTCCCCGACGAGGCCTCCCGCAGTGAGGGCGCCGACGAGCCCACAACCGATGCTGCGTCCGGCACCGCACGCGAACAGGCAGTGGCGTCGGGTCAGGCCCCCGAGGCGGCAATCGTGGCGGCGGACACCATCACGCTGGGTCCCGCCCCGGAGACACGAACGGCGGGTCTCGCAGCGGTGTCGCTACCCGGCGCCGAACTGCCCATAGAGCTGAGCCAGCCAGCAGGCGGCCAACTGCCCATAGACCTGAGCCAACCAGCAGGCGGCCAACTGCCCATAGACCTAACCCAACCAGCAGGCGGCGAAGAGCCAGCTCCCGACGCCGCCTCGAAGCCGGTGCAACCCCACGGACTCGACCCCCGCATCTTCCAGGTCGGCGCGGGCACAGTAGCCAAACAGCCGATTGCTGGAGCCCAGCAGGCCCCACAGGAGGCGGACGCCGCGTCGGCTGAGGCCAGGGCGAACCTGCCGGCGACGACTCAAGGCACAAGCGTGACACCCGCTGGTTCAACAGATGCCCTCGACCCCATGGCCCCAACGACTCCGGTTGGCGTGGCTACAGGCGCCGAGCCAGACCAATCCGAAGCGACCGCCTCGCTCGCCAATGCGCTGACCGAAGGGGGCCCGAATGCGCCTCTACAAGTAGCCGAGCCCGACCAGGCAGCGGCGGACGGCGACTCCATCGCCGTTGTAGCCCGTTCGACCCCGCAGGCCGAAACCAACAGCGAAGATGCCAACTCCAGCGCCGAATCTGACACCACCAACCGAGTTCTGGCAACAAGCATTGCCTCGGGCGCATCGTCCAGTTCAGCCGAAAGCGGTGACCACGGTAGCGACGCCGGGGCGCCAGTGGCAGCGGTCTCACCAACCACCACTACCGACGCCAGCGCAGGCAGCGACGCCCATGCATTCAATGCCATCGTTAACGCCCTGCCTGGCACGAGCGCTACATCCGCCACCGCTTCGGGCACAGGGACGGTTACCCAAACGGCATCACCAGGGCAGCTACCCGCCGTCCTTCAAACGCAGATCGACGAGATGGCCAAGGGTGGAGATGCACAGCGACGCCTGATCGTTCGCCTAGACCCACCAGAGCTCGGCCGAGTCACCGTGGAAGTTATCCACCGAGGTGACGAGGTCATCGTCGCTGCTCGAACCGAGAATCAAGAAGCGGCCCGAGCACTTGCTCGTCAGCGTGAAGCGCTACAGACCGTTCTCGAAACCATGGGCATGTCCTTGTCTGGATTCGATGTCAAAGAAGGCACCAGCCAGCAAGCCAAACAAGACAACCGTGGCCGGCGTGACCAGGACGGCGCCACCACAACCGGCCGATTCGGCCTCTTCGGGGGCAGCGAACTCGCTGTTCCTGACACCAATCAAGGAGCACTGTTCTTATGAGCGACCTCAGCGTCGGCACCCTCGGTGGCGCATCCAACCCCGGATATTCGTCAGCCGCACTGGCCAACCTCGACAAGGACACCTTCCTCCAGCTCCTTGTTGCCCAAATGAAGTATCAGAACCCGCTTGAACCAGTGAACTCGCAGGAGTACCTGTCTCAGGCCGCCCAGTATGCGTCGGTAGAACAGCTCGAGAACATGGCCGAATCCCAGGCTCAGCTCCGGTCGATGCAGATGGTCACGATTGCCACGGGGCTCGTTGGACAGGAAGTCACCGCCTTCCACGATCTCACCGGAGAAGAGCTCACCGGCATCGTGGACACCGTGAGGTTTGGCGCCGAGCCCATCCTCATCGTCGACGGAGCCGAAATTCCGCTCTCGTCAGTCTTGAGCGTGACCGCGGCACCCGCAACGACCGCAGACCCAGCGATCACGCCTGCGGTCGACCCCACCAGCGAAGCCAGCGCCGACGATGAGGATGGCGGCGACGAAGCTGGCGATCCAGCCCTAGCAACTGCTCCGGCGGTAACCGACACCACCCACACGGTGAGCACACCCCGATAGCTCTAAGACGCCAATGCCTCGCAGGCGCTAGCGCCCAGGCAGCGTCTGTCAATAACAAGATCCCAAGGATGAGACCAGCGACCACGGATGGAACGCTCCAAACCCCTAGAGAGGAAACACACATCATGATGCGTTCAATGTTTGCCGGCGTTTCCGGCTTGCGTGCGCACCAGACGATGACCGACGTGGTCGCGAACAACATCGCAAATGTGAACACCATTGGCTTCAAGGCCAGCCGGGTTCAGTTTGCAGATACGTTGTCGCAGCTTCTACGCGGTTCGTCTGGCGGCACTGGTGAAGCCACTGCTGGTATCAACCCTCAGCAAGTCGGCCTCGGCGTCAGC
>JAUIIS010000085.1 GCA_030431575.1 Acidimicrobiia bacterium | reverse complement strand
GCAGCCTTGAGCCCCAAGTACCGCGACGTCTTCGGTGACGTCGCCGTCTTCTTCGGTGCCCTCGGTTTCGTCGCCTGCTTCGCCAGGGAGCGGGTCGGCATCTAGGGGGCTAATACCGAGCGGGGTTTCGGGAACCGCAAGCGCATCCTCGTCGTCGCCGGCGCCTTCTATGGCGGCATCGCCGTTGCCTTCGAGACCAGTTTCGGGGTCGATCTCAATGACCTCGGCGGGCAGCACCGCACAGACCGGGCGGAATCGCAGCTCGGCCGTCTGACCCACAACCTCAAGCGCTCGTTGTTGGTCTTCGACGCCGGGGAGCTGGACAACAATGCGGTCGCCCTGGCGTGTGATGTCTGGCTCGGCAACACCAAGACCATCGACACGGTTGCGGATGATCTCGACGCTGGTATCGAGCGCTTCGTCGAGGGCTTCGCCTTCGAGCTCAGTGTCCTCGGCTGGAACAAGAACTACCTCTGCACCGCCTTCGAGATCGAGGCCCAACAGCACGCTGTTGCCCGCGGCCAATGACCAGATCAAGCAACCAATGACCAGCGCAAGCAGGCCAAACAGCGGCAGTGAAGCAGAACGTCTCATAGCGTCAGTACAACCCGGGGTTCTAGTGCTCGTCGGCGTCTTCGGTGACGTCGTCGTCTTCTTCTTCGTCGTAGCTCACCAAGCCCACAATGGACTCCTTGGTGATCTTTATCTCGACGCCGTCGGTGATCTTGATGAAGACCGTACCGCCGTCGAGCATGCTGACGCGTCCGTACATGCCGGCCGCGGTAACGATGTCGTCGCCGACGTCGAGGTCCTCGAGAAGCTCGCGTTGCTCGCGCGCCCGTTGTTGCTGGGGGCGGATCAACATGAAGTACATGATGAGGATAAGGATGGGGAGAAAGAGAATGCCCATGGCACCGAGGGGTTTGGGGACTGGTTCAGGTCTGACTAAACAGCTTGGAAATGCTACCCGCTCGACACTGCGAATAGGGCGCATGGCCCGAACCAGCGGTCGAGCAGCCACACAGACCAGCTACTGCCAAAGCGCTCAGCCCCACACCTCAAGCGTCTCGGCTCGGAGCTCTGCGAAGCGGTCTTCCACGATGGAGATGCGGATGCGCTCCATGAGATCGAACAGCCACGCCAGGTTATGCATGGTCAATATTCGGGCCGCTGCCGGTTCTCCTACAGAGAGCAGGTGACGGATGTAGCCGCGTGACCACCTATTTGCAGGGCTTTGCGGGAAGTCGGGGTCGAGGGGTTCGTCGCTGTTTGCATAGCGGGCCGCGCTGATATTGATACGGCCTTGACGTGTCAACGCGGTGCCATGCCGGGCCATGCGGGTTGGCCAAACGCAATCGAACATGTCGACCCCGGCGGCGACAGCCTCGACCAGGCCAGCGGGGTCGCCAAGCCCCATGAAATAGCGAGGGCGGTCTGTGGGCAGGATTTCTGTACTGGCGCGTAGCGGCTCGATCATCTCGGCGCGCGTTTCACCCACCGATAGCCCGCCGACGGCGTACCCGTCGAAGCCGATGTCCATGAGTTGGCGTGCCGAGGTTTGGCGCAGCTCGGGGTCGAGCCCGCCTTGCACGATCCCAAACTGCGCGCGTTGTCCCGCGAATGCGTCGCGCCGGGTCAGAAAGTGGGCCCGTCCGCGTTCTGCCCACAACGCCGTGCGCTCGACCGCGGTTCGGATGACCTTCTTGGGGGCTGGCAGCGGCGGGCATACATCGAGGACCATTTGGATGTCTGAGCCAAGCGCAAGCTGAATGTCGACCGCACGCTCGGGGCTGAGGTGATGTTTGGACCCGTCGTAGGTGGACTTGAAGGTGGCGCCTTCGTCGTCGACCTTAGGTTCGAGCGAGAACACTTGGTACCCGCCCGAGTCGGTGAGGATCAGGCGGTGCCAGTCGGCAAAACCGTGGATCCCGCCGAAGCGTTCGATGAGCGCTTCACCGGGGCGCAACATGAGGTGGTAGGTGTTGCCCAACATGATGTCGGCACCTAGCGACTCCAGGTCGGCCGAGGTGACGGTGCGCACCGAGGCGCGAGTGCCAACGGGCATAAAGACTGGTGTTTGCGCCACATGCCGGTCAAAAGACAGCTGCCCTCGACGGGCCCCACCGCTGATGGCGCTCACTTCGAAGCCCGGTATTGGGACCTCTTTGTTGCTCATATGACGGCCTTTCCTTGGCGCTCGGGCATGCCGTGTCGTTCAACGAACATGGCATCACCGAAGGACAGGAAACGGTAGCCATCGTCCAGTGCCAGCGCATACAGGTCGCGCCAGCGCGGCCCCATGAAACTCTCGAGGAGGACGAGCAGCGTGGACTTGGGCATGTGGAAATTGGTGAGGAGCGCATCGACCGCGTGGAATGGGTCGCCCGGGGTCAAGAACAGGTCGGTTCGCCCAGACATGGCGCCGGTGCGAGCTACAGATTCCAGGGTCCGCACCACTGTGGTTCCAACTGCGACCACGCGCTTGGCGGTAAGGCATTGCTCCCATACCTCGGGGCGCACGACGTAGCGCTCGCTGTGCATGTCGTGGTCCTCGAGGTTGTCGGCCTCAAGAGGGCGGAACGTGCCCACGCCAACAGCAAGCTCGACGCTGAGGACGTCTGCTCCCGCAGTCTGGCATCGCTTCAGTACCTCGTTAGTGAAATGGAGGCCAGCGGTTGGTGCGGCCACGGACGTGGCATGGTCGGCAAACACGGTTTGATAGCGATCGGCGTTGGCCAGCTTGGCGGTTATGTACGGCGGTAGCGGCACTGCCCCCACCCGTTCCATCACGTCTTCGATGCGCTCCGCTGTCTTGGTCGAGCCACTGGCGACGGGGGCGATGATCCTGGTCCCTTGCCCGGTTGCTTCGCGCACTTCCACCACGTCGCGTCCGCCATGGTCGCGCAAGATCGTGCCGTTGGCCACGCGTCGGCTTGGTTTGACCATGGCTTCCCAACAGCCCTCTTGGCCCGGCCATGGCTCTAACGCCAGGACTTCGACCGCTCCGCCAGTGGGCTTCTCAAGCGCCAGCCGTGCAGGCAGCACTTTGGTGTTGTTCACCACCAACACGTCGCCAGGCCCAACAAGGCTTGGGAGGTCCCTAGTGATGAGATGACGCACAGGCGGACCAGCGACCAGGAGCCGGGATTGATCTCGGGGCTCTGCTGGGTGCTGGGCAATCGCTGCCTGGGGCAGGTCGTAGTCGAAAGCAGCCGACTCCATCGCGGGCACGGTAGCAGCGCCACGCTGCGCTCCCTAGCCCTACGGGCACCCGGCGGCTAGTCGAACAGACCCTGCGGAAGCGCGTCTTTGGTGGTCGTTGGGGGCGTGAGCCCAAGATGGTCCCACGAAGCGGGGGTGGCCATGCGCCCACGAGGTGTACGCATGAGCAAACCTTGCTGGATCAGGAACGGTTCGTACACATCTTCGACCGTCTCGGTGGGCTCACTGACGCTGATAGCCAGCGTGCTCAAACCAACCGGCCCGCCACCAAAACGCTCGCAGATGGCGCTGAGAATGGCGCGGTCGACCTTGTCCAGGCCGCGACCATCGACCCCGAATACGGCCAGACCCAGGTTTGCGATGTTGGCGTCGATGACGCCGTCGTGCTTCATCTCGGCATAGTCGCGCACACGGCGCAGCAGTCGGTTAGCAATACGGGGGGTGCCACGGGCCCGGCGGGCAATCTCGTAGCTGCCCGGCTGATCGATCTCAACGTCGAGAATGTCAGCGGCTCGGCGCACAATCTGGTCGAGGTCGTCGGTCTCGTAGAAGTCGAGGCGAGCCACCAGCCCGAAGCGGTCGCGCAGCGGCCCAGTAATAAGTCCGGTGCGAGTTGTTGCCCCCACCAGCGTGAAACGGGCGACAGGCAGGCGAACCGAACGTGCTGCAGGCCCTTTGCCCAGCACAATGTCGAGCTGGAAGTCTTCCATGGCCGGATAGAGCACTTCTTCGACGTTGCGCGACAGGCGATGGATCTCGTCGATGAACAAGACATCGCCCTCTTCGAGCTTTGTCAAGATTGCTGCAAGGTCGCCCGCACGCTCGAGCGCTGGGCCCGACGTTGAATGCAAGGTGACGCCCATTTCGGTGGCCACAATGTGCGCCAGCGTGGTTTTACCCAGGCCAGGCGGGCCCGCAAACAACAAATGATCGGCCGCCTGAGATCGGCGTTTGGCAGCCCCCAACACGATCTCGAGGTGGTCCTTGAGTTCGGCCTGACCCACAAACTCCGCTAACGAAGACGGACGGAGGCCGTTGTCGTGGAAGTCGACATCGATCTCGTCTTCGCCTGGCTCGGGCGAAAGTAGCTCGTCTCTCATACTCAGGACGATACTGCGAGGCGCTGCAGCGCCTGTTTGAGCAGCACTGACGCGCTGGCATTGGAGGGCAAGTCTTTAAGCGCTGCCTGGATCTCGTCGGCCCCATACCCGAGCCCGGCCAGGGCTTCGCGCACATCGGCCAGCTCGCTCGCAGCGGCCGAAGAGGCCGGCGAGGACACCGAGGTAAGGTCGACATCGGGCATGTCGAGTTTCTCTTTGAGTTCGACCAGAAGTCGTTGTGCGGTCTTCTTACCAACACCGGGGACAAGGCACAGCGCGGCGAGGTCTTCGGTAGCCAGCACCGTGGCCAGCCCGGCCGGGTCATGAACCCCCAATATGGCAAGCCCCAAAGACGGGCCGACGCCATGCGCGGAGATAAGCGCCTCGAAGCACAGGCGCTCCTCGCGACTCGTGAACCCATACAGGGTCTGGTCGTCTTCGCGGTAGTGGTGGTGGATGTGGACGAACACGTCGGCGCCAAGCTCGCCCAGCGCTACCACCGTGGCCGGCGACGCCGTGACGCGATACCCCACCCCGGCGACTTCGATAATGACGTCGTTCGCGCCACGGTCAATAAGTGTGCCGCGCAGTGTTCCTATCAACGCAGTGTTCCTATCAACGCATGACTCCTGCAGGTTGATGAGCAATGTGGCACAGCGCAACCGCTACCGCGTCGGCGGCGTCGACGGGGCGAAGTGGGGACTTGATACCCAACAACGCCTGCACCATGCGTTCCATCTCGTCCTTGGATGCGCTCCCGTAGCCAGCGACTGCCTGTTTGACTTGGTTGGGCGAATACTCGATGACCTCGGCCTTAGCCGCAATGGCTTCGGCCATAACGATGCCGCTGACCTGGCCAACAGACATGGCCGTGCGCACGTTGTGTTGAAACAACACGCGCTCGATGGCCACAACCGCTGGGCGGTACTCGGCGATCAGCAACCGGATCTCGCCTTGGAGCTCGGCCAGCCGGTGCGGCACGGCGTGCTCTTTGGATGTGGTAATGACCCCCGCAGCAATAGCGCGACTGGCTCGACCACCTGTGTCGACACAGCCATAACCGCAGCGGGTGAGCCCGGGGTCGATTCCCAGAACGAACATACGTACGAACACTAGTAGGCCAGGTGCGCTTTGGTGCGCATTTCGTCGGGCAGCGACCATCAAGTGAACGGCCGACCTGCCGATACAGACAAGTGTGAGTTCACATTCTCAGCTGGCGGTCCAACTTGTTGACACCACGAAGTCATTTGGCGGCGTTCAAGCACTCAAGGGGCTTGATCTCGCAGTTCCGGCGGGCGAAATCACGGTGTTGCTCGGCCCGAACGGCGCCGGCAAAACCACTGCGGTTCGCATGATCACAGGCGCCCTACCCGCTGATGGCGGGTTAGTGCGCACCTTTGGCATGGATCCAGCAGACAACGGCGAAGCCATACGTCGCCGCTGCGGAGTTGTATCGGCCAAACCAGCGCTCTACGACCGTATGTCGGGATGGGACAACCTGGACTATTCCGCAGCGCTCTACGACGTCAAAGGAGACCGGCGTGCTGTGATCCGTGAAGCTGCCGGACGCTTTGAGATCGATCACGCCCTCGACCAAGCAGTCGGCGGCTACTCAACCGGCATGAAGACACGACTAGCGTTGGCCCGAGCCCTCTTGCACGGCCCAGACCTGCTGCTGTTGGACGAACCAACGTCGGGCCTGGACCCGGAATCCTCACACGCTGTTCTCGGCCTCATCCGAGAAATGACAGCGGACGGCACAACCATCGTCATGTGCACACATTTGCTGGTAGAAGCAGAAGGCCTGGCAGACCAGATTGTCATGCTCGACGACGGCATCAATCTGCTTGAGGGCCCCCAAGACGAACTCATCAACCGCTATTGGCCCACAACCACGGTCCGATTCGACGCCGAGGACCCAACCGCTCTCGACGCGTTGGCAACGCTGCCCGGTGTCGCCAACTATCAACGAAACGGCGTCGCCACCGCAGAGCTAGCAGATGCTGCTTCCATTGCTGACTGTGTGCAACATCTCAGCGCCGCCGGCGTCCGCCTCACCAGGGTCGAACCACACAAACCCTCGCTCGAAGAGTTGTACTTCCGAGTGCGGCGAGAACACCGAGAAGCAACCAACGCCCCAGCCCCCGCCATGACAGGGAATCTTGCATGAGATCGCTCAACTGGTCACGCGTCTTCACCATCGCGAAACACGACCTTCGTCAGCTCATGAAATCCAAAGACTTCTTGATTCCGATGGGGATCTTGGGCGGGCTCTTCTTCATTGTCCTGCCGGGCATCTTGTTGCTGAGCATCTCCGCCATTGGCGAGTTTGGGTCCGTCACCCAAATCTCTGAAGCACTCGAAGTGCTCCCCAGCAAGGCCCAAGAGCAGATCCAAGGCGACACGCCAACCGTACGCACCCAGTACGCCCTGGCCGTCTACCTCTTTGCTCCCCTGGCCATCATCGTCCCCCTCACCATCTCTTCAGCCGTCGGTTCGGCCACCCTGGTCGGTGAACGCGAGAAAGGCACCGGCGAGTTTCTGGCCCACTCCCCCGCGGCGACCACCGAAATCTTTCTAGGCAAGCTCATTGCCAGCCTGGCCCCCGGCTATGCCACAACCCTCGTGGGATTCTCGATCTACTCGATCATGGTCAACGTGATTGTCGGACCCGAAGTCGGTGGCTGGTTCTTCCCGACATCGGACTGGTGGCTCTTGATGCTCTGGGTGGTGCCGCCGTTCTTGTGCTTTGCGCTCTCGCTGGTCCTTCGCCTGTCAGCCCGCGTGAAGTCAACCGCAGCAGCACAGCAGGCATCGGGCCTGGTCACCCTGCCGCTCATCATCGTGGCATACAGCCAAAGCACAGGTTCGCTGTTTGGCGCGGCGAACGCCACCATCGTCATTGGCTTCCTGGCCTGGGTAGGTGCCATCTTCTCGCTCACCCGAGGAATGAAGGCCGTCCGCCGCGGACGACTCCTGGGCGTGGCAGACGAGGCGTAAGCCGCAGCGAGGAGGCAGCGCTAGGAGGCAGCGGCTTGGAGTATGTCGTCGGGTACGTCGAAGTTGGCGTGCACCGAATCGACGTCGTCGAGATCGTCGAGGATGTCGATGAGGTTGAGCACAGCCTTTGCTGCCCCAACGTCTTCGAGCGGCACCGTCTGGGTAGCTAGAAACGTGAGATCGGCAGACTCGAACGCAACCTCCGCCGCCTCAAGTGCGTCGCGGAGGTCGTTGAGATCTGTGGGTTCACAGGTCAACCGCCAGGTGTCGCCTTCGTCGACGAGATCTTCGGCCCCAGCATCGAGGGCCACCATCATCAACTCGTCTTCGTCGATCGAGCGGTCGAGAATGATGACCCCTTTGCGTTCGAACTGCCACGCCACAGCGCCCGGCTCGGCCAATGAGCCGCCGTTCTTCGACAGAATGGAACGCACCTCTGAGCCGGTGCGGTTGCGGTTGTCGGTGAGGGTCTCGATGTACAACGCCACGCCATTCGGGGCATAACCCTCGTAGGTGACGTTCTCGTAGTTGACGCCCTCGAGTTCTCCGGTGCCGCGCTTGACCGCACGTTCGATCGTGTCCAGCGGCACCGAGCTGTCACGCGCCTTTTGGTACATGGTCCGCAGCGTCGGGTTGGACTCGAGGTCGCCACCGCCCTGGCGTGCAGCCACCTCAACCTGTTTGATCAGTTTGGCGAAGAGCTTGCCGCGCTTCTTGTCTGCAGCGCCCTTCTTGTGCTTGATGGTTGCCCATTTGGAATGACCCGACATAGCTGTTCCTCAGGTGTTTGAACGTTCCTCGGCAATGACGTCGAGGAAAAGCTGGTGGAGCCGCCGATCGTCGGAGAGCTCCGGATGGAATGCCGCCACCATGGTAGATCCTTGTCGACACAAGACCGGACGTCCATCGATCTCTGCCAAAACGGTCACGCTGTCGCCCACCCGGTCCACCTGCGGGGCCCGAATGAACACGGCATCAATTGGATGGTCGAAGCCCGCCACGTTGAGGTCGGCTTCGAAGGAATCGACTTGGCGCCCGAAAGCGTTTCGGCGGACATCAATGTCGATAGCCCCGAAGCAACGTTGGTCGTTGCGCCCATCGAGAATCTGCTTGGCGAGCAGGATCATGCCAGCACAGGTCCCAAACACCGGCATGGCTTGATTGAGCCGCTGGGCAATGGGATCGAACAGCGCGTTGCTTTCTAACAAGAACGACATGGTGGTCGACTCGCCGCCCGGCATAACCAGCGCGTCGACGTCTTCGAGCTGAGCAGGGGTGCGGACCTCAACGGCTGCGACACCAATGGATCGCAGTGCCTGTATGTGGCTGGCGAACGCGCCTTGCAGAGCCAGCACGCCAACGACTGGCGCTACCAACCTCGGTCTTCGAAGCTCACGTTGAGCTCTTCGTCCATACCAATACCGGTCATTGGGGTCCCGAGCCCTCTGCTGACCTTGGCCAAAATGGCCGGGTCGGCAAAGTTGGTGGTGGCTTCAACAATGGCTTTCGCCCGCGGCGCGGGATCCTCTGACTTGAAGATGCCCGAGCCCACAAAGACTGATTCGGCGCCAAGCTGCATGGCCAACGCTGCATCTGCTGGGGTCGCCAACCCGCCCGCACAGAACAACGGCACAGGCAGCTTGCCCGTCTCGGCAATCTCTTGCACGAGGGGAAGCGGTGCCCGCAGCTGCTTGGCCCATTCGAACAACTCGGGGCCGTCTGCTTGGGTTATGGCCCGGATGTCGCCGAGGATGGAACGAAGGTGACGTACGGCCTGGACCACGTTGCCGGTGCCAGCTTCACCCTTGCTGCGAATCATGCATGCGCCTTCGCTGATACGACGCAACGCCTCACCCAGGTTGGTGGCCCCACACACAAACGGCACGGTGAACGCAAATTTGTCGATGTGATGCGCTTCGTCGGCGGGGGTAAGCACCTCGGACTCATCGACGTAGTCAACGCCGAGTGCTTCGAGGATTTGTGCCTCGACAAAGTGCCCGATCCGGGCCTTGGCCATGACCGGAATGGTGACTGCGGCTTGGATGCCTTCGATCATCTCTGGGTCGCTCATGCGGGCAACGCCGCCATCGACCCGGATATCGGCAGGCACACGCTCGAGCGCCATGACGGCTACTGCACCGGCGTCTTCGGCCACCTTGGCCTGGTCGGGGGTGACAACGTCCATGATGACGCCGCCTTTGAGCATTTCAGCCAATCCGCGCTTGACGCGGACGGTGCCAGTGGCGCGGGAGGTATCGAGGGATTCGCTAGACATGGCGCTCAGGCTACCAGCGAACCTGCCCGGCATTACCGCCCGTGTTTGACCAAAGATCCCGAGGTGAGGCTCTGAGGCCCTACAGCTCGTGGAGCAGATCGATACGCGATGACAGCGGGAACTCTTGCTCGATGAGCGCGTCGGGCGGGGCCGCTACCCACAGGTGGCGGTAGGCCCGAGGATTGTGTTTGACAATGCGCCCGTCTCGAGCGATTGCGGCCAACCCGTTAGCCAAGCCAGGCGGGTAGCGGGTCAGGCCCACACCAGCAATGTCGGCATGGACCACACTGGCTCCATCGAGCAATCGTTGGGCTAGCGGTGCAGCTAACGCTGCTGGGAGGTGGCCAACCACGGTGCCGGTAGCGAGGCCAAGTGCGCTTTCGCGAGCACGGACGCGGCTGAGTTCGTGCGCAATGACCCCTTCGAGCTCGATGCGACGCAGTCCAGACACCAGACCCGATGTGACCACCAGGCTGCTTGCACTGGCTTGTCGTCCAATGGCCATTGCGTTGGGAGCCGAGTCGTCGATGAGGTACAGCTTGGGCATACGAAACCCGTTGCCCACCACGAGACCCTCAACAAGCTTCTCAAAGCTCGGGAGCTCTCCGGGCGTCAACGGCCGAGCGCCAATGGCGTTGAGCACCATTGCGTCGGAGCGGCTGTACAACAATGCGGCAAGACCAACCCCAGCAACGAGCCCGATGAGCACGCTCCAGATGGCGCCCAACCCAACAAGGGCCGCCACCACCATTACTACGAGTGCAATACCGCCCGCTAGCGCCGCGTAGATAGCGCCAGCTCGGCGACTAAAGACCGCAGCGTCCATTAAAACTCAACCTGCACCGGGCCGCGTGCGTCGCCTTCGACTTCGAAGTATTCGCTTTCTTCGAAGTTGAACATGCCCGCCACAACGTTTGACGGGAAGGACTGAATCTTGGTGTTGTATCCCAACACACTGTCGTTGTAGTGCTGTCGAGCAAACGCGATGCGGGACTCGGTTGAGGTGAGCTCTTCTTGGAGCTCCAAGAAGTTCTGGTTTGCTTTGAGGTCGGGGTAGGCCTCAGAGAGCGCAAACAAAGATTTGAGCGTGCCGGTCAACATGTTCTCGTTGGCGGCGGCCTCAGCTGGCCCGCTGGCCCCCATTGCTGAGTTTCGGGCCTGGATGACCGCGTCGAGGGTTTCTTTCTCGTGCGACGCATACCCCTTGACGGTTTCGACCAGGTTGGGGATGAGGTCGTAACGGCGCCGGAGTTGGACATCAATCTGCGCCCATGCGTTCTCGACCCGATTACGGAGTTTGACCAGGCCGTTGTACTGAGCGATGAAGAACAACGCAATGAGCACAACCAGGACGATGACAATAATGAGTGCAACCATTTGTGGGCTTCCTTCCCAAGCGACCTTCACTCTACTCGCCGTGGCGCGCCACTTTGCAGACGCAAGCCCGACTCCCCGACTTGGTGCTAGGCCAAGGTGGTGACCGGGTTCACCCCCATGGCTTTCTCGTAGAGCGTGATGTAGCGGTCAGCGAGGGTTTGCATAGAAAACTCGCGGGCGCGTTCGTCGCCTGAGGCCGTGAGCCGGGCCGCCACGCCGGGGCTCCCCAGGACGGTTACGAGAGCCTCAGCAAGCGCACCGGCGTCGCCGGGCGGGACCAGCAGCGCGTCTTTGCCGCCCCGTGCCACATCGCTGTAGCCGGTGAGGTCAGAGGCCACCACCGGTGTGTGGGCGGCCATGGCTTCTAACAACACGATGCCAAAGGACTCGCCGCCTAGCGACGGAGCCACAAACACCGTGGCTTGTTTGAGCCGTTCGATCTTCTCGCGTTCGCTGAGGCGGCCCAACCACTGCACCCGGGGGTCACCCGCCACTCTGGCCTTGAGTTCGGCGGTTTGCGGGCCGTCAGAACCCACCCAAAGCTGAACGTCGGGGGGCAACATGGCCATGGCATCAAGCAACACGCTCAACCCTTTTCGGGGCTCGTGACGGCCAACGAACAACAAGGTCGGCTGTGCCTCGCGCTCCGCCTCAACTGCCTCGTAGCGCACCACTTCGACCCCGTTGAACAACAACTCGTACTCGCCGCCAAGCTGCGTGCGCGCAATGTGGGCCGCCTCTTCTGACACCGCAACCGAAACCTCGATGCGTTTGCGCAACCACCGCACACCCCGATTGAGGTACTGGTAGCTGCGGCTGTCGCCAGCCCGATGGAACGTTGCCACCACGGGCGCTTGTTTTAGCGTGAGCGCTGTCATCGTCGGTCCAGGCGCCATGGGTTCATGCAGGTGCAAGACATCGAAATTCTCGTCTCGCAAGGCGCGGAAGATACGAAGCTGGGCAGCCGGGTCGGGCGCTATGGGGGCAATGGAGCCATTGGCTGCGGTAGGCAGACTGTTGCCAAGTGGGGTGACACCTGCGTCTGGCGGTGGGCCATCGCATGGTCCGAGCACTCGTGTATCGACGCCCTGGCGGCGCAGGGCACGCGCCAAACCAAGGATCTGATGCTGGACACCCCCGGGAATGGTCAGGCTGTAGGGGCTGATCATGCCCACCTTCATGACGCTGTCGCCTCCGAGGCCAAGAACTCGTGGTCACTGGGCCAATTGGGTTGGAGGAGATGCCATTGCTCGGGCGCTTGGGAAATGAGCCATTCGAGCTCGTGAGCCAATGCCTGTGTTACTCGAGCGACGTCGGACCGCAACTTTCCCTCGCGGTTGGTGGGAAGCGGTGGCCGACAGATGGCATGGTGGCGCCCCGGCTGTTGATACACCCCAACAGGGATGATGGCTGCACCGGTGCGAAACGCGACGGTTGCGGGCCCGCCAGGCAGCGTGGTGGGTTCGCCAAAGAAGTCGACCGGTACTCCCCCGCCAACAAGGTCTCGATCACTAAGCAAACAGACCACGTGGTTGGCTTTGAGTGCGGCAATAATCTCGCCGGCAACCTTTGGGCCGAGCGGCACGACGTTCATGCCAAAGGACTTGCGATAGTCGGCCATCCAGGCGAACAACTCGGGAGGCTCT
>JAUIIS010000464.1 GCA_030431575.1 Acidimicrobiia bacterium | reverse complement strand
GTTGCCTTCGACGAAGAAGCCATCGAACACCACCGGCCCGAGATGATTTGGGCACTACTAGACGCACCGCCAGACACCGCGTCGGCGCTGGGCCTCGACCAAGCCGAACTGGCAGCAGCAGCCGAAAAACTTCGGAGCGGCGACGCAGAAACCGCACGCAAGCTGATGACCGACAACGTGCTCCAAGAAGTCATGCTGGTTGGTGACCCCGGAACCGTGGGTGCCCGACTGAAGGAACTCCACGACACCTACAAGCCAGCCAGCATTGGCTTGGCCCTGCTGCAACCCAACCTGCAGGCCGGCATCGACGACGCCGTAAAAGCCTTCAGCTTCATGGCCGACGGGCTGGTCAACTCATGACCGGGGTGATTGGCCACATCCCGAACCCCAGCCCCGCACAAGTGGTCGACCTCGCGGTCGCATCCGAAGGTGCCGGTGCCGATTGGCTAGGTTTGGCCGACGCCTTCTGGTGGCGGGACGTCTACATGCTGCTCAGCCACGCCGCGCAAGCAACCCAACGCCTGGCGTTGGGACCGGCCATGACCAACCCGTACCTTCGGCACCCGTTTCACACCGTGTCGGCACTTGCCACGCTGCAAGAACTCGCACCAAACCGCGTGTTCTGCGGCATCGCTGCGGGCGGCTCAGAAGTAACCGTGGCCGCTGGTATCGAACGCAGCGACGCCGCCGCCCGAGCCGGAGCCCTGGCCACAACCCTACGATCGGTCATAGCCGGCGGTCCACTGGACCCAGGCTCTGGACGCGGACTCGATGTCGGCTTCAGCGCCGACGTCCCGGTGCTCATGGCTGGTCGGGGCAATGCCATGTTGTCCATGGCTGGCCGCACCGCCGACCGGGTCTTGTTGTGGGCGATCCCCCAAAGCGACTTGGCCCGCTCGGTCGAACGCATTCAGGCAGCAGCCACTCGGGCCAACCGTCATGTAGAGCTGTGGTGGTCGCCCCTGGTGGCGCATCCCGGCGTCAGCGAAGGCTCCATTGGTCACGCCGCCGTGTACGCCGCGCTCAACACCCACAACGAGCTGCGGCTGCGTTGGGGCCTCGATGCCCAAGGCGTCGAGGCCATTCGAGCCGCGCTGGTTGCTGGCAACACGAGCGAAGCCATTGCCTTGGTGCCCGCTGCTGCCTGGGACGAACTGGTCTGGGACCCGGCAGCCTCAGACACAGTGGTCGAAACCGCCAAAGAACTCGGCGTCACCAAAGTCGCGGTTCCCGGCTTCAGTCTCGACACCATTGAAGCCCAACTCCATTGGGCTACCGCCGTCGAACAACAACTTACGTAGGCAGAGCCACAAATAGGGTCAAACTGCCACAAACCGATGGGGTCGGGAGCGGGGGTCAGCTCTTGGTGGCAAAGAGCTGTTCTGTAGAGGCGAGAAAGTCTTCGAGGTCGGTCGGAGTACAGCGGTCGATCTTGTAGAGGGCGTGCCAGGCCACCTTGGTGCCGGGCTGGCAGGCCCTGGCCAGGCGGGTGCGCAGGTAGCGCCGACCCCAGGCACCCTGCACAAAGTTCACCACCTTGTCCGAGCCGTGGCTGGTAACTGCTTGGACGCCTTGCACCGAGCCGAAGGCGTCGGCGGCCAGCATGGCCTGTACCCACGACAGCAAGGACGCGGGGAGGCCACCCCACCACGTCGGGTACACCAACACCAGCTGCGTGACGCCGTTGAGGCGCTCGGGGTTGACCTCGGGGTCCTGGGCCAATTGCAACGTGTAGAAGGACCGCCCCGAGGAGCGCAACCCTTCTTGCACCCGCGCCAGCAGAGCTGCGTTGTAACTGTCGTCGAGCGGGTGCGCCTGCACCACCAGAGTGGTCATCGCCAGCTACAGCAGCGGCAAAACATCTTGTGCGATGCGGTGAAGCTGCTCGTCCACCAGGCTGTACTTGTCACCAGGCATTGCCGGGAACAGCATGAGGTTCTCGACCCCTAGCTCGTCGTCGTAGAACTTGATGGTCTCGGCTACCTCTTCGGCGGTGCCAACCAACCACGTCTTTTGTTCCATGGACTGCTCGAGCGTCGGGATCAACCCAGCGGGCGACGGCTTTCCGTCCGGGCCCATGTAGCCCTTGCTCCAGCCGTAGGGGCCGAGGAACTTCCAGAACTCGTCGTGGCCGGGCCGCACGCCATCAACGGCGGCCTCGTGGGTGTCTTCGACCCGCACGCACAGCACCAGCTGGCGATGCTGGCCCCGGTCGAGTTCGGCGCCGTGGGTTTCGGCCCAGATCTCGTTGAAGCGCTCCCAGCGCATCTTCACGAACGAATAGTGATTGTTCCAGAACACGCCGCCCCAGCCCATCTTGGGCACCTGTTCCAGCGTTGGTGGA
>JAUIIS010000463.1 GCA_030431575.1 Acidimicrobiia bacterium | reverse complement strand
CGCTCAGGCTTATGCGGCTGGTGTAGTGCGACGCAAAGGTGGTCGTGATCTCGGCTGCGACGCGTTGGCGTAGGAGTTCCATACCTTCGCCACCGATCTTTCCGAGGAACGGCGTGAGCAGCCAGCCGCCAACGCCCCACGTCATGCCGTACCCGCGCCGCAGCGTGGTGGCGCCACGGTCGAGTCCGCCATAGATGTAGACCTGCTTGTAGGTGTCTGACCCGTAGCGGCTGAATTCGTCGCCAGCTGAGGCCGCGGCTTCCATGCAGGAAAGGATGGTGTCTGCGAGGTCGCCGCCGCCGATGGCGTCGAAGGCAATGGTGGCGCCGGTCTCGGCAAGGGCTTTGGTGAGGTCGTCTCGGAAGGTGTCGGCGCTTGAGTTGCAGACCCACGCTGCGCCCTGGGTTTTGACGCCGTCGGTAGAGCAAAGGCGCTGCAGCATTTGGCCCAGGTTCGACGCAGCAGCAGTGTGCACCAACGCCGTATGGCCTTCCATCTGCATGGTCTCGACCATGCCCAGCGCGGTGAGTGGATTGACGAACCACGATGCGCCTTGCTCGGCGGTGACCCCAGCAGGTAGTTCGAGACAAGCGGCTGCAGACAGCCTGCGGTGCGTGGCATACATGCCACCCCCAATGCCAGCGACCGTCTTGCCCATGAGTGCTTGGGCTGCGTCGGAGGACCCGGCGGCCACTACCGTGCCTGCTCCTTCGTTGCCAACAATCATGGCCTGGTCGAGCCGGGCGGCACTGGCCCGCAGCGCGGCTGCGGGCAGATCGCCGACAAGAGTGGGCGCGCCGTCGATGGTGCCGCTACGCAGCGAATCGCGATCTGCGCCGCCCAGCAGGAGCCCCAGGTCGGAAGGGTTGATGGGGCTGGCTTCAACCGCCACGATGACTTCGTCGGGGCCAGGCGTAGGCATGTCGTCGCTGGAGACATAGACCTGCACGGTCCCGTCTTGGCTGACGAGCGAGCGAATGGTTTGAACGGTGTCCGACATGAGGGTGCCTCTGTGGTCAAGAGTCGTGGTGTTGGGGTGGTCGTCTCACCGTAGTTGCTGTGGGTTTGGGGCCGCGGCTGCGAGCTATGGCCGCGCTTTGGCGGCGAGCGTGTCGTCCACGATGGCCTCGCCAGATTCACGGTCGACAATGGGGTCGAGCTCGACGCCTTTGCGGTGCATGGTGAATCGGTGGATGAGATAGGCCAGGCCGCCGAAGGGGATTGGTAGCCAGTACGACACCAGTCGGTAGGCCAAGGTTGCGGTGGCCGCATCGCCAGCTGAGAGTCCGGCAAGGACCAGAGTGCCGGTGAGGCCTGCTTCTACGAAGCCCAACCCTCCGGGGGTAAACGGGATCCGGCTGAGCAGCGACGCGGTGACAAAGGCCAAGAGCAATATGGACGAGGTGTCGTCGTGGCCAACGCCGCGGACGGCCAGCACCAGCGCGAGGTACTCGAATCCCCACTTGCCACCGCTAGCGAGCACTACCTTCCACCAGCGGTCGGCGAGGTGAGTCCGCATCATGTTGCGCGAACCAATGAGTCTGTCGGCTCGCGGTAGCGCTTTCGGGTCGTGCCGGCCAAAGCGGGCTGCAACTCGGTCGATGAAGCGCCCGAGTGCGGCCAGGGGCGCGTCCCACATGAGGAACACGCCCCCAAGTACCGCTGCGCCCACGAAGCTAATGCCGGCCGCGATGGCGCCGCTGAGTAAGAGCGAGTCGACTGGCGGCCCAAACAGGATGGAGGGCAGCGCAAAGACCGGCATGGCAAACAGCACCGTGAAGTTCAACAGAGTGGCAACGGTCATGCCGGTGCCCGCGGCTGACTGCTCGATGCCAGCGTCTTTGAGAAGTCGATACTGCACGGCGGTTGCGGTGGCTGCGCCGCCAGGCACGATCCTGCCAATGGCCCCCGATGCCAGCTGCGATGCGGCGACGAGGCCGTAAGCGGTGGTCCTGAGGCACAAGGCAGTAAGCACCCAGAAGCATGCGAGGCTCAAGAACATGGCCCCCGCCATGAGCACGAGCGAGCCTTCTTCGAGCCGTTTGATCTCTGGCCACGATGAGAATGTGGCAACCACACTTGGCATGACCAGATAGAGCGAGCCAGCGGCGACAATCAATAAGGCGACGCGTTTGGCGAAGCGCCTCTTGGCTTTCATGTGTGCCGTCCGCTTCGGAGGTCGGCGCCGGTTCTGTGCGATTGCATCGTTACACCGTAGTTGTGGCTGGCAACCTTTGAAGGCTTGGCGGTGCAAGCCCGTCGCCCCCGCCATGGTGTGTTGCGCTGGCACATGTCTAGAACAGATTTCTCATCTTTGTTGCAGATGACCCGATGGAGGGGAACGACCGCAGGAGGTGTCTTC
>JAUIIS010000084.1 GCA_030431575.1 Acidimicrobiia bacterium | reverse complement strand
TCTGGGGAGCCGATTGCGCATCTCGATTACTTAGAAGACGGAACGGTAGACACCGACGACTAGCGCAGAAACCGTGTGAGCAAGAACAGTTGTGCCTACCGTCGGTTCGTTGGACCTGGTTGGGGGTGTGGGCCATAAGCACTCCCTGCTCCGACGACATAGTCTGCTGGCATGGTCATGATCGGTAGTCCCGTTTTTCAGTTCGCCTACTTCGTTCCCAATCTCGACGAGGCCATTCAGCACTGGAGCAGCACGGTGGGGGCAGGTCCGTTCTTTGTGACCGAGCACCACAAGGCAGACCGTTTCGTGTACAAGGGCCAACCAGTAGAGGCAGATGTGTCGTATGCCTTTGGTTACGCTGGCGAACATCAGATCCAGCTCATCGAGCAGCACGACGACTCGCCCTCGATCTACACCGACATGTTTGCCCGTGGGACTGGCGGTCATCACCACGTTGCCATGCTGGTCGCCGACTACCCCCAAGAGCGACAGCGATTGTTAGACCTAGGCTTCGAGCTTGCGTGTGAGCTTCACGCCAACGAGATCGACGCCGCCTACTTTGACAGCCGGGACACCATTGGGGTGTACACCGAAATCCACAGCGACACCCCCCGTATCCGGGGCACCTTTGCCCGCTGGAAGCAGGCACACGAAGACTGGGACGGCACCGGCGACCCCGTCCGTCGTCACGTCAGTGGGACCTGAGGAAAGTCCTTCTGCTGACTCAGGATCCTCGTGCCGGTGTGTGCACGAGCAGTCCCCTAGCCTTCGGGGTCGATGGCAACGTGCACGGCAACATTGTCTTCGCCTTTGAGGCCAAGCTTCTTTCGCAACGCCACTAGGTTATCGAGGTTGTTGCCTTCGATGGCTATGGTGCACAACACCTCGCCGGTTTCGTGGACGGTCACGTCGGTCACCTCGGCTTTGAGATCGCCGACGCGGTAGCGCTTACGGTCTTTGGTCACGAACATGGCAGTGGCGGCGATTTCGGGATCGAGGTCCTTGACGGCCCTTTCCAAGCTGAACGACTTCCCCCGAGCTGGTCGATCGAGGCCCAACTCGTCGAACAGGTCGTCAAAGGGTGCGGGGGCTGAGTCGCCGTCGGTGTGCCAACGCGAGACCCACTGCTCAAAGCCTTTTGACTCGTTGACGAGTTGTTTGACCTTGAGGGTGGAGTCACGGACCTTTGCGTTCCACGAAGGATCCTCGGTCAAGAAGTAGCAGTCTTCTATCTGCTCGCGCGACGAATCGGTGGCGATGCTCGCCAGCAACTTGCGAGCCTTTGGGTACTCGCCCCAAACGCGGTACTCGTAGCGCGTTCGTTTCTTTTCGTTTTCGTTGGGGGGAGATTTTGACATAACGGTTAGCTCCTCCGCCGCCGGGGAGGAACCCTCAGGTTACTGCCGCGAAGCTACTTTATGTCTCTGACCAGCAGCGTTAGCCTGCTAGACCACCAAACAGCAGTGCCCACTAACGCTCAACCGTCAACGGCGCTGGCCAGGCTCGGGTAGCTTCTTCCGTCGAATCGCCGATGGAGATCAGACCGTTCTAGTTGGCTCCGCGCCCGAGAATGAACGCGGCCGAGGCGCAGGACGATGCCACAAGCCGCTAGTTCGTCATCGATCTCCGCCAGAACTTCGGCGCCGGTGGCATCGAGGTCTGCGAGCATCTCGCCGTCAAGCACTACCAGTGCCACATGGCTGCGCGCGGCAACGGCGGTTCGAACTGCGGCCTGGAGCCGGCTGGCGTTGGCATAGACCAGAGGGGCTTCAAAACGAATGACCACCACGCCATCAACCATGGCTGTTTCCGTGTCGGCACCAGGCCGGACGAAGCTGCCGGAGCTTGTTCGACGCAGCTCAACAACGTCGGGGAACGTGGCCCGATAGACAAGGAATGCCAGCGAGAGCACAACTCCCACGATCATGGCCGGAAGCGTTTCCCAAGCCAACACCAGCACAAACGTCAACGCCGCAGCCACGAAGTCGTATCGGTTCACGTTTGCCAATGCAACGATCCGCATCACCTTGGCAGCGCCAAGGACCGCAACAATAACGACTGCGGCCAAAACCGGCTCGGGCAGTTTCTCAAAGAGCGGCGCCAAGAACAACAAGGTCGCCAGGACAATAAGACCGCTGATGACGTTTGCGATCTGCGTCCTGGCGCCCCCCTGCACTGCGGCTGCTGACTTAGAGAGGCTGCCCGACACCGCCAAGCCACCCACCAGTCCAGATGCAACATTGGCCACGCCGCTGCCAAAAAGCTCTTGGTCTGCATCGAGCTCTTCTCCGGTGGAGCCCTGCACCGCTGCGGCTGCGGCATACCCCTCGGAGAATCCAACCAACACCAGCGCCATGCATGCGCCAAGCACCTCAACCCAGTCCGAGACGGACAGATCAGGCACTGTAACGTCGGGCAGTCCACTGGGGATCTCCCCCACCAACGCAACGCCGCGGTCACCAAGGTCAAGGACCCTTGCTGCGACGATGCCGGCCACCACCACGACAATGGCTGCGGGCAACCCGGGTCTGATCCGTTCAGCAGCGATGAGCACAGCCACGGCACCTACTCCAATGAAGCTGGTTGTCCCGTGAGCTTCGCCAAGGTGCGTGAGCGTGTCCCAGAGCTTGCTCAGCGCGCTCTCGCCTTCAACCTCGACGCCAAGCAGTCCATCGAGCTGACCAATGATGATGGAGATCGACAGCGCAGCCACAAAGGCTTCGAGAACGGGCCTGGATATGAAGTTGACTATCCACCCCATGCGCAACACGCCTGCGGCCATGAGCACGAGGCCTGACCCAATGGCGAGCGCCGCAGTGACCACCAGCGGGTCGGCGTCAAGGTTGAGGTCAAAGACCAGCGTGGCCGACAACGCAGCAACCGCTGAGGCGGGCCCCACCACCAAAACCGACACCCCGCCAGTGAGGGCGTAGGCAACCACTGCTGCCAGTGCAGCGTACAAACCCACCTCGGGTGCAACGCCTGCGACGCGCGCGTACCCCATGGACTCAGGCACTAACAGCGCCGCCACGGCGATGCCTGCCAGAGCGTCGGCTGGGAGGTTGGATCGCCAGTCGTAGTTGGGCAACCAACGCAACGCCCCAACAAAGGAGGCCGCGGTGCGTGGAGGCGTGACCACAAGGTCGGTTGGTGCCTCGGTGTGGTCTGCGTTCATTCGGTTCTCACCCAGCGGGTTGTCATGTTCCCGACGAGCCGTTGGCGTCGCCCCAGACGGACTTCCAATCGTTTGCCATGCTCACTACGGTCCAGCCCAGGCGCTCGGCAGTGTCAAGGACGGGTTCTCCGGCGACAGTGACGGCACTGGAGGTGTACTGATACTCGCGCTCTGGGTCGTCGTGGTCGATGAGGACGCCCACCCCGCGTTCTGGGTCGCGGGTGGTGTACTCCAACATGGCTGCGTCGCCTTCAGAGTTCCCGACGGCCAGGATGGGGCGGACACCGAGATGGAGGCGAATGTTGGCGATCTTTTCGTCGCCCTCGTTGGGACCGCCAAGAAGTGCCGAGGTGCGACGCAGCTCGGGCCAGCCGTCGTCGTTGTCGGCCACGGTGTGCTCGACTGTTGTCCCAACGACATGCCAGGGAGGAACGCCGTACATCTCTTGGCTGAATACCCTGACAAAGTCGGTGCCCCCGCCGGTGACGATGAACGGCTCAATCCCAACCGCTCGCAAGGCGTCTAGGAGCTGAAGCATCGGCGCGTAGGCCGTGGCGTTGTAGCCCATGCCGTGCGGGTGGGTTGCGTTGTTCATGAACCCACGGACGGCGTCGTCGAACACGTGAGGGCGGCTGTTGTCGAAGAGTTCGACCAACGCAAACGCCACACGCTCGATCCCCATCTCGCCAAGCGCAGCCTTGTCACCTTGAAGGATGGCTCGGTACTCGGCGCGCTCTGCCAGGCTGGCATCGGTTTCGGCGCGGCTGGCTAGCTCGGCAATGAAGAAGTCGAGCTGGGTGTAGTTGGGCTTTTCTGTCCACAGGGTGCCGTCGTTGTCGAACACGGCTACGCGACGCGATGGCTCAATGCTGTCGACGTTGCTCAACAGATCGGTGAGCACGGACTTTGCCTGCCCGTCGTTCCATAGCGAAAGTGGGTCTTGGTTCATCTGTGATCCTCAGGTCGGAGTTCGTGACACGCAGCGAAAGCCGATATGGCTCATAGCTGTGTCGATCATTTGGGGCCGCCGAGCGGCCGGTCTGTAGCGTTGGCAGTACTCGTCAGCACAAAGAAACGAGCCGCCCTTTATTACTTTGCGTGGGATTGGGGCTTGGGGCAGAGACGGGTCGATGCTGGCCAGACGCCGTTGGTCATCGCCAGCGCAACAGGCCGAGGTCACCGGCCGGCCGGCAACGAACCAGTCGGTTGTCCATTCCCACACGTTGCCCACGATGTCTAGCAGCCCGTAGTCGTTGGGGCGGTAGGTGCCAACAGGCGCAGTCGCGCGGAAACCGTCCGACGGCGCATTGCGCCAAGGGAAGTCGCCCTCCCAATACTTGGCAAGACGTCGCCCATTATGGGTGGAGCGCTTGCCCCAAACGAACTTTCTGCCGTCTATGCCGCCTCGCGCCGCACGCTCCCACTCGGCCTCCGTGGGCAGGCTGCGCCCAGCCCAGGTGGCGTATTCCTCGGCGTCCTCGTACGCCACGTGCACGACCGGATGCTCAGCACGCTCTTCGCAGTCGGATCCTGGCCCTTCGGGGGCGCGCCAGCTGGCGCCGGGGACCCAGCGCCACCATTGGCTGAGATCACCGAGGTCGACGGGTCCGCTGGTCATCGCAAAAACCATCGACCCGGGTTGCAGCTGATCTTGGGTCAGGCCCGGGAACTGTGCAGGATCGAGCGGCCGCTCGGCCAGGGTGACATAGCCGGTGTCTTCGACAAACGCGCCGAACTGTCGGTTGGTCACCGGGGCTTGTTCCATCGCGAACGCGTCGACCTTGACGGTCCGCGCTGGAGCCTCCTCGGGTTCGGTATGGTTGTCGCCCATTTGAAATGCGCCGCCCGGAATAGGGCACAACGCCGTGAGCTGCACCGCTCGTCTCCTAGGCGCTTCCGACGCCGGCCAACAGCTTGTCCATCATGTTCCCAATGGTGAACGACGCTGGCTCTTGCGATGGCGGAAACTCCTGCAGTGACACGATCATTTCAGCCACATAGGTCTGGATCGGAACTAACACCCACGCGTGGTCAAGTAACCAGTCGTAGTACGTATTGGATGTCTGGTCAGCCCGCTCGTAGGGGTCGGTGCGCAAGTTGAAGATCTTCGGCACCCGAAGCTCGGTGTAAGGCTCGGCCCAAACCTGGAGCGTGCCTGTTGCCCGTTGCTCGAGGAAGACGACCTTCCAGTTGTCGAACCTCACGCCCGTCAGATCGCCATCGTCAGACACATAGAAGAAGTGTTTGCGTGGACTCTGGTCTTCTTCTCCCACGAGGAACGGCAAGAGGTTGTGGCTGTCGAGGTGCACTTTGAACTCGTGCCCATCGAGTGTGGCCCCGGCTTTTAGCCGGTCGGCGACCGTGTCGTCGCCCGCTGCGGCGAGGAACGTGGCAAACCAGTCGGCGTGGCTGGCAATGCCATTAGAAACCTGACCGGGTTCGATCTTTCCGGGCCAGCGAACCATGGCCGGCACCCGGTAGGCGCCTTCCCAGTTGGAGTTCTTCTCGTTGCGGAACGGTGTCATGCCCGCATCTGGCCAGGTGTTCATGTGGGGGCCGTTGTCGGTTGAATACACCACGAGTGTGTTGTCTGTGATGCCCAGGTCGTCCAACAGGTCCAACATGGCGCCGACGTGGCCGTCGTGGTCGACCATGACGTCGTGATACTCGGACTGCCAGCGCCCTGCCTGCCCACGCTTCTCTGGGGCCACGTGGGTACGGAAGTGCATGTGCGTGGTGTTGAACCACACAAAGAACGGAGTGCCAGCCTCGACGGCGTCGCGGATGAAGCGCTCGGCTTCTCCCAGGAATTCGTCGTCAACCGTTTCCATCCGCTTCTTGGTCAGCGGACCGGTGTCTTCTATGCGGCCATCGGCCCATGAATGAATGACCCCGCGCGGGCCGAAGCGCTCACGGAAATTGGGGAACTCTTCGGCGGTTGGGTAGTCGGCCTGCTCTGGCTCTTCTTCAGCGTTGAGGTGGTACAGGTTGCCAAAGAACTCGTCGAACCCATGGTTGGTAGGGAGGTGTTCGTCTCGATCGCCGAGATGGTTCTTGCCGAACTGGCCAGTTGCATACCCCTGGTCTTTGAGCGCCCGAGCGATTGTTGGATTCTCTGGCTGCATGCCAATCTCGGCACCCGGCATCCCTACTTTGGTGAGGCCGGTCCGATACGGGTTCTGCCCCATGATGAAGGCGGCGCGCCCTGCAGTGCAGGATTGTTCGCCGTAGTAGTCGGTGAAACGAATGCCTTCGTTGGCTATCCGGTCGATGTTGGGGGTTCGGTATCCCATCACTCCGTCGGAGTAACAAGAGAGATTGGTTAGCCCAATATCGTCACCCCAAATAACCAGAATGTTTGGCTTGTCCGTCATTGATGATCCTCCCACCAATCCTCAAGTGAGCACGTAAGTTACCATTGCAATAGTCGGGACGCCGTGCCAGCGAGGCTGTTCGGTGCGGGATGCTGTCGTTGAACGCTCTCGGTCAGAGAGCGCCTCCTAGTCCGGCCGAAACCTGGGGCCAACCCCGGTCGACCATCGCCCCGAACACCGCGCCCGCACCTGGATCGACAAGCGCCGTCGGCTGAAAGTCGAGACGGCAGCCATCTGGGGTAGCGCGGATCTCGTAGCGGCAGCGATAGTGCTGTAGTCCCGGGGCCAGGCCTTCGGTGATCTCGAGCTCGAACATGCGCTCGTCGGGCCGGTGATGAAGCAGCGTTTCCACAGCCGAGCTCCCGTTTTCAAACCAGAGGCGTCGTTTCGCACCCCGGCCGGTTCCATCAGTTTCGCAGCGCACCAAGCCACTCGGCCACCACTGGCCAATGGCAGCGAAGTCGCCAGCAACGGCCCACAATGCCTCGGGGCTACAGCCGAGCTCGAGTGCCCGGTAGTCGGTGACCCACACTGGCGCTCGTTGAGCGTCGAGGTCGGGTTGGGCCAGGACGACCTCGGTCATTTGCACCGCGTGGGTGTTGTCTCCGTCGGTAAACGACGCCGCGTCTGCCCTGATGGTCTCGGCGCCGACGTCGGAATCGAAGAAGCGGTGCGTAAGGTCCTCGACTACAGGCCACTGCACCACAGCGATGCCATCGATGCCTTCGAACGACCCACCCGTGGGGGCATCCACCAGCGACACCTGGGCGTAGTCCCACATCCCCATGTGGTGGCGCAGGGCTTTCGGGCCGTGTTCGTGCTCCCACCAGCGATGAAACTCACTGGTCGGCATGCTGGGGATCTTCGGAACCCAAAAGATGGTTCCTAACCCGGGCGTTGCATCGCCATGGGGCCACCGCACTCGATGCTGACGCAGATAGCGAGTGGCCGTCGGTGCCAGCGATTCGGCCCCATTTTCTCGCAATAGCTGACCAATCACTCCAGAGTCGCCGCCGCACCGCACCAAGCTTGGGGCCTCACCGGGTTTGTTGGGCGTGTGGTACACCACGTAGGTGGCTGTTCCGCTGGCCACCACCGCCTCTGCTGCGGCCTCCGCCGCTGCCGGTTCACCAAAGGCGGCAATGGCACCCGGCACGCCGCCGATGTGATAGCTGCTGGCTGGGGTGTCCATTGGTTCTCCGTCTCATTGGTGCGGGCCAAAGCCCCCGTTGTAGGACCGGAGACTAATCCCAGCTCAAGACATCGATCCAGCCCTTCTTCCTCGCACCGAAATCGCCTGAACGGAGGTTGGCGCTGCGAGCGATCAGGTCGTCGCCATCCTGGTATTCGATCACACGGGTGCCGGGCTGGGCCATCTTGAACCCGGCAACATCGTGCTCGCTCTGGCAGAGCAGGTCAACCAACAGGTTTGCCTCGTCTTCGGCCAGGTCAAGGGCTGCGAGCTTGGCTGACAACCGTTCCGTGACATCTTCGATCGACATGACTTCTCCTTTGCGACGACGCCGTCTGGTCACCGTGTGCTCTCCAGACGCCCCATGCCAGGTTGAGTTACAGCCTCGGCCGAGGAGCGCCGCGTCTGTTGTGGCTCGGCGGGGACCTTCGGCCCTGTCTCAGCGCACCAATCCCCGTAAAGCTGGACGCATGAAGCACAAGCCAAACCTCACCGATGTCATGACCAGCGACCCAGAGAAGGTACACCTCGGACAGCCCCTGTCGGACGCGTATGACCTCCTCGAAAGCAACCGCTTCCACCATCTCCCCGTCGTCGATGGAAGTCGGCCTGTGGGAATGATCTCCTCGACCGACATCCTCAAGTTGGTCTACGACGTCGAGGGCCACGACGACCGCATGCTTCGCACCATGCTGGATCATCAATTCACGCTTGAGGACGCGATGTCGACCGATCTCGTCACGGTGCGCAGCGGCGAGTCTGTCCGCAAGGTCGCAGACCACATGTCTAGCGGCGCCGTCCACTCGGTAGTCGTCGTTGATGCCGAAGGCGAGCTAGAAGGCATCGTCACCAGCAGCGACCTCATCCAGGTGCTGGCCCAAATGCTCTAGACGTAGCGCTAGCTAGCCAGACGTTGTACTAGACGCGAAAGAGCCCGGCGGTAACCCGCCGGGCTCTTTCATTGGAGGGGGTGTTCGGTGGTGCTTAGAGGTCGATCGGGCGAAGCACCCGGTTGACGGTTTGGATGACACCATCGGAAGCTTTGATGTTGCGTGGCTTCACGATCTTGGCGTTGCGGTCGTCCTTGTCGTTGTCGATGACCTTGCGCTTCTTGACTTCGACGGTTGCTCCATCGAGAAGCGTGGTGACCTCGCCTTGGAGTTCCTTCACAGTCTGGCCGCCAGGGGCAACGTGGTACAGCAGGACATCGTCCAGCAGGCCAGGCTCTTCAGCGGAGACGAAACCGGTTGCTTCAGCCAAGAACGCAAACACTTTGGCTTCGTTCTTGCCTTTGAACCCAAGGTCACGAGCGAGGCGGATGAATGCCCGGTCGTTGGGGGCAAACACGGTGATGTCTTGGGCCTCAACGACAGCGTTGACAAGGCCTGTGGCCACGAGAGCTTCGCGGAGGATGTCATAGTCGCGGCGGTTCTTGTCGAATCCTTCGGTACCGGAGACGTCAAGCACGATGTCGACGATGGAAGGCAACTCAGCTGGAGCCGGCGCTTCTGGCTTCGGGTCGACTGGAGCGGGATCCATTGGCTTGGGATCAACAGGCGCTGGCGCTTCGGCCACTGGTGGAAGGTCGATTGGGCGCAGTACCTGGTCGATTGAGTGGAGCACGCCATTGCTGTACACCTGGTCGAATGGTGCGGCAACCATGGCGTCGACCGCATTGGGGTCGTTGTCCACAAGGGTGGTGCCTTCTGGGGTAAAGGTGGCGCCCAGTAGCGTCTCGACCGGACCATCGGCCAGGTTGAAGCTCTTCACGAAGCCTGGGGCTACGTGGTAGAGCAAGACGTCGTCGAGCAAACCGGGCTCTTCGACAGACTGGTAGCCGACTGCTGCAGCTATGGCACCAAAGGCGCCAGCTTCGTCGCTGCCTTCGTACCCGAGGTCCTGCGCCAGGTTGATGAAGGCACCGTCAGTTGGGGCAAACACGGTGAGCGCATCGGCGCTGGCGACTGCGTCGACCAGGCCAGCTGCCACGAGTGCTTCACGGAGTAGGTCGAAGTCTGCGGAGTTTTGGTCGAATCCTTCGGCGCCGCTCTTGGCGATCACCGCGTCTACGAGGTTGGGTTCGCCATAACCCTCGGCGGCGAGTGGTGCCACCGTGGTTGCGGCGAGCGCTGCGGCCAGCGCAGCACCAGTCAGTGCTTTCAGCATGGATTAGTCTCCCTTGAGAGGATGAGGTGTATGACGTCTTCTTCGCTGAACTAGGCCTAACGGATGCACCTTCGTGTCAGTTTCTTTGCATTTGTGTGCCGAAGCGAAGCCCATCGGCTGCTGGTTCACCTTCGGCCATCGCACAAGAGGCAGCTGATAGCGGTGCCACAGGCAACAGCGACCGGCCGGCACCATTGGCTTGAGTTCCCGGAGAGCCTGAAGTTCCGGCCCAGCGCAATCGCCGGCGCTGCAGCGACGGTGATGATGACCCACACCGGCCGGAACGAAGCGCAAGTTATGGATGCCGCTGGTGTGGAGTTTCTGGGCAAAGGCACGACGCGCTTGGTTGTAACAGGAAGTCTGACGGAGTGCAGGGTTGACGACCTTGAGCTACACGCTCCCAACGCCAATCTCACGGTTGCCGGTCTATTTCGCGCTGGGCTGTTAGAGAACGCTCGGTTGCATTCCTGGCCTGCCGGTGCCGAAACAGAAACCGGCTCGGACGCGATGATCACAGAGTTCGCTCCAAATGAAGGCCGAAGCTTCGATGGTGCCGACCTTCGAGGTATTCGCTTCGCAGAACCAGCGATCCGACAAGGCTTGTTCCTTTCCCAGCGTGCCCTTGCCTTCAACCCATCCATGACACTCCTCGATCCCATGGAGCTCCCCCCCGACCAGAGTCTTGACATCCACGAGCAGGTCGTCACAGCAGTGCGCTTGAAGGCAACCGACCCGAGCATCAGAGCGCACTGGATCACGGCCGCCTACAACGAGCGACTAAAGGTCCACAAGACCCTGCCCAAGTCCTCCACCATGACACGCAGCGAGGCACGCGTTCTACGCAGCCTACGATTCTTCGGCTACGGCTACGACCTGGCAAAGCCCCTCAAGATATTCGGAGTCCTCGCCACAGCGGCGATGGCTACCCGCGTCATCGTTGCGATGTGCCTCAGTGGCGGGAACGTAGACGGCTTCTCAGTCGTAGACTTCTCCGAGGCGTTCGTTGACTTACTCGACCTCGGAGCGACGGTCATCCTCTCGCCAGTGAGCCTTCTTCGAGTTCGACCAGAGGATGACAGCATCCTGGGCTTCTCACGGGGGTTCCTTACTGCCTACCGGCTCGCTATGACGGTCCCAGCGTTGTTCGCATTGGCTGCAGCACGAAACCTGATCGGACCATCCCGCTAGAAGCCCCTACTCCGAGCGCAACCTGCGCCGGCACTCATCGAGCTGTGATGGCTCATCGGGCGCTGGTTCGGAGCTCGGGCGGTGCAGCTCGATCTGAATGCGTCGGCGGTCAGCCCGGTCGCCAACAACGCAGTCGCGGCTTTGAGCCACGCAGCGACAGCCGCGGCCTTCGGGGGCATGTGGAGCATCTCGACACGGGCGTTCTCGCCAGAGCCGACCGCTATGGGTTGGGGCTTGAACTCGCGTGACATCGACTCCGCGACCCCATACGCGGTCGCCCAGTCCGCTGGTTCATAGAACACGGCGTGGCCAGACTCCCCCAACGACGTAAAGCAACGTTTCGCCACGGGATGCCGCTTCGAGTTCGGCTTCGGCGCCTCCACGACCCCAGCCGTCTCAACCTTCGTCACCGACGCCACCTCAGCCTTCGAACGATGCGCATCGGGAGCGCTTCGGGATCGGGCCACGGCTACCCACAACCACCCCACAAACCAGCCTGAGGCCCAAATGCTAGAACTCGGGCGGAATCTCCGGCGCTATACCTAACGGTGCTCAGCGCTACTCATCGACCGACTTAGGGCCTACAGGCGGCTGTCCTGGCACCGCGAGGACTTCGTCGGTGGGGTGGACGACGTCGCGCCAGATGTATGAGAGGCCGAGCCGGTCAAGCTCATTGTTCAGGGCATCGTCGCGTGTTGGTGTGATGTCCCAGCGCCAGATGGAGTCGCACTCGTCGCAGAGCCAGACTCGAACTTCAGAGTCTCCGAGCCGGACGCGTGAGACCCATCCCTGGTTGCATGCCGGGCACCACGACCGTGGTGTCATTGGGGGAACGCCGTGATGATTTGCGAGGTGCCGGGTTCCACTCCGATGATCACAGTCGTTTCTCCATTCGTGCCGACGACTCGGCTACCGAAGTCCGCTACGTAGTTGGTCGCGGGACCGGGTATTTTAACACACCAACCGGACCCAACATGTCCACCATGAACCGGGACAGCACACAGTTGACGCGCGGGCACACCGCGGGCACACGCAAAACCGAAGAAGTCGCTGGCGAAGGCTCTAGGCCCGTGACCAGCGACTTCAGTGGTGGAGCTGAGGGGAGTCGAACCCCTGGCCTCCTCGATGCGACCGAGGCGCTCTAGCCAGCTGAGCTACAGCCCCAATTGGGGGAAGCCCCCACTTTAGCGGGCTGGCTTGGGAGCCAGACGCGTTTAGTAGCGGCCGTCGGTGCCTGTTGGGGCGAGGCGCTCGCGGGGTTGTGCGTACACCGGCAGGTTGCGCGTGCGTTCGAGCTCGATCTCGCGCTGGTACTGCACCAAAAGCATCACAAAGCCAAGTAGCAAGGCGTCGGCGAAGAGGTGGAGGGCAATGATGGCGCCACCGCCAACGGTGAAGACGCCGACCAAGGTGATTGCAGCCAGGCCGGCCAGACCAACAAGGACGTTGCGGCGACGAAGGCGAGCTTGTTCGCTACTGACACTGGGGCCAACGGGCCGGCTAGACGGACCGGGGTGACCGGGGTGGGCTTGCCGGGCGGGTGCAGTCAAGGAATGACCTGGGAGTTGGCCCTGATTGGCCTGCGTGTTGCCACGATGTAATGGCAGCACAGAAGCGCTGCGTCCGGTCCCAGACATGAAGTCGAGTGACGGGCGTCGCCCGATACCACCCATGGCCATTGAGGGGGTGGGAACGCGAG
>JAUIIS010000083.1 GCA_030431575.1 Acidimicrobiia bacterium | reverse complement strand
TTCATTGCCAGCAATGTGACTGACAACATTCGTGAGCTCGAAGGGGCGCTCACTCGAGTAAGTGCCTACGCCAGCCTCAACGACCAACCGCTGACCGTCGAGATAGCCACCGATGTGTTGCGCGACCTCGTGTCACGGAGTCAACCCCGGCCGATCACCCCCGACCTCATCATCGACACCACCGCTGAGATGTTTGGCTTCACCAAAGAAGAGATCATTGGCCAGCGCCGCCATCGGCCGCTGGTGACCTCGCGCCAAATCGCTATGTACGTCTTCCGCGAACTGACCGACCTCAGCTACCCAGCGATCGCTCGTGAGTTTGGTGGCCGAGATCACACCACGGTCATTCACGCTGTCGACAAGATCAAATCCCAAATGTCAGACCGCCGTCAGATATATGACCAGGTCACAGAGCTCATTCAGACCATCAGATCTGGATGACGCTGCAAGCTTTTGGTAACCCACAGAGCCCTGTGAGTTAGCTGGGACAACACGGTGGACAACACCAAGGTGTTCCCCAGGGGGCCAAAAGCTTTCCACCGGTTGGGCCGCTCATCAACAATCGGTCCACACCCTCCACCTTCTGCCTGACCTGGGCAAATAGGGTGTTGCCCACAAATCCACACACCTACTACTCCTACTGATTATTTATCATCCCAACCAGTCCAACAGAAGTACCTGTGCACAACCCTGGCGATCTAGGGTGAGCGCTACCTATCTCCCTACCCCATCTCCCCAGGAGCAACTGCAGCCGTGAAGTTCCGATGCGAACGCGAAGTGCTGGTCGATGCACTCAACACCGCGGGTCGAGCCGTCTCTAGCCGAGGCGGAAGCTTGCCGGTCCTAGCCGGGCTTCGTCTCGAACTCAACGGCGACCAGCTTGTTATTACCGGCAGCGACCTCGATCTCACCGTTACGGTGTCTCTTGAGGTTGCCGGCACCACCGATGGCGTTTCTGTCGTTCCCGCCAAGTTGTTGTCCGATGTGGTTCGCGCTGTTGAGCCTGGCGCTGTGCAACTTGAGGTCGATGCTGGCGATGCCCAGATCAGTGCGGGTCGTTCGCAATTCTCGTTGCGCACTATCCCTGCTGATGAATACCCCCAACTGAGCGACGTTGTGGGCGAAGGAGTCAGCATCGATGGGACAGCGCTAGTCACCGCGCTTCGTCAGGTCGTTCCTGCGGCAAGCTCCGATGACTCACGCCCCATCCTCACTGGTGTCTTGATGGCTGCTGAGCAAGCAGGACTACGTCTGGTTGCTACCGACTCGTATCGCTTGTCGGTTCGCGACCTGCCCGGAACCACAGTGCTCGAAGACGACAAGACCATCTTGGTTCCTTCACGTGCCCTCAACGAACTCAGCCGGCTCATCGACGATGACGCCGAAGTGGTGTTGCACTTGGGTGAGCGTGATGCGTCCTTTGTTGTTGGTGAAGTTCGCCTAACCACAAGGCTCATCGAAGGCGACTTCCCCAACTACCGAGGGTTGATTCCAGACTCAAACCCCAACAAGCTCACCGTCGATCGCGTTGCGTTGCTGGACGCGGTCAAGCGCGTGCGTTTGCTAGCCCAAGAAGCAACGCCGGTTCGACTGTCCATGTCGGGCGATGGCCTCGAGCTTGTAGCCATGACCCAAGACGTTGGTCAGGCCGAGGAATCGGTTGACGCCGACTACGAGGGGACTGATCTCACGGTGGCGTTCAACGCCGACTACTTGTCTGTCGGGCTCGATGTCGCCCCAGGCGAGACGGTCACGCTCGAGACCGTCGACGCGCTAAAGCCAGCGCTTCTGCGTTCGCCGGAGTTCCCCGAGTTTCTCTACCTGTTGATGCCAGTTCGGGTTTCCTAGTGGCCCCAGGCCATACGTTTGGCGTTCGCTAGCCATGGCAGTCCTTCGTCGTTTGTCGCTGCGCGACTTTCGTAATTACATCGAACTCGACATATCGCTTGAGCCTGGCCGCATTGTGATAAGCGGCAACAACGGGCAGGGAAAGTCCAACATGTTGGAGGCGGTCGCCTACCTGGGTTCGCTTGGTTCTTTCCGTGGCGCGCCACCTGAAGCGCTCATTCGTGCTGGACAACCCAGCGCAGTTATTCGCGCCGATGTTGTTTCGGGCGACCGGGAGTTGCTTATCGAGGCCGAGTTGGTTCGTGGCCGCCCCAACCGCATCCAGATCAACAAGCAGAAGCTTGGTAGAGCTCGGGATTTGCTTGGAATCATGCCAGTCACGGTCTTTGGACCCGATGATCTCGAACTCATCAAAGGTGGCCCCGGGGTGCGCCGTCGCTATCTCGATGACTTGCTGGTGCAGCTACATCCGCGCAACGACAAAGTTCGGACCGACGTCGACAAGATTCTCAAGCAACGCAACGCGCTACTGCGTTCTGCTGGTGGACGGGCAACACCTGATGTAGATGCAACGCTCAACGTTTGGAATGCCAAGCTGGCCGAAGCCGGCGAAGCTCTGGGTCGAGCCCGCCAGGCACTGGTTACTGCTCTGCAGCCGCGGGTTAATGCGGCATATGCGGCATTGGCGGGGGAGGGGCATCCGGTCTCGCTGGTGTATGAGCCCGACTGGCTGGGGTTGGGCTTATTCAGCGAACTCGAACGCGTACGTTCTGACGAATTGCGTCGGGGCACGACACTGGTTGGTCCGCACCGCGACGAACTTGAGGTGGGGTTAGCGCAGATGCCAGCGCGTACGCACGCATCCCAGGGCGAGCAGCGCACCTTGTCGCTTGCGCTTCGGATTGCGGGGCACCACGAGGTGGGCGATGTCGTAGGGACAAGCCCGGTGTTGCTCCTCGACGATGTGTTTTCCGAGCTAGATCAGGGTCGGGCAACGTCGTTGCTGTCGCTGCTCGAAGCAGACCAGACCATGGTGACCACAGCAGCTGGATCGCCTCCGGTCGATGGTCCCATTCAGCACCTGGTCGTTGAAGCAGGTTCAGTTGCCAGCAGGAACACGCGTTAGCCTGCGCGTATGCCGTGGGAACCGTTGCCAGATGCCAACAAAGAGCCCACTCGGGTGCATGAACCCCTCAGCAAGCTGATGGATCGGTTGGCTGGCGCCTCACTGACCACTATTGAGGTGGTGATGGATAGCTGGGCCGACATTGTCGGTGATGCAGCCGCGGCGGCCACAACGCCGGCAAAGATTGCCAATGGCGTCTTGACGGTGCGCACCAGCGACCCCATTTGGACGACTGAAATGCGTTGGCTTGAACCCGCTATTATCGAACGCGTGGCCGCGTTGAGTGGTGGCACCAAGCTGCGTTCGGTCAAGGTTGCAGTTGCTCCAAAACAACGGTGATTGACCCCCTTTAGGTCCTGGCGGCAAAAGCCGTCAGGTACCCGAAAACGTCACTGCGTGCTGGTAGAATTGTGAGGTTGTGATTTGGCCTTCTGACCAGCATTTTTTGCGAAAAATCTGCGTGCATAAGTGCGTGTCACCATCCCCACTGTCGAGTGTTGAAAGGTCGCTGCGTGTCTCAGACCGCTGACTCGTACGGCGCAGAGGACATCCAAGTCCTCGAAGGCCTCGAAGCGGTGCGAAAGCGCCCAGGAATGTACATCGGGTCCACTGGACCCACCGGCTTACATCACCTCGTGTACGAGGTCGTCGACAACGCCGTCGACGAAGCTATGGCTGGCCATTGCACGCGTATCGAAATTGAGTTGCTGCCCGATGGCGGTTGCGAGGTGCGCGACGACGGCCGCGGTATTCCCGTTGGCAAGCACCACCAATACGAAGATCTCACCGCTGCTGAAGTTGTGCTCACCGTGTTGCACGCAGGCGGCAAGTTCGGCGGAGACGGCTACAAGGTTTCTGGCGGGCTCCACGGTGTGGGCGTGTCGGTGGTCAACGCCCTCAGTACGCGCGTCGAAGTAGAAATCGACCGAGACGGCCAGCGCTACGCCATGTCGTTCAAAGACGGCGGCCAACCCGACGAGAAGCTTCACGTCATTGGCGAGGCCCCCGACAACCGCACCGGTACCACCGTTCGATTCTGGCCAGATGGGTCCATCTTCAAAGAAGGCATCGAGTTCCGGGCCGCCACGTTGTTAGAACGCTTCCAAATGATGGCGTTTCTCAACAAAGGTCTCGAACTTGCGTTTACCGATTCTCGTCAAGGCGAACCCAACACCGAGACGTACCGCTACGACGGCGGCATTGTCGACTTTGTACAACACGTCAACGCATCCAAAGAAGCGCTGTTTAGCGCAGTGGGTTATCTCGAAGAGTCCGCCGAAGAAGAAGAAGTGGAGCTTGCCTTCCAGTGGAACACCGGCTTTAACGCCGACGGCATCCACAGTTTTGCCAATGGCATCGCCACCATCGAGGGAGGCATGCACGAACAAGGTTTCCGTACGGCGCTTACTCGGGTGGTCAACACCTACGCTCGAGACAAAGGGCACCTGAAAGAAAAAGACGAGAACCTGGCCGGCGAAGACATCCGAGAAGGCCTCACCGCCATCATCTCTGTTCGCTTGCGCGACCCACAGTTCGAGGGTCAGACCAAAGGCAAGCTTGGCAACGTCTCGGTCAGGTCTCTGGTCGAAAAAGCCACCAACGAGCACCTCGCGGTGTGGCTTGAAGAGAACCCCGCCGAAGGCAAGCGGGTCGTGCAAAAGGCACTTCAAGCCGCACGCGCTCGCATTGCGGCACGCTCGGCTCGAGATGCCACGCGCCGCAAGTCGGCGCTTGATGGTGCGGGGTTGCCGGGCAAGCTCACCGATTGTTCCAGCCGAGAGCCACGCGAATCCGAGCTCTACATTGTCGAGGGCAACTCGGCTGGTGGTTCGGCCAAAGATGCGCGCGATCCACACACCATGGCCATCTTGCCCATCCGTGGCAAGATCCTCAATGTCGAGCGGGCCCGCGTCGACAAGATGCTCCAGAACACCGAAGTGCAAGCGCTTATCGCTGCTATTGGTGCCGGGTTTGGCGAGGACTTCGACGTCGACAAGATTCGCTACCACAAGATCATCTTGTTGGCTGACGCGGACGTGGACGGTAGCCACATTCGTACGTTGTTGTTGACCTTCTTGTTCCGCCAGATGCGAGATCTTGTCGAGCGCGGCCACGTCTACATCGCGCAGCCGCCGTTGTATTCAACCGAGGTTTCCAAATCGAAGGTGTATCTCAAAGACGATCATGCCAAGAACCTCTTCATGGAAGCTAACCCCAACCACAAGTCCGAGTTTGGGCGCTTGAAGGGCTTGGGCGAGATGGACGCCAACGAACTCTGGGATACCACCATGGACCCAGCAAACCGAACCCTGTTGCAGGTCACAGTCGAACAAGCAGCAGTGGTCGACGAGGTCTTCTCCGTCCTCATGGGCGAGGACGTCGAAAGCCGCAAGAACTTCATTCAAACGAACGCCAAAGACGTTCGTTTCCTCGATATCTAGGGCTCCGGAGCACCTATGAGCGACACCACCTTGCCGCCCGAAGACGACGGCGCAGCCGGCATTGAAGCCGTTGAAATCCAAGAAGAGATGGAGCAGTCGTTCCTCGACTACGCCATGTCTGTCATCGTGTCGAGAGCGCTGCCCGACGCACGCGATGGGCTCAAGCCAGTGCACCGCCGCATTCTGTGGGGCATGTACGACACCAACGTTCGTCCCGACCGTAGCCACGTGAAGTGCGCCACGGTGGTGGGCGAGGTCATGGGCCACTACCACCCCCACGGCGACTCAGCCATCTACGACGCGCTGGTGCGTTTGGGTCAGCCATTCAGTTTGCGTCATCCCCTCATCGACCCGCACGGCAACTTTGGTTCGCCCAGCGATCCGCCCGCCGCCATGCGCTACACCGAGTGTCGGTTGTCTCGCTTGGCCATGCACATGCTGGCAGGCATCGACGAGAACACAGTCGATTTCGAAGACAACTTCGATGGTTCAGCATCTGAGCCTCGCGTGCTGCCATCTCGGTTCCCCAACCTGTTGGTGAACGGAGGCCAGGGCATCGCGGTTGGTATGGCGACCAACATTCCCCCACACAACTTGGGCGAAGTCGCCGACGCCGCCGACCACCTCTTGGTCAACCCCGACGCCAACAACCTCGAGCTCATGGAATTCATTAAGGGTCCCGACTTCCCCACGGGTGGCCAGATCCTTGGACAGCAAGGCATCTACTCGGCCTACACAACGGGTCGCGGCTCCATCAAGATTCGGGCCAAGGCCGAGATAGAAGAAGACGGCAAATCTACGCGCATCGTCGTCACTGAGATTCCGTACCAGACCAGCGTCGAGGCCATCGAGCTCAAGGCCGCTGAGTTGGTGGGTAAACGCGAGATCGAAGGAATCCGCGAAATACGAAACGAGTCCGCTAAAGGCGTAACTCGTTTGGTTTTCTACCTCAAGAAGGATGCGCCGGGGCTGGTCATCCTCAATCAGCTCTACAAGGGCACACCTCTGCAGAGCACCTTCTCTGTCAACATGGTCGCGCTCGACGATGGCATTCCGCGCACCATGACGTTGCGCGACACGTTGGTGTCATGGGTCAACCACCAGGTCGAAGTGGTGACGCGCCGCACTCAGCACCGCCTAGACAAAGCCAACCACGACCTCCACATCAACGAGGGCCTGTTAAAGGCTGTGCAAATGATCGATCAGATCATTGCAACCATTCGTGGGAGCGAAGATCGGCCCGCCGCTCGACAAGCTCTGATGGCTGGGCCGTTCGAGTTCAGCGAGATCCAGGCCAACCATATTCTCGATATGGCGTTGGGACGCTTGACCCGCCTTGGTCGAGAAGAGATCGAGAAGAAGGTGAATGAGCTGCGCGCCATCATTGCCGAGCTCGAAGCCATCCTGGCCGACGACGCCAAACTACGGAGCATCATCAGCGAAGAGCTCAACGAGATTCGCGAAGAGTTTGCCAATCCACGTAAGACAGAGTTGGCCATCGACCCAGGCGAGTTCGCGATCGAGGACCTCATCGACGACGAAGACCTGGTGTTCTCTCTGAGTGCTGGCGGCTATGTCAAGACTGTGGCCATCGACGAATTCCGCAGCCAAGGTCGCGGCGGCCGTGGCGTCTCGGGAGCGTCGCTCAAAGACGAAGACTACGTGTCCATGCTTTTGCATACCTCGGCGCACGCGTACCTGTTGTTCTTTACCAACCAGGGCAAGGTCTTCCGACTCAAAGCTCACGAAGTGCCCATGGCCAGTCGCACCGCGCGCGGCACAGCCATTGTCAACTTGTTGCAGCTCGCCCCAGACGAGTCTGTGGCCGCGGTCATCGATACCCGCGACTACGAGACCAATAGGTTCTTGGTGTTCGCGACTCGTGGCGGCCAGGTCAAAAAGACCAAGTTCAACGAGTACGACAAGTCCCGTCGTGATGGCCTGATTGCCATCAACCTCAAAGACGGCGATGAGCTTGTGCGGGTCATTCCTACAAGTGGCGACGACGATGTGTGCTTGGTCACGCGCAACGGCCGCCTCATGCGGTTCGACGAAAACGAAGTCCGTGCTATGGGTCGTGCTGCGGCAGGCGTGCGTGGCATGAAGCTCAAAGACGACGACGTTGTGGTGTCGCTGAGCGCCGTTCGCGACGGCGCCTCGTTGCTGCTCGTGACCTCCAAGGGCTACGGCAAGCGCACCCCTATGGAGGCTTTCACGGCCAAACATCGTGGTGGCCAGGGTGTCACGGCGATGAAACTTGGCGACAAGGGCGTCGTGGTGGCATCTCGTGCAGTTGGCGACGGCGACGAAGTGTTGCTGGTGTCCACCAAGGGTGTGCTTATCCGCATGCCTGTCGATGAGATCTCTACCCAGGGCGCCTACGCCACGGGTGTCAAGGTCATGTCGGTTGGTAACGACGACCAGGTTGCGGCGGTGGCCCCCATGTTGGCTGCGGTCGATGGCGACGAAGAGGCCGATAGTCAAGACGAGGGTTCCACCGACTAGTTTTGGCGTTTCGCCAGCTCGCTGGCCATCTGAAGTCCGGTTCTCCCGAGAGATGGTTATGCGACACTTGCGGTTCTGCTGTGGTGACTCTGGGCAGGCTTTGCCCGTCTTGGTCCTTGTTCTTTGGCTGTGTGCGGGGGTGACCTACCTGGTGCTGGTCCTGGGCGATCGCGCCCGCGACGTGTCCCGTGCCCAGGTTGGTGCTGATGCCGCAGCGTTGGGTGAAGCGCTCCAGCCCGGTTTGGCGGAGGAGTTGGCTGTACGTAATGGCGCGTCGGTCGTGGCTATCACTCGTGGAACACGCGTTGAGGTGGTGACCGTTGTGGGCAATACCGAGGCGTCGGCAGCGGCAGTGGGCACACGGCCTGAGTGGGCCGGGCTCGATCCACGCCTCCAGAGCGCCCTCAGGGCCGCTGAGCGGCTCATGGGCGAGCCCGTTGTTGTGGTATCGGGTCTGCGGTCGCGGCAAGACCAGCAACGGCTTTGGGACGCTCGGGCGAGCAATCCGTACCCGGTGGCTCGCCCAGGAACGTCGCTTCACGAGCTGGGTTTGGCTGTCGATGTCTCGCTGCGTCAGGTAGCACTTCTGGCCGAGATTGGGCCATCGGTTGGGGTGTGCCAACCCTTGCCCCTCATTGACCCCGTACACTTCACGTTGTGCCAAACGATGCCGAGTCGCTAACCGATGCAGAGGTCAGCGACCTCCCTACCGACACTGATGACAACGCCAGCCAAGATGGCGATGCCGACGCTACCCAGGCGCATGCGGCGCTGGACCCAGAAGACGTCGAGGATCTCGAAGACTCGGACCCGTTGCCCGATCTCACGCCAGACGATTTGGTGACGGTCGAAGATCTTGGTGGCGAGGATCTGTATGAAGACGATCTCTATGACCATGATGGTGAGGCGGTGCTCTTCGATGGTGATCCTGAGGACTTCGAGCTCGACCTAGGTGTTGCCGCCTATCCCGATTCGGTTGGACAGCCTGGCGACATCATGGTCCTCGACGAGCCTGGCATGGCCGCTCGTCCCGCCCCGCGCCGCATGTCACGCATGGAGCGGCGCCGACGCGTGCGTCTTCAAGCACGCCGAGTACGCCGCATCATCCGTCATGTCGAGCCGTGGTCGGTGTTGAAGATCTCACTGTTCTTCTACGCCTGCTTGTGGGTGATCTTCTTGGTGGCTGGATTCATTGTCTGGGGCGTCGCTGAGTCTTCGGGCACGGTCGAGCAGATCGAGGACTTGGTCACCGATCTCTTTGCGCTCGATAGTTTCGACTTCGATGCGGGCCAGATCATGCGGGGCTACGCGCTAGGTGGTTTGGCGCTGTCGCTTGCCGGCACGACGTTCAACGTCTTGATGTGCCTGTTGTTCAACCTCATCAGCGATCTCACCGGTGGGCTTCGCATCACCATGATCGAAGAAGAAACAGCACGTCCGACTCCGCCCCGTCGTCGTCGTCGTCGCCCCCCTCCTCGGAGGTAGGACGAGCCGAGGGTGAACGGCGTGGGCCTAGGAAGAGTCGAACTTCCGACCTCACCCTTATCAGGGGTGCGCTCTAACCAACTGAGCTATAGGCCCGCAGGAAACCACAAGTGGTAGCTGCAGCTCCACACGATATCGGTCCAGACCAAAACCCGCGCATTCGTTTTTGGAAGGTGGGTCAAGAGTCGGTTCTGACTTGACCGTTGAGGCATTGGTAGTGAACGCTGACGCACATGAGACTCATTCGCCGATTGTTGTTGGCGGTATCTGGTGCAGCAGCGATTGCAGGGATATTGCGCGTACGCGGTTCTGGTGGCGTTCCTCCCCAGACGGGCGGATGGCGTGAGCTCGACCTCGACTAACACCAGCGAGGCTTCGCTGTTTCGCTACGGGATTGTGGGTTGTGGAGCCGTTGGGGCGCGGGTGGCTCGGCAATTGTTGGCCACCGCCCCGAACGCCGAAGTGGTTTTGTCCGACGTTGACGCTGAGGTAGTACGCGACCTGGCGCAGTCGCTCGGTCCAAAGGCGTACGCACTGACTGAGGGCGACGTGGTGGACCAGGGGGTCGATGTGGTGGTGGTCGCTGCTCCTTGTGGTCGTCATCTTGGTCCTGTGCGCGATGCGTTGCGCCGCGGGGTGCCGGTTGTTTCCACGAGTGATCGACTTGAAGATGTGGAGGCCTTGGTTGCCCTTGACGACTTGGCGAAGCGCAATAGCACCCCAGCGTTGGTTGGCGTTGCGTTTGCGCCGGGCTTGAGTTGTGTGCTGGCTCGCTTTGTTGGGCAGTCTTTCGACGTTGTTGACGAGGTCCATGTGGCCAAGCAGGGCACGGGCGGTCCAGCCTGTGCACGTGAACATCATCGAGCGTTGTCTGGCTCGGCCAAGGACTGGCGTGACGGCGGGTGGATCCGGCGCCCGGGCGGGTCTGGGAGAGAGCTGGTGTGGTTTCCTGAACCCATTGGCGGCAGCGACTGCTATCGGGCTGCGTTGCCTGATGCCTGGCTGTTGCGGCCTGCTTTTGGCTCGAGTGAACGGGTGACGGCGCGTATGGCTGCGTCTCGGCAGGATCGGTTTACGTCGTGGTTGCCTATGTTGACGCCGCCTCACCCCGAGGGCGCTGTTGGGGCCATCAGGGTTGAGGTGCGGGGCCGTGTCAACGGCGAACGCGTCATTGAGGTAGCGGGTGCGGTTGAGCGCCCTGCTGTGGGCGCTGCTGCGGTGGTGGCTGCTGCGGTTGATCTGTTGGTGGGTTCTTCGCCGCCTGAACCTGGGGCGCGGGGTCTCGCTACTGCGGTCGATGCCCGCGGATTTTTGCGGTCGGTGGCAAGCCGAGGCGTCCGAGCCCAGCGTTTCGCTGGGCTGGATGACGACTAACTGAACATTTCTTGCCGGTTGTTGGAACATCTCACCCAACGCGGTCATGGCGTCTCGCTTGGTGAGTTTGAGCCGTCTGACCTGGGCCTTTTGGCCCTACCTCCGGCGCTCCCAGTGGCTGTTTTGCCTGGTGAGAGATGTGGCTGTTGTGGCTTAGGTAAACAATCCCAGAGATTTTTCCCTCAAGTGTCGCCATCTTGTTGACGAAGGTTCTCTCGCAACTCTGAAGGTGGCCGGCGAACCCCAGCGTCCAATCCATCTTGTTCAAGGGTGCGGAGACCAATGAAAAACCGAAAGGGCGATCTAATGGGTTCAGCCTCCCCAGACACCAGCTTGTCGCTGCTCATTGAGCAGCACCTACCACTTGTAAAGCACGTCGTGTACCAAGTGGCAGTCCACTTCCCCCGCCACGTCGACCGTGACGACTTGGCTCGGGCTGGAGCCCTCGGGCTGGTGGAGGCGGCACGCCGCTACGACGAAGAGCGTGGCGTGCCATTCGAACGATTCGCAGCGCAGCGGATTCGAGGAGCCATCCTCGATGCCGCCCGTGCTGCAGACTGGGCGCCACGTTCCGTGCGCACCCTGGCCCGCCGCCTCGAGGGCGTCGAGCAACGCTTGGCCACAGAACTCGGTCGCCTGCCCAGCGCCGAAGAAAAGGCCGAAGCTCTGGGGATGACCATGGGCGAGCTCAATCGCCTTCAAGATCGTATGTTCCGGTCCGTTGTCTTGGCGCTCGAACACGAAGTGTACGAGGGTGCCGATGAAGACCTCACCCTGGTCGACGTGTTGCCCGATGGCAAGACACGCGAGCCTTGCGAAGAGATGGAACACCGGGAGCTGCATTCGTACCTCACCGACGCTGTAGATCTGCTCCCTGAACGCCACCGCCTCGTGGTGGTTGGCTATTTCCTTGAAGGGCGCACCTCCCAGGACCTAGCCACCTTCCTTGGAGTTACCGAGAGCCGCATCTCTCAGCTGCGCTCCGAAGCGCTTGCCATGCTCAAAGAAGGCATCCAAGCCCAATACGAAGGGCCCCAGGACGAAGAAAACGTTGGTGCTCGCGTCGCTCGCCGTAAAGAGCGCTACGCCGATTCAATTGGCGAAGCAAGCTCGTGGAAGAGCCGGCTTAAGCCAGCAGTGAGCGTCGAGTCAGTCACCTTCTGACCTGCGCCTCAGGCGCAACACAGGCGGATGATGTGACCCGTGTGGCTACCACGGAAGGCTGGCAATGCCGGCTTGACCGACGCCAGCGCAGGTCGTTTTCGCCCAAGAGACACCCGGCCCTTTGGGTCGGGCGTCTCGCGTTTTGCTCACTGCACCAAGGCGAGCACATCTCCATGGAGCGCGGTGTTAGAAGCCACCCACCCGGCACCCTGGCTCAACTCGGTGGCGCCTGTCCAGGTGGTGATCGTGCCCCCAGCCTCTGGGATCACGGTGAGCATTGGGGCGATGTCCCAGGTGTTTAGCGAAGGCTCGATCATTGCTTCGATGCGACCGGTTGCCACGAGGAAATAGCCGTAGCCGTCCCCCCATGTGCGTGTCTTAGCTCCCGAACTAGTGACCTTCAGCAAGGCCGCCTCGGGCCACCACGACCCGTCGTAGGCACTGGAGGACACACAAGCCTGGCCCAGCTCGGCAATGCCAGACACCTTGGTTGGCCGGCCGTTGTGCAGACACCCTCTGCCCCTACCCGCGCTCACGCGCTCGTCGAGCGCGGGCAAGATGACCACACCCACAGCGGGGCCTTGTTCATCGAACACTGCGAGCAGCGTGCTGTACAGGGGGACACCTCGGACAAACGAAGCGGTGCCGTCAATGGGATCGACAATCCAGCGGCGGCCGCTTGTGCCTTCGATGGTGCCGTGCTCTTCACCAACAATGGTGTCGTTGGGATATTTGGCGAGAACGTGCTCGCGGACATAGTTCTCGGCGGCCTTGTCTGCCGCTGTTACCTCTGACCCGTCCAGCTTGTTTTCTACGGCCAGGTCTGCGTTCTGAAACCAGTCGAGCGTTAGCGAACCCGCACCTTCGGCGATGTCAATCGCGTC
>JAUIIS010000462.1 GCA_030431575.1 Acidimicrobiia bacterium | reverse complement strand
TCCGGTTCGCTGACTATCTGGCCCACGCCGACCATCTCATGGCCAACAAGGCCGCACCCCTCCACGCAATAGAGGTGCCCCTGTACTTGGCTGCCCATCACGCTCGCCTCCAAGGCATCTCCACCTTGGTGGTTGGCAATGGCGCCGACTCGACCTTTGGCGGCATGGACAAGCTGTTGTCCAAAGACTGGGGCTTCGAGGAGTTCGTCACGCGCTACAGCTTTGTGGATCCGGCCACAGTGTTGAGCAACCCGCAACCAGTCGTCGACGCCTTCGAGCCCTATCGACGCGGCTCCACCATCGACGTCCCCATGTTCCTGCACGACGTACACGGCCAAGGCATCGTGCAAAGCTTCGAGAACGCCATCGGAGCCGCCGGGGTTCGCGTGTTTGCCCCATACGAACAGTTGGAGTGCTCGGTCCCTCTGGACCTCGAGCGCATCCGTGGCGGCCAACCCAAGTACATGCTGGCCGAAGCGTTCCGGACCATCTACGACACGAGCGATGTACCACAGAAGGTGGCCTTCGCCAGGCCCATGCAGCAGTGGTTTGCCGAGTGGGTTGGACCCGAAAAGCGCGACGAGTTCCGTGCCGACATCCACACCCAGGTTGGGGCCATGGACGCCGAAGCCCGGTGGCTGACCTGGTGCCTTGATCGCTTTGCTTCGCTGCTCGACGTTGTGACCTACGCCCATGGCTAACAGCGGGCACCACGCCGTCGTACGAACCGGTATCGACAACTATGGCGTCGCGCCCTATGACCCGTCTGTGGCTTATGCCGAGTACACCGGCCCCGTAGGCACCGAACCCAACCCCACCTATGCCGGTGTCCGTTCGCTGCTGGCATCGCTTTACCCGCCTGGCACCCGCTATGGAACCGGGGTGCATTGGAACCCGTTGGGCGAACTCGTTGAGCCTGGTCAAACCGTCTTCATCAAACCCAACCTCGTCGACCATCACCATCGTCACGGCGGTGACATCTGGAGTGTCATCACCCACCCGTCCGTAGTGAGGGCAGTGGCCGACTACGTGGCGTTGGCGCTTCGCGGCAACGGCCGCATCATCATTGGCGACAACCCCCACGTGGACTGCAACTGGGATGCCATCGAGGATCTGTACCGCGCCGACGAGCTGTGTGAACGAGTGAGCCGAACCGGCGTCGACACTCAGTTTGTAGACCTGCGTTCGTGGCACATGCCCGACCTTTCCGGCTACGGCTGGCGAGACCGGCGAGAGCCCCGCCCAGGCGACCCAAGCGGTGACCGCACCGTCACGCTGCAAGACTCCTACATGGACGTCAAACCGTGGTGGTTGTACCGGGGCACGTTCAACGAACGCGGCGAAACCATCAAGGCCCACCGCGGCGGACACACCTACTCGTTCGCACGAACCATGTTTGACGCCGACGTGTTTGTGTCCATCCCAAAGCTCAAAGCCCACGCCAAGGTTGGCGTGACGCTGAACACCAAGGGACTCATTGGAACGGTCACCAACAAGAACTGTCTTGTGCACTGGTCAATCGGCTTTCCGGCTTTTGGCGGCGACGAGTACCCTCGCCCGGCCAAGCGCCGCGACTACCTGAAGCTTTATTGGCAACATGCCGCCAACGACGTGCTGCCCAGCAGCGTGCAGCTCGAACTGCGCGACCGCCTGGGAAACAGCCGTGTGGGCCGCGCCTACAAACGTTGCCTACAAACGGACGCCCAAGCCAACGCGATGCTGCGAGGTGCATGGGACGGCAACGACACAACGTGGCGGATGACGGCCGACGTCTACAACGCGTTTGTGGGACTGCCCGGCCAGCCTCAGCGCAAGACGCTTTCCATTATTGACGGTGTCATTGGCGGCGACACGGACGGCCCGCACTTCCCTCACCGGGTCCGTTCCGGGGCGCTCGTCGGGGCCGAACACCTCCTGGTTGCCGATCTCGTGGCAACGCGGCTTATGGACTTCTCAACCGATTCGGTCTGGTACCTCGGTGCGCTAGCTGGCCTTCATGGGATCGACCGCAACGACATCAGCGTCAGCCTCGCCACCAACGAGGCCGCCGAAACCCTCACCGGGACGCGGTTCTTCGACGCAACAGAGCAGTACTTGGGGTTCCGCCCTCCACACCGTTGGCCAACACTCAGCCTGCACGATCACCAACCCGCCGAAACCAGTCACGACGTGACCATATTGCCCGGCCGCCCAGCGGACTACGAGGCCCGCAAAGGTACTCAGGTTGCCGAGGCCGACAAGCCAACGTTGTCCGTTCGCCGCCAACCAGCTCTGGAGCGCACGCCATGAAGATCGGCTACACCACCGGCGTGTTCGACCTGTTTCATATCGGTCATCTGAACCTGCTGCGCAACGCCCGGGCGCTGTGTGACCGGCTGATTGTTGGGGTCACCACCG
>JAUIIS010000082.1 GCA_030431575.1 Acidimicrobiia bacterium | reverse complement strand
GTCTGGGGTGTGCGGTGTGGGTGCTCTCGCGGTCGAACAACCCAGCAACACTCAGCGCAGCCTGACCCCCCGACACACCGCGATGCCCGCGCCAAAACAGGGTTAGGCCCCACAACCAAGGTTGCAGGGCCCAACCACGCAAGGCGCGTTGGTCAGCGCCTTCTTCTCGTGCTGGCTGAAAGCGGCAGCCAAGCCTTGGCACCTGCGCGGATAGGCCATGGTCACCGCACAGGTCCTTTCGCCGGATTCCCGCTCTTGGCCCTGCGGGCCGGGTCGCTCGGGCTCAGCGTCTCGGCCGGTTGCGATCACCTATCCGCTGGCCCCTTAGCTGACCGCGGCGAAGCCTTTGTCGAGATCGGCGATGATGTCGTCGATGCTCTCGATGCCAACGGACAAGCGAATGAGGCCTGGGTACACCCCGGTTGAGGCCTGCTCTTCTTCGGTGAGCTGGCTATGGGTTGTTGAAGCCGGGTGAATGACCAGGCTGCGGGCATCGCCGATGTTCGCTACATGGCTGTGCAGTTCCAGTGCTTCAACGAACGTCTTTCCGGCCTCGAGCCCGCCCTTGATCTCGAAGGACGGGATAGCGCCGTAGCCTTTGCCGCCGGTGAGCTCGGTGGCACGGGCGTGCCACTGGCTTGAAGCCAATCCACCAAAATGCACCTTTTCTACCTGTGGGTGGGCATCGAGGTATTCGGCCACCGTCTGAGCGTTACTGCAATGACGTTCCATGCGCAGGCTCAGCGTTTCTAGGCCTTGCAGGAACATCCAGGAGTTGAATGGGGTGATCGCCGAACCAAGGTCGCGCAACATCTGGACTCGGGCTTTGATGATGTAGGCCCCCGGGCCGAGGGCGGTCCAGTAGGCGAGGCCGTGATAGCTGGGGTCGGGGTCGGTCATGTTGGCAAACTTGCCTGAAGCGCCGAAGTCGAAGCTACCGCCGTCGATGATGACACCCCCGATTGAGGTGCCGTGGCCGCCGATGTATTTGGTGGCCGAGTGGACCACGATGTCTGCGCCGTGACTGAGCGGCTGCACGAGATAAGGGGTGGCTGCGGTGTTATCCACCATGAGCGGCACGTTGTTGGCATGTGCCACGCCAGCGACGCCGGATATGTCGAGCCAGTTGTTCTTGGGGTTGGGGTTGACCTCGCCAAAGAAGAGTTTGGTGTTGTCTTGTACTGCGGCCTGCCAGGCTTCGAGGTCGTCGGGGTCCTCTACGAAGGTGACGTCGATGCCGAGCTTGGGGAGGGTGTAGTGGAACAGGTTGTAGGTGCCGCCATAGAGCGAGGAGCCCGAGACCATGTGATCGCCCGCTTCGAGGATGGTCAAGATGGCGAGGGTTTCAGCGGCTTGGCCTGAGGCCACTGCCAGTGCGCCGGGGAGGCCGACTGCTGTGTCTATGCCGCCTTCGAGGGCGCTCATTCGTGCTTCGAAAACCCCTTGCGTGGGATTCATTATGCGGGTGTAGATGTTGCCAATCTCGGCGAGAGCAAAGAGGTTGGCGGCATGTTCGGTGTTGTTGAACGTGAACGAGGTCGTTTGGTAGATGGGGACAGCACGCGAGTTGGTCGCCGCGTCAGGTGTCTGGCCCGCATGGATCTGCTTTGTTTCAAAGCCCCAGTCAGCACTCATTAGTTGTCTCCTTGTTGGCGGAATCGTCCCGCGTTGGGCCCGCCGTCGATCGGTCAGCCAAGGCACGTTAACCGACGAATCCCGAGTTGAACAGTCGTAATTAGTTTTTGCGCTCCCATCGAGGCTAACCAGCGCGTTCTAGACGGCGCTTTCGTCACCCATGAGGAAGCGAGGGCCGTGGCCACGTATGGCGATCTGGTCGTCGGGGTTGTAGAGCGCACAACGCTCAAGCGACAAGCAACCGCACCCAATGCAGCCGTCGAGTTTGTTGCGTAGGTCGGTGAGCGCAGCGATGCGCTGATCGAGCTCGTGGCCAAACTGCCGGGCCAGGCGCTCCCAGTCTTCATCGGCGGGCGCAGTGTCTGAAGGAAGCGTGGCTAAATGCGCCTTGATGGTGTTGAGCCCGTAGCCCAGCTGCTGCGCGATCAGGATGAATGAGAGGCGGCGCACCGTGCTGCGTCGGTATCTGCGATGGCCTGCAGCGTTGCGTTCGGGCTGGACCAGGCCTTTGTCTTCGTAGAAGCGAATGGCCGACGTGGCCAAGCCCACTCGCTGCGCGACTTCGCCGATGGAGAGCAGTTCTTTGGGCGTATTTGGGGACATGTTGCCCTGCCTTTGTTGCTGTTGTGTGGCCGCGTCAGGGCGGCCGGACGGGCCTCAGCACCAATTTTCGGCTCACCGAAACTGATCGCTTGACTTAAACCTTACTTGAACTGTTACACCTAACGTCATGAGCACTTCCCCATCGCTGCAAACACAAACCCGCACGCCCGAAGAGGCAACGCCGTCCCCGCAAACCCCTGGACCCAACCAAAGTCCCGGGTCTCACCAAACCACCGAGACGGTTGGCGCCGTGGATGACCTCGCCGTCGGCCAGATGAAACTGGCACGCGTTGGCGAACACCGGATCGCTCTCATACGAACGCCTTCAGGGATCCATGCCCTCGACAACGCCTGCCCGCACCAGGGCTACGGCCTTGTCACCGGCTCGCTAGACGGCGAGCTGGTCACCTGCCAGTGGCACAACTGGAAGTTCCGAGCCGAAGACGGCCAATGCCTCATAGGCGAAGAAGACGTTGCCTGCCATCAGGTCGACATTCGCGACGGCGAGATCGTGGTGACCGTCACCGAGCCCAGCGCCGAAGAGGCGCAGGCTGCCCTGTGGCCCAGCCTGCGCCGCGGCTTCGAACGCGACTACGTCGGTCAGATGGCTCGCGACGTGGGCCGGCTACTGCAAACCGGAGCCACCCCGGAGGAGATCATATGGAAGGGAATCCAGCTGTCGGCCCCGAAGGTGGAATACGGCATTGGGCACGGCATGGCTATGGCCGCAGACTGTCTCACGATCTCAGACCTCTACGACGGTCTCGACAAAACGCTGCCTATTACCCAGGCGCTGTCCGGCATGAGCGAAGGCACGCGGGGCCGTGACAGCTATCCCCTGCCAGACGGCGACGCGTCTATCGATCTCGCCGCTGCCATAGAGACCGAGGATCTCGACGCTGCCCTCGCGGCCACGGTCGGCCTCATCGAAGCGGGGGCCAGCGCCGACGACCTGCTGTCCATCTACGTGCAAGCCGTCAGCAGCCATCACCTCAACTACGGCCACGGCGCCATCTACACCCAGAAGTCGTTCGAGCTGCTTGATCGCGTGGGCTGGGACAAGGCCGTGGATCTTCTGCCATGGTTAACGATGAGCCTGACCTATGGCACACGAGAAGACACGCTCCCGTACATGCGCAAAGCCATGCGTGCTATTGAGGCTGTGGACCTCGCCAGCCTGGCCGACGCCCCAACGGCCGATTGGGTAGACCACGGCCAGCACCTGCGTTCGGCCATGCTGAACAGCGACGAAGCACCAATCGATGCCGCTGTTGCCGCAGCGCTAGACGGTGCCGGCGTGCCCGGCATCTTGGACACCGTGACGCTCGCAGTGAGCGAACGGCTACTGCGTTATGACCCCTCCACCGATTTCGACCTTGAAGTCGACTTCGGATGGCTAGACATCACCCACGGCCTCACCTACGCCCGCGCAGCCCGCTACTTGTGGGACCGCCAACCATGCGAAGCTGCGGCACGACTGGCTCTGTTCACCGTCTTCTTGTGCCACGACACCGGCCGTGCCGAACGGTGGTCGGGCGTGGATCACCCCACACCAGACTTCACGTCGGCACCTGGCGATGTGGCCGGCGCGGTGTTGGACGGCAAGCCTGACGATGCTGTAGCCCACGCGCTCCACGCCGACCCCCATACGGCAGGCCAGGCGTTGGTCCGCGCTTCGCAAATGGACCGCTCCGGGGCCTTCATCGTGGCCGCTCACGTCATCAAACTGGCCCAAGCCGCATACGAGGAGTCCCTAACGATCGGCTCGAACTTGCCATTGGCGGCGGCAGCCCGATTCGCAGCGGCACCCAGGCTCGAACGCTTCGTCGCCCGAAACGCAGCCGAGGCCATCGGCTTTCTACAAACCGGCGCCCCACCAAAGCGCTGAACGCTCGGGAGACCACAACGAATCTCCCGGGTTCAGTGTCCAGGTCATTCGGAGCCGACCAGTCCCCAGTAGTTAGTCCTCTGCGGTGTCGCCCTTCTTCACCTTTGGTGCGTCAGTCAAGACTGCTTGGTCGGCGTCGGCGGAACCGGCGTAATGCCGGGCCTTTTGAGCCGTAATTCACACCGCCACAGAGCGACGAACAGCTAGGTTTTGGGCTCCATGCATGCCGTTGAAACAATCGAACTCACAAAACATTATGGCGAGAAACGGGCGCTTGATGGTCTCAACCTGGTTATGCCTCAGGGCTCGGTCTTAGGTGTCCTTGGCCCTAACGGGGCGGGCAAGACTACCGCGGTCAAGGTGCTCACCACGCTGACCAAGGCCACTGGCGGCAAGGCCTTCGTCGACGGGATCGACGTGCAGGCCAATCCTGCGGCGGTGCGGTCACGCATTGGTTTGACGGGCCAATACGCGGCAGTCGAAGAACGCATGACCGCTCGCGAGAACCTCGTGCATGTGGCTCGCTTGTTCCATATGTCCAAAACCGAGGCCGCAGCCAGGGCTCAAGAGCTCTTGGAGCGTTTCGACCTGGTCGAACCGGGCGACCGCATTGTTAACGGCTACTCCGGTGGCATGCGACGCCGGATCGACATTGCCATGAGCCTCATAGCGCGCCCGTCGGTGCTGTTCCTTGACGAACCCACAACCGGACTGGACCCTCGTAGCCGCCTGGGCATGTGGGGCCTCATCGAGGAACTTGGCAACGAGGGCACGACCACCTTCCTCACCACTCAATATCTCGACGAAGCCGAAGAACTCGCTGACTCCATCGTGGTCATCGATTCCGGCAAGGTCATTGCCGAAGGCACAGCAGACCAACTCAAAGACCGCATTGGTGGCGACCGCCTCATCGTGACCATTGCTTCAATGGCCAACATTGACAAAGCCACCAGTGCGTTGGCACCCCTAGCTACCGGCAGTATCGAGGCCGCCGCCAGCCGGCCCGAGCTCAGCGTGCCCATCAAAGCTGGCAAGGGGGTCGTGCCTCACGCCATCAGGACGCTCGACGATTGCGAATGCGACGTCGTCGATGTCGAGGTACGCCGCCCCAGTCTCGACGACGTATTCCTCGCGCTCACCGGACATACCGCCGAAGCAAACGAAGAAGGTGCCCAGTGACAACAACCACTCCTCAATCCCAGGTTTCGGCACCCACTACAAACGTGGACGGCGGGCTCACTTGGCTCGCTCGGGACTCGTGGACCGAAGCCATGCGCCACCTACGGATCATCCCGCGCAACCCCGAACTCATTGCCTTCACCGTGGCGCAGCCGGTCATGTTCGTGCTGCTCTTTGTGTACGTGTTCGGCGGCGCCATCGAGGTCCCGGGCTACGCCGACTACAAACAATTCTTACTTCCCGGCATCATGGCCCAGACTGTGGTCTTTGGTTCAGCCGGCACCAGCGTTGGGTTGGCCGACGATCTCCAGAAAGGTCTCATCGACCGCCTGAGGTCGCTCCCTATGTCCCAGCCAGCAGTGGTTGTTGGCCGAACCCTGGCCGACCTCCTCAAGAACATGCTTGGCTTCGCCGTCATGTTGGCTATCGCGTTCGCTGTTGGCTTTCGTTTCGAGGGCAGCCTTCTCGAAGCCGCGCTGGCCACCTTCTTGCTGCTGTTCTTTGCCTACGCCCTCAGCTGGGTGCACGCCCTCATCGGCATGAGCGTCAAGTCTGTCGAAGCAGCCAACTCCGGCGGGTTCATCTGGATGTTCCCCATGACGTTCCTGTCGTCGGCCTTCGTAGACCCATCAACCATGCCCGACTGGCTCCAACCCATCGCCGACGCCAACCCGTTCACCAAGGTCACCAACGCGTCACGTGCGCTCTACAACGGCCTACCCGCTGGCAACCTGGCTTGGGAATCGCTGGCTTGGTCGCTTGGCGTCATCACTATCTTCTCGGTGCTCAGCATGAGAAAGTTCGCCCGAGCAAACGACTAGCAAGCGCAACCGCGCAAAGCTCTGGGGCGCGAAATGTTCAAGTGGCGTTGGCTCGGGGTGCGTGCGGGGTCGGGTGTGGTGCATTTCGTTTCGGTGCTCTAACGCTAACCGCACCAGCCATCGCGAAATGAAATGCACCACACCCGACCCCATAGGGAAGATGGTCGGCTGCTACAGGGCTATGAGGCAAGCAGCAGGGGTAAGCGTTGCGGGTCTGGGCCCGAGTAGCCGTTGCCTAGCCCTGACCGCCGGAGGTGTCCTTGACGCTGGCCTTGCCAGCGGAGATCCACGGCATCATCGCGCGAAGTTCTTTGCCCACTTTCTCGATCTTGAGGTCGTGGCCAGCTTCTTCGAGGGCATGGAAGTTCTTGCGGCCGCTGCGGGACTCGGCGACCCATTCCTCGGCGAACTTGCCGCTCTGGATTTCCTCGAGGATGGTTTGCATTGTGGACCGAACGTGATCGTCGATGACACGTGGTCCACGAGTGAGGTCACCGTATTCAGCGGTGTCAGACACGCTGTAGCGCATGCCGGCAATGCCCTCTTCGTACATGAGGTCAACGATGAGCTTGAGCTCGTGGAGGCACTCGAAGTAGGCAATTTCAGGCTGGTAGCCGGCAGCGACAAGCGTGTCGAAGCCAGAGCGAACCAGCTCGGTGGTTCCGCCACAAAGGACGACTTGCTCGCCAAAGAGGTCGGTTTCGCACTCTTCGGTGAAGGTCGTTTCGATGACACCCGCACGGGCGCCGCCAATGGCATCGGCGTAGGCGAGGGCGAACGCTTTGGCGTTGCCAGAGGCATCGTTCTCGACAGCGATGAGGCATGGCACACCGCCGCCTTCGACGTAGGTGCGGCGCACGAGGTGACCAGGGCCCTTGGGGGCAATCATGGCCACGTCGACAGTGTCGGGTGGGGTGATGAGGTCGAAGCGGATGTTGAAGCCGTGCGAGAACAGGAGCGTGTTGCCGTCTTCGAGGTTTGGTCCAATGTGCTCGTCGTAGATGGACGCTTGCTCGGTGTCGGGAAGCAGAATCATGACTGCGTCGGCCCACTTGGTGGCGTCGGCAATGTTCATGACGGTGAGGCCGGCAGCTTGGGCCTTTTCGACCGATGCCGAGCCTTCACGGAGGCCAACAACGACGTCGACGCCGGACTCCTTCAGGTTGAGCGCGTGCGCATGGCCTTGTGAGCCATAGCCAAGCACGGCCACCTTTGCGTTGTCGATGTGTGATCGATCAGCGTCAGCTTCGTAGTAGATGTTTGCCACGGTAGGTCTCCTCGCAGGGTGGCGATTTTCGCCGGTTTCGAGCCTTGGCGACAGTAGCTGGCGCAAGTGCTCTTGGACTAATGAAAGGTTGGTTGGTACGGGATATCTGGGTAGTGAGAATGTGCGTGCCGCTAGCGGACACTAGGTGCGATCGAGGCTAAGGAGCGCAACCTTGCCGGTGCGTTGGAGGTCGATGATGCCGAAGGGACGGAGCAGTTGTTCGAAGTCGCTGACCCGAGTAGGCGAGCCCGACAACGACACCATCATGGCGCTGGTTCCAACGTTGAGCACCCGGGCCTCAAAGATGCGGACGAGGTCCATGATCTGGCCCCGTTCCGCGGCCTCGACCTCGACGGTTGCGATCATGAGTTCGCGTTCCACCGAATCGGCAGGGCTGAGTTCGCGGATCTCCACAACGTTGATGAGCTTGTCGAGTTGCTTCACCACTTGTTCCAGCGGCGCAGACTCGACGTCGACCACGATGGTGATCCGGCTGAAGTTGTCGTTGTCCGTTGGGGCCACCGCGAGCGACTCGATGTTGAAGCCACGCCGGGCAAAGAGGCCAGCGACCCGTGCCAAAACGCCAGGCTTGTTCTCGACGCGAACCACAAGGGTGTGGTAGCGGTCATTGTGCGCTGCGTTCATTTGCGTGTGGCCTCCTGGGTTGGATGAACAATGACGTCGCTATTGGTCTTGCCCGCAGGAACCATCGGGTACACGTTCTCGGAGGCTTCGGTGCGGAAATCGATGACCACGGGGCGGTCGTCAATCTCGTTGGCGCGGTCGATAGCAGGCTGCACTTCTTCGGGAGCCTCGACCCGAATGCCGACACAACCCATGGCCTCAGCCAACATCTTGTAATCGGGGAGGTCAGGTTGGAGATGCACCTCGGAGTAACGCTCGTCGTAGAAGAGCTCTTGCCATTGGCGCACCATGCCGAGATAGCCGTTGTTGAGGACGGCCACCTTGATTGGCAGGTTCTCGTTGCGTGCGGTGACCAGCTCTTGGTTGGTCATCTGGAAGCAGCCGTCGCCATCCACGGCCCACACGGTGCGGTCGGGCATGCCGGCCTTTGCTCCAATAGCTGCGGGCACCGCAAACCCCATGGTGCCGAGGCCGCCGGAGTTGATCCAGGTGTATGGGTGATTGAACTTCCAGTACTGGCTGGCCCACATCTGGTGCTGGCCCACGCCTGAAGCCACGATGGTGTCATCGGGGCTGCGGTCGCGGAGCTGCTCGAGAACGTACTGCGGCTTGAGTCCTTGGCCTTCCTGCCATGGCTCATAGAAGAGCGGGAAGCGTTCTTGCCAACCAGACACCGTGGATTTCCAGGCGCTGCGGTCCGGTTGTGCGCCGGTGCCGCAAAGTTCTCGGATGGCCCGGATGAGGCCTTCGATGGTGAGACGAACGTCGCCTTGGATGGCCACATCGGCAAATCGGACCTTGTGGAACTCGGCCGGATCGATGTCGGCGTGAATGACCTTGGCGCCGGGAGCAAACCCGTCGACTCGGCCGGTGACCCGGTCGTCAAAGCGTGCACCCAAGGTGATCAATAGATCGGACTCTTGCAGCGCAGTGACGGCGGTGTAGTTGCCGTGCATACCCGGCATACCCAAGCACAGTGGGTGGTCGTCGGGGAAGCCACCACGGTTCATGAGGGTGGTGACAACGTGCACATCAAGCAGTTCGGCGAGCTCTCGCAACGCGTCGGCGGCGCGGGCTTTCAGGATGCCACCACCGCTATAGATCACGGGGCGCTTGGACTCCATGATGAGCGCTGCGGCGGCACGGATGTCTTCGAGGTCGGGTTCGACCTTGGGGTTGTAGCCCGGCAGGTCGTGCCCGGTGGGGTCGTAGTCCTCGAAGTGCGACTTCGGGTTATTGGGGTCGACGATGTCCTTTGGTAAATCGACCAGCACCGGGCCAGGGCGGCCGGTGGTGGCGATGTGGAAGGCGTCGTGGATGACCTGAGGGATGTCGGCGGCGTCGGTGACCAAGAAGTTGTGCTTCGTGACCGCCATGGTGATGCCGGTGGTGTCGCACTCTTGGAATGCGTCGGTGCCAATGGAGCCCGAGGCCACTTGGCCGGTGATGCACACCAGTGGGACCGAGTCGAGCATGGCGTCGGCCAATGGCGTCACCATGTTGGTCGCAGCGGGGCCGCTGGTCACCATGGCAACGCCGGGGCGCCCAGTCGCGTGTGCATATCCCTCGGCCATGTGCCCGGCGCCTTGTTCGTGGCGCACCAGTACGTGCCGCATTGGGGAGTCAATCAGCGGGTCGTATACGGGCAAAATGGCGCCTCCGGGAAGGCCGAAGATAACCTCGACGCCTTCTGCCTCGAGGCTCTTCATGAGGGCTTTGCCACCATTGGTTTGCATGGTCAATCACCTGGATCGGCTGGTGTTGGGGGTACATATGCGGACTCGACGGACATGGCGCGGTCGCGCAGCGAGTGGCTTCCAGAGGAGCAACTTGGTCCGAAAACCAAATCGACCTCCCAGATGGGAGGTCGTACGCGCACCGGGAAGCGGAGGTGCGCTACGTAACTACTACAAGTACGGTCGTGGTATGCATAGTCTCGACAGTATGCCTTAGCCGTAGCCGAAAGACAAAGTCGAAATGACCCAGCCTTCACCAGGTGGCCGTTGCGGGGTTTACCCGGGCACGTTCAACCCACCTACCGTGGGCCATTTGGCCATCATCGAGGCGGCGCTCAGCCACCTTGGCCTGCGATCTCTGGACCTCGTGGTCTCGGTGAATCCGTTGGCCAAAACAGCGGCTGAGCAACCCCGTTTGGAGCATCGAGTCGAGGTGATCGAGGCGTCGGTGGCGCATCTCGCGGGCGTTCGCGTGATGACCACGCCATTGCGTCTCATTGCAGACATTGCCCGGGGTTACGACGTCGTTGTTATGGGAGCAGACAAATGGGCGCAGGTAAACGACGTCGTTTTCTATGACAGTCCCGAACATCGAGACGAGATGGTGGCTGCACTCCCCCAGGTGTCGGTCGCTGCTCGCAACGGAGACGATGTGCCTGCGAACTTGTTGCTACCGACCGAACCTGAGGTTCATCACGTGTCGTCCACGCATGCGCGTGCTGGAGCGATCCACCTGATGACCAGGCAGGCCCAAGCATTCGATGAGCAGTGGGGAGCGTGGAGCGACCCAGATCACTACGAGTCTCTGCTCGGCTAGCGCCGCGCTGTCTGGCTACCTAGTGCTACTCGTCGAAAGTCTGGTAGTTCTCGCGCATGCGGTCTACGGCGTCAACAACGATCTCTTCCAGCACGGCGAGGTCCACGTCGGTCAGCTTGTTGATGTAGAGGCAGCTCTTGCCAATCTTGTGCTTGCCCAAGCGAGCTAGCTGCTCGGCGATGTCGTCGTAGCCGGGCATGATGTAGACCACGAGGTTGGCCTTGCGTGGCGAGAACCCGGTGATCAAGGAGTCGCCTTCTCGGCCGGTCTCGTACTTGTAGTGGTAGCGCCCAAACCCAACAATGGTTGGTCCCCACATTTTTGGCTTGTACCCGCTGGCTCGTTCCATAAGTTCAAGGAGTGTCTCGGCATCGGCGCGTCGGGTGGGGTGTTCTACCGATGCCACGAAGTCGGCGGGCTCGACGTCGGTGAACTGTGTCTTGTTCTCGGCCATTGCGTCCCTCCTCGTGCGATGCCGAGACCCTACCAGGGGCGGGATTGGCGACCGTCCTGATCGAGGCCCGGATGAGCAGTCGAACTAACCTGGCGGGACACAGGATGGGTACAACACGTGGCAGATAATCGAGACCGCATCGACAAACTCCGGGGCTACGCCGTCCTCGATGACTTCGAGCGGTTTAGCGCTGTCAACGACGTGTTCTCGCGGTCGTGGTGGGACGACACCATCAAAACCCCAGGGTCCGAGCGCTTCTACGCTACGTACCGACGTCCCTTGACCCAGTGGCGCAAGGCCAACGGGTTCACTCAACGCGACTACGCGCTACGGAACGCTGCCTGGCACGTGAGCGACGTATTCACCGAAATGCACGAGCCTGAGCGCCGGGACGGGTTCCTCGACCCGCTATCCATGCTGCGCGATGGGCCCGAAGATGTCTTGGCCCCCGAGTCGCCCGAGGTTGGGGCTGCCGAAACTAAACGGATTGCCAAACTGTTCGGGGCCGACATGGTTGGCATCACTGCCTTCGACGAACGCTGGGTGTACACCGAGCGATTCTCAGCCGATACAGGCAAGGCCAAAGCCAACGACCTCCCCGAGGGCTTGACGAGTGTGATCGTCATCGGGCAGGCAATGGATGCCGATCTCATCCAGACGGCACCTTCCGCACTTTCTGGCACCGCCACCGGCTTGGGCTACTCCCAAGATGCTGCGGTCTTATTGGGCATTGCGCAGTACATCAACAACCTCGGCTATGTGGCCGTTCCGTCCATGAACGACACCGCTTTGGCTATACCTTTGGCGATCGAAGCAGGTCTGGGCGAGTACGCCCGCAACGGCCTGGTTATCACCGCGGAACACGGCGCCCGTGTTCGCTTTGGCAAGATCTTCACCAACATGCCGCTCGCCCACGACAAGCCGAAACGGTTAGGTGTGCGCGAGTTCTGCGAGCAATGCGACCGGTGTGCCCAGGCTTGCCCGGCCCGAGCTATTCCTCACAACGGACCCACGCCGGTTGCGCTCAACCGCTCGAGCCTGGTCGGCGTGAAGAAGTGGTCAGTGGACGGCGAAGCCTGTTTTGGCTACTGGACGAAGATCAACTCCGACTGCGCCATCTGTGTGCGCGTGTGTCCGTGGACGCGCGACTACACCAAGGCTTGGAATCGGTTGTGGGGCCGTTTGGCAGCCACGCCTTTGCGGGGGCTTATGCTCAAGCTCGACGACCGCCTGGGCGGGGGCAAGCGCCTCAAGCCCAAGGCCTGGTGGGCCGACGCTCGCGGTAGCGCTTCCTCAGCGACGTAGTCCGACAGCGAGGGCGTGGTCGTACTACTTTGTGGCCGCCGCCGGCACGGCTACAGCAGTCGTCGCACGGCTACTCGAAACCCAAGCCTGGGACAACAAAGGGAAACACATGTCAAAGAGCGAACTCGAAGGGAAAGTAGCCGTCGTCACCGGGTCTTCCAGCGGCATTGGAGAACAGACGGCTCGCCGCCTGTCCGACCTTGGAGCCACTGTCGTGGTCAACTCGTCATCGTCGGTTGCGGCTGGCCAAGGCGTGGCCGATTCATTGCCAGGCGAGGCCATGTATGTGCAAGCCGACATTTCCAAGCAAGATCAGGGCAAGGCACTCATCGACGCAACCATCGACTCCTATGGCCAGCTCGACATCTTGGTGAACAACGCTGGGTGGACAACGGTGGTGCCCCACCACAAGCTGGATGCGCTGACCGACGAGATCTTCGACAAGACAATGCAGGTCAACGTGTACGGCACCTGGTGGTTAACTAAGGCCGCTATCCCCCACTTGCGCAACTCCGAGGATGGCAACGTCATCACCATCACGTCGATCGTTGGTGTGCGCCCCGTCGGTTCCTCCATGGCCTATTCCATGGCCAAGGCCGCGCTCAACCAG
>JAUIIS010000461.1 GCA_030431575.1 Acidimicrobiia bacterium | reverse complement strand
TATCTCTTACATGCGCACCGGCGGGTACGACATGGGACCACAACCGAAGCGAAGCCTTGCACTGCTCATGACCTTTGGGGTCGTTGGGGCAACCCTGGCCATCATTGGGCCTAGTCCGTTGGGAGCGGCACAAACGTGCTTTGGGCAGACTCCCACCATCTTCGCCTCGGCGGGTGAACCGACCGTCGGTACCGCTGGCGACGACGTGATCATGGGGACCTCGGGCCCAGACAAGATCAACGCCGGGGGCGGCAACGACCTGATTTGTGCCCAGGGCGGGGCCGACCGGGTGCTCGGCCAAGGTGGCGACGACAAGATAGATCTCGGCTCCGGCGCCGACACCGCCAAGGGCGGCAGCGGCGACGATCTCATCAGGGGCAAGGCTGGCCCGGACCGCATCTTTGGCAACCGAGGCGCAGACAGGCTCATCGGCGGCGGATCAGCAGACAACCTGGTAGGAGGAAGCGGTCCCGACCAACTCAAAGGCGGGGGCGGCAAAGACCAACTCAAGGGTGGAGGCGGCGCCGATGAGCTGAACGGGGGCGCAGGGAACGACCGCTGTATCGGCGGGGGCGGCACAGACGACGGCGCCCGCTGTGAAGACACGGCATCGGTGGAGTCCGACCCCAAGGCCACCGAGCCAGAACCCGAGCAGGATCGAAACTGTCACCCCTCGTACACGCCGTGCCTCCCAAGGGCATCCGACTACGACTGCTACGGCGGGTCAGGTGACGGCCCCAAGTACGCAGGGCGAGTGACCATCCACGGCCCCGACGACTATCGCCTCAACAACGACAACGACAACATCGGTTGCGATCATCTACCGCCACACGAAGAACTCTTTCCGTCCTAGAGATTTGCCATGCCGTGGTGGCAGCTTCAGACGGACGGCACCAGCAAGCGGCTTGGACCGTGCCGCAGGCATGATCTTGCACCCCTTGAATGACAACGTCGGCAACGTTGCCATTCACACAGGTCAGTCGTCGAAGGACTGCACAAAGGCCGCGATCACCTGATCGTGGTTGGCGCCGACAACGTCGGCATCTAGAGGCGTCAGCACTTGGGTCCACAGGTTGTTGCCCCAGCCATAAAGCTCAAGCTGGCGGGCGGGGCGGCCTTGGAACCAGACGTGGAAGTGGGCAGCGCCATCGGCAAATCGGTGGATGTGGACCCGCCCCACCGAGGCCACCGCACGGATGGCGGCTTCGAGGTGACGAGTGATGACCCCGTACTCGGCAGCCATGTCGTCATCGAAGTCCTCAAAATCGATGTGCTCCACCGTCTCCAGGAACAAACCCACAGGATTCGCGCTTGGTCTGATGGGTGTCAGCTTCCAGCGCCCGTTGCTCCACAGCACCCGGTCCGGGTTCTCACAGGACTTGCATGGCCGACCACCTTCGCCCTCCCGGACAAGCTCGTCGGCCATGGGTTCACGCAGCTCCTTGAGGGTGAACTCGCCCTCAAACGGAAAAAGCGGGCTATTGGTTACGCGCCGAATTCGATCTGATGCATCATCCACCGCGCCGACGCTACAACGCCTACATCAACGGGTCCCAAGAGTTACTGCGCGCCGCCAAGAGATGGCCTCAAGCCAACTTCAGCAGAGCTTGCCACGCACACTCTCTATGCTGGCCATCATGCGATCGACCGCGCCACCCAAACAAGCCGACGCGGCGGCGCCGCGGGCGCGGCTTGAAGCGGCAGCTCACACCACCGGCGTGGCGACGTGACAATCGACCCTCAGCAGACCTCGAGCGCCGCGGAAGCTGAAGCCGAAGCCACCCGTGCGTGGAGGGCCTTTGCCGTTGCGTCGGTCAGCATCTTCATGTTTGTGCTGGACGCGGGCCTGGTGTCGGTAGCACTGCCCGAAATCGCCGAAGCATTCCCCGACTCGTCCCGTGCCACGATCTCCTGGGTCAGTACCGGCTACCTCGTTGCCGTGGCCGGGCTCATGCTGGTGTCGGGTCGGATGGGCGACGTCTACGGGCGCAAACGCGTCTTCCGCGGCGGATTGCTGGTGCTGGCTGGCGGAGCGTTCCTCACCGGCATCGCCCCGTCGATCGAGCTGGTTGTGGCCGCACGCATGATCATGGGAGCAGGCGGCGCACTCGTGACCGCGACGGCACTAACCCTCGTCCTCTCTGATATTCCGCCCGAACGCCAACCCTTCGCCATTGGGTTGTGGGGCTCTGCCGGCTCGATCGCCGCAGTCCTCGGGCCAACACTTGGGGCCGAGATCCTCGATCTCACCAACTGGCGTTTCGCGCTGGCGCTAATTGCACCTATCAGCCTGGCCACCTACATCGCTGGCCGCTCAGTGCTGCGCGAGGCCACTGACCCAAACGCCCCAACTCACCTCGAGCCCGTCAGCGTTGCGCTAGCCACCATTGGCATTGGCAGC
>JAUIIS010000081.1 GCA_030431575.1 Acidimicrobiia bacterium | reverse complement strand
GATATCTGCATCGATGCGGTACAGCCGCTTCAGCCGCGGGTTGTACAACACGGCTTCGTCTTCAATGTAGAGCAACGGACCTTTGTCTTCGGGGCACGCCAGGATTTCGAGAAGCTGTGGATCAAGAGCCATGTCTGAGATGCTACCTGGCCGTGGAGCCCGGTGTCCTGTCTGGACACTAGGCCATGTGCGCTTGAACCTCGGCGACGCGTTGGGTGACATCTGCTTCGGTGCCGGCTTCGAGGTTGAGCCGCAGCAGGGGCTCGGTGTTGGAGGCTCGCAGATTGAACCACCAGTCGCCGTTGTCGATGGTGAGCCCGTCCAGCGTGTCTTGCGTTGCGTTGGGGTAGGCCGCAGCCACCGCAGCAATAACGGCGTCCTGATCGGCAACGGTGGTGTTGATTTCGCCCGAGGCGCAGTACCGGTCGAACGGGGCCGCTAGCTGCGACATAGTGCCGCCGGACTGGCTGAGCTGCTCGAGGATCACCAAGGCCGCGATGAGGCCAGAATCGGCTCGATAGTTATCGGCGAAGTAGTAGTGACCCGAGTGTTCGCCAGCAAAGACCGAACCAGTTTCGGCCATCATTGACTTGATGAACGAGTGCCCCACCCTGCTGCGGATGGCGATGCCACCAGCCTCGGTGACGGTCTCGGGCACAGCCTTGGAGCAAATGAGGTTGTAGATGATGGAGGCCCCGGGATTCTTGGCCAACATGCCTGCAGCCACGATTGCGGTTGTCAACGAACCCGACACCGGCGCAGCGTTCTCGTCAACCAGAAATACCCGGTCAGCGTCGCCGTCGAAGGCCAGCCCGATGTCGGCCTGTGTGGCCAACACGCGAGCACGCAGGTCGGCGAGGTTGTCCATGTTGAGCGGGTCGGCTGGATGGTTTGGAAACGTGCCGTCGAGTTCTTCGTACATGATCTCAAGCTCAACAGGCAGCTCTGAAAAGACTGCGGGCACAACCAGCCCGCCCATGCCGTTGGCGGTGTCGGCCACAATCTTGAGCGGACGAAGCGCGTCTACATCGATGAAGCTGCGCACGTGATCCGCAAATGCCCCCAAGAGGTCACGTTCGGTCACGGTGCCGGGCGTCCGCGCTGGCGCTACGCCCGCTTTGGCCGATGCTTTGATTTCTGCCAGGCCGCTCTCTTCGCCAATAGGGCGCGCACCCGAGCGGCACATCTTGATCCCGTTGTACTGCGCCGGATTGTGCGACGCGGTGAATACCGCCCCAGGAGCGTCGAGACTGCCGGCGGCAAAATACACCATGTCGGTCGAGGCCAGGCCCAACGAAACCACGTCCAGCCCAACCGAGGTCACGCCTTGGATAAACGCCTCGACAAGCTCAACCCCAGAGGGCCGCATGTCTCGGCCCACAACGACTTCGGAGATGTCGGGGTCCTCGGCCTTCATCAGCGCAGCGAACCCTGCCCCAATCCCTCGTGCGGCCTCGGTATCGATCTGATCGGGATAGATCCCGCGAATGTCGTATGCCTTGAAGATTGCGTCCAGGTCAGCCATGCCTGGCACTTTAGGTGGGTCAGGCCAAAAGGTTGATGAGGGTGGTGGTATTGAACGCCACATGGGCCCAAATGGCTGGACCTAAACGGTCATACCGCACCGCAAGCACAGCGAACACCACACCAGCGGCGGTGAGGGCCGGAATCAGCAGGGGCTGGAAGTGAATAAGCCCAAAGATCAGTGACGAAAAGGCAACGCCCACAAAGGTGTTCCACTTGGGGGCCAACGTCGAGCCGCCGAGACGCTGGGGGATGACGGCTTCAAGCCACGGCAAGTTGCGGCGCTTGCGGTAAGCGCCCAACAGCAGCCCTCGAAAGAACAACTCTTCAACCAGCGGGGCCACGATGGCCACGGTGACAATCAAGACTGTGACACCGACGGGGGTGTTTGCTCGATCGGTGAGCTTTGTGGCGGACTCGGAGATGTCGTCGATATCTGCAGATGTAAGCCAGATAAGGGGAAACGTCACAAGGGGCACCAAGATCAGTTGGGCCAACACCCCCGACAAGATGCCAACGCCTGCGTCGTTAGCGACCGTTCGGACCTTGAAGTCGGTGACTGCACCAAAGCCTTTTAGGCGAGCAGCGCCAACCGCTACTGCGGCCAGCGTCCCATGGAGGCCCAAGGAGAACAGAGCTGTGGTCCATAGCGGGGCATCGTCGGTGGTGTCCCAGTCGCCAATCGTCAACACCGCCACTGCGACCATTGAGGCAATGACCTGGCTACAAACGAGGCCGAACCAGACATCGCCCAGACCCCAAAAGGGCCGCTCCGCGTATGAGGCATGGGGGTTGGCGGCCGCAGGCGTAGACGGCGGTTTCGGCGTGGTCACAGACCCGAAGACTACCGGGGAATGCGCACCGTATTCGCCGCGTTGACCAAGGCAACGTCTTGATGTTGGCTTTCGGTCCCGGTCAGTAACGTTGGCATTGTTGGCTGCCCAAAACAGCTGACATCGGGCCCGAACAACCAAACGGGACCCCCAGCAGGTGGTTCCCGGTAGTTCAAGGTCGCCCCCGCCCAGTACCATGGATTGTTATGGCTGATCGCCCACCCCCTCCCCCTCCTCCACCTCCACACAGCAACGGCGAAGGCCGTGCCGAACAACCATGGAGCAAATGGCTGCTGTGGGCGGTTGCGCTAGCCCTGGTAACGGCCTTTGTGTTGCCTGCACTGTTTGGGTCCGGCGGAGGCGACAAGGTCACCTTCGGCGAGTTCATGACCAGTGTGCAAGACGGCGACGTTGCCACGGTCAAGTTCGACAACAACACCGGCGACATCGATGCCGAGCTCACCGATGGCACCAAGATCGAGACCACTGGCCCGCTCGATCTCTCCGATGCCGACGAAGCATTCCTGCGCGAGCGCACCGACTTCGAGTACGACACGCCAGGGACCAATATCTTGACCGGGTTCATCATCCCGATCTTTGCTCCCATCGCAATCATTGTGCTCATCCTGCTGTGGTTCCAGCGCCGAGCTCAGGGCCAAATGGGCAACATCATGTCCATCGGCCGCTCTAAGGCCAAGACCTACAGCACCGAACGTCCAGGGACCACCTTCGACGACGTGGCTGGCTACGAGGGCGTCAAACAAGAAATCAAAGAGGTTGTCGACTTCCTCAAAGATGCCGAGAAGTTTGCCGAGATCGGTGCGCGCATCCCTAAGGGTGTCTTGCTCGTTGGCCCCCCGGGCACGGGTAAGACCCTCATTGCTCGTGCGGTCGCTGGCGAAGCTGGCGTGCCGTTCCTATCGGTCACTGGCTCTGATTTCATGGAAATGTTTGTGGGTGTTGGAGCCTCTCGTGTGCGAGATCTGTTCCAGTCAGCTCGCAAGATGGGTCGCGCCATCATCTTCATCGACGAAATCGACTCGATTGGCCGCAAACGCGGCGCTGGGCTTGGGGGTGGCCACGACGAACGTGAGCAGACCCTCAACCAGATGCTGGCCGAAATGGACGGCTTCGAAGCCACCGAGGGCATCGTCATGATGGCGGCCACCAACCGCCCCGACATCTTGGACCCGGCCCTGCTACGCCCGGGCCGCTTCGACCGCCAGGTCATTGTGCCCCTGCCCGAACTCGACGATCGTCGCTCCATCCTCGATGTCCACGTCAAGTCGAAGCGCATGGCCCCCGATGTGGATCTCAACGTTGTGGCCAGAGGCACCCCTGGTATGGCTGGCGCCGACCTCGCCAACCTCATCAACGAAGCCGCCCTCATCGCGGTGCGAGATGGCGACAAGCACATCACCAACGGACATCTCGAACAAGCACGCGACCGAGTTCTCATGGGCCAAAAACGCGAGGCCACCGTGCTGTCGGCCGACGAGAAAGAACGCGTTGCCTACCACGAGTCCGGCCATGCGCTGGCCGCCGCCATACTGCCCAACGCCGACCCGCTACACAAGGTGTCCATCATCCCTCGCGGCATGGCGCTAGGTGTCACTATGACCCTGCCCGAAGAAGACCGATACCTCCTACGCGAAAGCTACATCGCCGACGAGCTGGTCAAGATGCTTGGTGGCCGCATGGCCGAAGAGCTGGTGTTTGGCGAGGTTTCCTCAGGTGCCGCCGACGACCTTGCTCGCGCAACAGACATGGCCGGCAAGATGGTGCGTGAATGGGGCATGTCTGACCGCATTGGGCCACGAGCGTGGCGCGGCGGTGGCGGCAACGTTTTCTTGGGCGAAGACATGGGCCGCCCACGCGAATACAGCGACGAGATGGCCGCTGTCATCGACGAAGAAATCGAACGCATCCTTCTCGATGCCGACCGTCGTTGCCGCGAGCTGCTCACCGACTATCGCAACGGCCTCGACCTGGTTGCCCGCCAACTGCTCGAGCACGAAACCATCGACGGTGCCGAAGTGACCCGGCTAATCAAGCTGTCGCGTCCAAACGCCGAGGCCACCGACGCGACTGACTCGGCGCCAGATCTCGGCCAGCCCGTCGCGGCTGAAGCCAACGATCTGCGCTCTGTCATTCCGCCCAGCGCCGACGAGTAGCGGGCACCAAGCGCCATGACCACCCTGATCATTGTGGTTGCCGTCGTGGCCCTGGCTTCTGCTGTCGCAGCTGTTGTGGCCCGCCGCAAGCCCGACGTGCCAACGGCACCACAGTTTGCGGTTCCTCAACAGCTCGACCGCAACGACTTCGAAGCGCCCAACAAACCGTGGCTACTGCTCTTGTTCTCGTCTGAGACGTGTCTGTCTTGCCGAGATGCGCGCGAGACGTTGGGCTTGGTCGACTTCGACCAGATCCATGTGCAAGATGTCGCTGTCGAAACAGGCAAAGCCCTCCACAGCCGATACGCCATCAATGCCGTCCCCACCGTCATCCTGGCCGACAACGAAGGCGTCGTGTCTTGGTCCTACCTCGGGGCACCTCCTCGCGACGCAATCGCCGAACTACTCCAAGACCTTGGCGCAGTCCCGCCCGAATCGGGCACCGCAGTAGACCTATAGAGGCCTGGGCTGAAACAGCTAGCTGGGCAGCGGTAGCTCGGGCAGCGATGTGGTGCCGGCAACAGGAATGGTCAGCGCCGTGACCAAGCCCTGCCCATTCACGGGCACTCGCCGTTCGGCCAAGATGGGCGCGGACGCTTCGATAGTCAGCAGTGCGTTTGGTGGAACCCCAAGTGCCGCGAGGTCGAGCACCAGCCGACTCTGCTCGGGAACCTCGATGGGAGCCAAACTAAAAACCTGGCCATCGACCAGTGCTTCGATGGTCAACGCAGCAATCTGGTCGTCGCTCGGGTTGACCACGGCGACTTCGCCCAACCCGTCAAGGGTGGTGAGCATATGGCTGGTCGCAGCCACCGTAGCCCCCGGCGATGCAGCGAAGGCCACCGGCGTGGGTGCCTCGTCGACACTGAGATGATCGGCCACAACGGCTACCCCATTGAGACTTCGGACTGACGTCCAAAAGCCCACATCGGCCAAGATGCGCCCAGAAACGTCGTTGACGCGAGTGGCCGCCACCAGGTTTGCGCCCGGCCTAAACACCAAGGTTTCGCTGCGGCCGGGTCTGATTGTCAACGAGACGGGTTCGACAATGCCGTTGAACTCGGGAACGTCGAGCCAAATGTCGACATCGACGAGAGCTTCTTCTTCGAGCGACGGATTGTGGATGGTGATTGCTTCGACCGAGTCGGTGGGGGCGCTGGAGGCAAACACCCAGGTGAGGGCCGGCTCGGGAGAGCCAACGGCCACAGAAAGCCCCCCAGGGCCCTGGGATCCGTCGACAGCCAACAGGCGATCGGCTACTACGCGGCCCGTACGTACGCTCAGGTCCGCCGACACCGAATCAAACAAGGTGACAACGTCGGTGATGTCTACCGGTAAGACGCTGCCAGAGGGCACGACCAGGCCATCGTAGATTTGGGGCGAACGAGGCCCGCTATCGGTGGTGAAGGTGAGGTCGACCACTGCGTCTCCCGGGAACGGGTTGAAGATGCTGATGATCTGGGTTGCGCCTTTGCGGGTGGTGCCCGCAGCGAAGCTGAAGCTGCTGGCCGACGCCGAAGCACATGGCGACACTCCGGCGCCGGCAGGCCCAGACACCACGTGCTCGACAATCATGTTGCCGACGTCTGACTCGACCAACGCTGCGGCGTGTTCGCCACCAACCCCTTCGAAATCGGCGAGACGCGACCTCACGACGGTACGAGCGGGCACCTCGAGGCCCACCTGGACGGGGTCGAGGACCACAGATTCGGGCGGGCTTAGGTCCACCTGGTCGGCCACGGCATCGGCGTTTTCGACGTCGATGATGATGGGCTCAGGGGCCAGCACCGGGAAGATAGTGATCTCAACTTGGGCCGGGCGGTCGGTGGGATTGCCCACGATGACCTCGTGGTCTGCCGGACCCTCGGCCACGATGGTGCCCGCGGCGCAGTACCAGGTGCTGGACAACGCGTCTGGCAACCCAGCGGTGGGGACAAGAGGGCGGGCGTCGGCGGTGCTTGATTGCTCTGGCGGGTCGCCACTGACAAGTGCCATAGCCACCACGGCTCCGGCCAGCAACAAGATTGCGGGCCAGCGAATCACCCGGGCCCGTGAGCCCGCTGAACTGCGTGTTGGTGGGGTCGCCATCAGATCTCCGCCCGTGATCGAGAACTAAGACGTAGCAGCGCACCAATGGCCAGCAACCACAACCCAAGGTGGGCGCCCATCAGGATCCGGTGGCTGGCAGGAACATCGTGTGTCAACAAGGCATCGCCCGAGCTAATGGGTTGATAGGCCAGGGCCCAGTCGAGGGCCCGGCTCTTTGCAGCGAACCTGTCGCCAACCTGGAGCCGCCACGAAGTCCCCGCGGGCACCGCAACGTAGACCTCTTGGGTGGTGTCGGCTGAGCCCAAAAACTCGGTCCGTCGTTGGTTCTGCGGACTCAGATAGTCGACAGTGGACAGACCCGGTGTGGCGGCGTATTCGCGCAAGGCCACCCCGGCGGTCTGGCCGCTGTCGGTAACCGTCACGATGGGCAGGACCGAGGTGTTGCGGTACCGGGTGACACCATCGCCAAGTTCGACCTCGGCCAGGTCGAGTTGCTCGGTCAAAGCAGCAAGCACTGCTGGATCAACGGGCACTGCGGTGGCTGAAGCTGGGGCTGGGGCGGCGCGCTCGACAACGATGACCTCGCCAATCCCAAACGGGGACAGCAAACGGCCCAGGCGGCTTGTGCCCCCGTCGAGGGCCAGCTCAACAGCTTCAGCAATGAGGTGGTCGCCTGGTTCGGTGGTTGCGGCCCAGCGGTCCTCGAGACCAATCTTGACGCTTGCAGTCACCGCCAAGGTGAGGCCGTCGTCACCAAACACCTGCCCCCCGGCGCCCAACACATCGTCGTGGCCAATCCACAGCACTCGCTGAGGAGCGTCGGGTTCGCCACCTTGGCCGAATTGGGTGTTGAAGTCGGTGCTGGGCATATCCCAATCGCCGGTGAGCGCCGCACCCGTGGCGGGGATCATTCCCAAAAGGACGGCGGCCACTGCGGTGATGGGGGCAAGTTGTCGCCACCCAAACCGGTAGGTGCGAAGGTCGCGTTCGATAGCGGCCACACCCATGGCGGTGGCTATCGACAACCCCAACGCACCGGCAACGAGGATGATCTCGGGTCGTGGCAGCGGTACCGCAACCCATCCCTCACTGGCGGCCCATACTGCGCCAACAGCGGCTAGGTACATGACTTGGCCGCGGACTGCCCAGGCCCAGCGTGGCCCTCGAGCCAACAACAGCGGCACCAGGCCAGCTACCGGAAGCGCCCAGCCCAGGGGTGCGCCACCTAGCGGGCCGGTGTCGAATCGCATCAGCTGAGCTAAACCCAAGGCATCGGGTCGCTCTGGGCGTGTGCCCAAGAACCAGTCCCATGACACGTTGGCGCCGCTTACCGCACCAATAGCCCAAGGGGCGTTGAGCGCAAGCGCAACAACTGTGGCCCCGGCAAGGACTGCGGCCATTCGGGGCGCTCCTCCGGGCCAGCCGGCAAGCACGGTACCTACCGCTACTGCGAGTGCCATGCCTACAACAATGACCAACACGAACGGTTCGAAGGCAAAGAGCACGCCCAGCGGGATACCTAGGGCCAGTACTTCGCGTTGCCAGGACGGTTCCAGCACGCCTTCGCCGACAGCGCCGCCAACCCGGCCAAAGGGGGCGATGCGTGCGCCGCGTGCCAGCCCGGCCAGGAGCCATGGCAGCCCCGCATACAACAACAGCGAACTCCACACGCCCTGGGCCAGGGCGTTGTACGGCACCGGCGATGCCAGGTAGACCATGGTGCCCACCACGCGGATCCACGGCGACGAGAAGGGGCGCAGCAGCCGCCACAGACCAACGGCGCCCAACGGGATAAGCCCAACAGTGAGCACCGTCCGCAACAGGCCCATAGCGCCAAAGAAGAGCACACCCAGCGAGCCGAGAATGCCGTACGCGGTGGGAGCTGGCGCCTCATGCCCAGTGCCGGTTGCCCACCAGTTGTCGAAGAAGGCCCCAAAAAGCTGGCCAGGTCCTTGATCGAAGGGCACCAAGTCGCCAACGACCGGTACCCGCCGGGTGATGAGATGGCGGCTGCCAAAAGCAAGAACAGCCACTGTTGCTACCCAAAAACCCAACGAGATACGTGATGGCCCAGACCGCAACGACGTGATGACGTTGCGCGCTCGCGCACCTATGGAGCCGCCTCCTTCTTCGGTGAAGGTGCCCCGAAGGAAGCTATTCACCGGCGCGAAACCGCCGACTTGGAGGCCTCGGATCTCGCGATCAGGAACCTTGCGAACGCTCTTGAGCAGTCGCCGGCGCCTCATCAACGATGCTGGCCGCCGCAGATTCCAAGACCAGGCGCCGAGGGCGGCAGAGGCTCGGCTGAACTGGCCCGTGGCCAGCGAGCCGAGAGCCCGAAGCATTGCGTAGATGATGCCCTGAGGAACCACACGCAACGTATGCATCACACCGTAGACGCTGAGCAGGGTGCGAACGCGGTGGCGTTCAGACATGGTCTCGATTGCTTTGTTGGGCTTGCGCTCGCCAAGGCCCTGGCGATGCCGGGCCACCGCTGGCGGCACCAACATGACTCGAGCGCCCGCAACGTGGGCCCGCCAGCAGAAGTCGATGTCTTCGCCGGTGACACCCATTTCGGCGTCATAGCCTTCGAGGGCAGTAAACAGGCTGGCACGCACCAGTTGAACGGCGCCGGGGATGGCAAAGACGTCGGTGACTGCGTCGTGTTGTTCTTGATCTAGCTCGCCAGGCTCGACCCTCGGCGCGCTGTAACCAAGCTTGTCGACGTCGAGGCCGACATCGAGGAGCTGGGCAGGGTTGTCCCAGGCCACCAGCTTTGGGCCTGCAACAGACGCATTAGAGCGCAGCGCCTCTTCGACCAACAAGCGCAGCGCGTCGGGGGCAAGGGAGACGTCGTCGTGGCAGAACAGGTAGAAGGCCGGGTGCTCGTCTGCTTCAAGGATTTGGTTGACCGCGCGGGCGTAGCCAAAATGCGGCTCAACAGAGATCACGGTGGCGTCTTTGACGACCCCTGTGATGACAGCGCCTACTGCTTCGGTGTCGCCCGACACCAGAACGGTGACCTTGTAGTCCACGTAGTCCTGAGACGCTACCGAGGCGAGTGTTTCGGTGAACCAGTCGCCTGGTTCGTGCGCGACGATAACTACCTCAACCGGCGGGGCGGCTAGCGGGGCGCGGACCTCGTGGGGTTCTGCGGGTTCTGACGAGTCCACAACGGCCAAACGCTACCCCCGATTTGGGCCCGCGCGATGTACCCCTCGACACACCTGCCCGACCACCAGCCCCCAAGGTGTGCGTACCCGACCAGGTTACGCGTACGCTGAAATGGTGCATGACGACATCAGCGACGCATCCGATGCCGCAACCGAGTGGCTCACCGAGATGCTCTACACCGGTGTTGGCCTGGGAATACTTGCGGTTAACCGTTTCCAAGTTGCGCGCAGAAGCGCAGAATCGGCGCTTCAAGACTCCACGTTCGACCTGGGCGCAAACCCCGGCATCGCGGCGCTCAGCGACGTCTTGAGCGACCCAGAACGTCTCGACGCCGTTCTCGGGCGGTTTAAGGACGAGATTTCATTGTTGGATGACCGGCTGGGTGGGCTCGAGGAGCACCTGAGCGCCGCTATGGCTCGCATTGAACCCGACCTACCGGAAGCAGCACGCGAGCTCACCCGGGCAGCCAAACGTCTACTCAACGAGCACGGGTCCGACATCAGAGCCGTTCTTGGCCTGAAGGCAAACCCCTAGCGCAATGACCGGGACACATCGATGAAAGCACTCGTGACGGGGGCCAGTGGCTTCGTAGGTAGGTACCTTTGCGACCATCTCCTAAGCGCTGGCGACCAGGTGGTACCCACAGACAGAGCCACCGGCGGCGCCGACATTCTCGACGCCGACGCTATGCGTCGGCTTGTCGCGGAGCACTCCCCCGAGGCCATATACCATCTCGCGGGTCAAGCCGATGTCGCTGCAAGTTGGCAGGCCCCTGTGGCCACCCTGCGAAGCAATGCCGAGGGCACGCAGAACGTGCTTGCGGCCGCGGCCGAAGCAGGCGTTGCTGCGGTGTTGGCGGTTACTAGCGCCGAGGTCTATGGCCTGACTACCAAAGAACAGCAGCCCATTGACGAAACGATGCCGCTCAACCCGGCAAGCCCGTACGCCGCCAGCAAGGCAGCCGCCGAAATGGTGTGCGTGCAGTGGGCCAACTCGGGCCTCCATGTCATCCGGGCTCGTGCTTTCAACCATCTTGGCCCCGGCCAAAGCGAGCGGTTCGTGGCGGCCGCGCTTGCTGGGCGCGTTGTGCGTGCCCAACAGGCAGGCCAGTCCTCGATCTCGGTTGGCAACCTCGAGGCCCGCCGAGACTTCACCGACGTACGAGACGTGGTTCGCGCGTACCGCTTACTGGTCACGAACGGGATCCCAGGCGAGGCCTACAACGTGTGCTCGGGTTCCGATGTCGCTATTGCTGAACTCGTGAACCTTGTGGTCCAACGAAGCGGCCATGCGGTAACCCTGGTACCAGACCCCAACCTGCAACGCCCCTCGGACCTCCCCGTTCTTCGGGGTGATCCAACCAAACTCATGGACGCAACGGGATGGAAGCCCGAGATCGCGCTGGCCACCACCGTCGATGACCTCATTGCGTTCAGCCGAGCGGCCTCGGAGTCCTAAGGCCGTGCGAACCCAAACCGACCCACTCCTCACCAGATCAGGTACACGATGACCAAGGCATTGATCACTGGAATCACCGGCCAGGACGGCTCTTACCTCGCCGAGCTGCTGTTGGCCAAGGGCTACGACGTGGCCGGCATGGTCCGGCGATCGAGCACCGTGAACTACGAACGCATCGCACACCTCCAAGACCAGGTCGACTTCGCGAACGGCGACTTGTTAGACCAGGTATCGCTCATCGAAGCGCTGCGGGCTCATGAGCCCGACGAGGTGTACAACCTCGCGGCACAGTCGTTTGTGCAAACCTCGTTCGGGCAGCCGGTACTGACTGGCGAAACAACCGCGTTGGGGGTGACCCGGCTTCTCGATGCCATTCGCATGGTTAACCCCGAGATCCGCTTCTACCAGGCCAGCAGCAGCGAGATGTTTGGCAAGGTCCAAGAAGTCCCACAGACCGAGAGCACCTCGTTTCATCCGCGTAGCCCATACGGCGTCGCCAAGGTCTACGGACACTGGATCACGGTCAACTACCGCGAAAGCTATGACCTGCATGCTTCGTCGGGCATCCTGTTCAACCACGAGAGTCCCAGACGCGGCCTCGAGTTTGTGACCCGAAAGATCACCCATGGAGCGGCCCAGATCAAGCTCGGGCGCCAAGACAAGCTTGCACTTGGCAACCTCGACGCCAAGCGCGACTGGGGCTTTGCTGGCGACTACGTCGAAGCCATGTGGCTGATGCTGCAACAAGACCGCCCCGACGACTATGTGGTTTGTACCGGCGAGACCCACAGCGTGCGCGAGTTCTGTGAAGTGGCCTTTGGTCATCTAGGCCTCGACTACCAAGAACACGTGGTAATCGATGAGCGGTTCTTCCGGCCGGCGGAGGTAGATCTGTTGGTCGGCGATGCCAAGAAAGCCACTACCACGCTGGGCTGGGAGCCCAAAACCACGTTCCAAGACTTGGTGACCATGATGGTCGATGCCGACATGGCGTTGCTTGAGGGCCGCCTACGGCCGCTGGCATGACCGTGAGTTCTGCTTCTGCTGGGCCATCGCAACCAACCATCGATGTGGCCAACACCACCGTGGTTGTGCTCGCTGGCGGGGTCGGCGCCGCCCGCCTGCTCCGAGGCATGGTGTTAGCCGTCGAACCCACCAACGTCACCGCCCTCATTAACGTTGCCGACGACGTGGTGCTGCACGGCCTCAACATCAGCCCCGACCTAGACACCGTCACCTATACCCTCGCGGGCCAAGACAACACCGAAACCGGTTGGGGGCTGACTGGGGAGACCTGGCAGGCCATGGACATGGTGAAGCGCTATGGAGGACTGGACTGGTTCAACCTGGGCGACCGCGATCTGGGCACACACCTCTACCGGACGCACCGCCTCAACATGGGCGCCACCCTCAGCGAAGTCACCGCCGAGATCGCTGCTGGCTGGGACATCGGCGCCAACTTGGTGCCTATCACGAACGACCGCATCGAAACGCGTGTGACCATCGAAGGCGAAGGCGAGATTGGCTTCCAGGAGTACTTCGTGCGTTTGCGCCACAACGTGCCTGTCTCTTCGGTGCGCTTTGTGGGGGCGGGCGACGCAACGCCTGCGCCGGGCGTGCTCGATGCCATTGCGTCGGCCGACGTGGTGGTCATTGCCCCGTCGAACCCCATTGTCTCCATTGGTCCCCTGCTTGCCATCGAAGGCATCGAAGACGCCATCAAGGCTCGCAGAGCCCATACGGTCGCCATCTCGCCCATCATTGCTGGCAAAGCGCTCAAGGGG